>DATIAJ010000315.1:0-11310 GCA_035458105.1 Nocardioides sp. | reverse complement strand
CAACTGGCCCCTCCAGCGGCTCCTGCTCTCGCGCGGCGGCAACCTCTACGTCCGCCTCCTGCTCGGCATCCGGGTCAAGGACGCCACCGCCGGCTACCGCCTGTTCCGACGTACGACGCTCGAGGCGATCGACCTTGGCTCTGTGAGGTCTACTGGATACGTGTTCCAGACCGATCTCGCCTACCGCACGCTCAGCCGCGGGCTCCGCCTGACGGAGGTCCCGATCGAGTTCGTCGAGCGCGAGCGCGGCGACTCCAAGATGAGCGGCCAGGTCGCGACCGAGTCGCTGCGGAAGATCACCCGTTGGGGGCTCTCCGAGCGTCGGGAGCAGCTCCGCCGGAGCAGGAGACGGGCATGACGACGCCGACCCCGCCCGCAGGGCCGCGCCGCCGGCGCCGGTGGGTGCGTCCGGTGCTCGCCGCCGCGTTCGTCGTCGTCCCCCTGGTCGAGATCTGGGTCATCCTGCAGGTGGGCCAGCTGGTCGGGCCGTGGTGGACGATCCTGCTGCTCGTGCTCGACAGCCTCCTCGGCGCGTGGCTCATCAAGCGCGAGGGCGGTCGCGCCTGGTCGGCCCTGCGCACGGCGCTGCAGCAGGGGCGCATGCCGGCACGGGAGATCGCCGACGGTGCCCTGATCCTCATCGGCGGCACCTTGATGCTGAGCCCGGGCTTCGTCCTCGACATCGCGGGGATCCTGCTGATCCTGCCCTTCACCCGCCCGGTCGCGCGACGGCTGTTGACGACGGTGGTCGAGCGCCGGCTCGTGGTCGCTCCGGCCTTCGGCGCGGGCGCCGGCTTCGGGCCTGGCTTCGGGCCTGGGTTCGGGCCTGGGTTCGGGCCCCGCTCCACCCCCGGAGACGACGAACGCCCCGGACCGGGGCCCGGTGGGCCGGTGGTCCGGGGCGACGTCGTCGAGTGAGCTCGACCGGCTCGACCGAGGTGGTCAGCCGGTCAGCTGACGCGCTTCTTCTTGTTGGCGCGGTGCAGGTGCGCGGGGCCGATCTCGCCGCCGCGCAGCAGCTCGAGCCGCTCCTTGAGGATGTCCTCGAGCTCCTTCTCCGAGCGACGCTCGAGCAGCATGTCCCAGTGCGTACGGGCCGGCTTCTCGACCTTCTCCTCGGGAAGGATGCCGGCGGTGCTCAGCGCCTCGGCGCCGCAGCGCGGGCACTCCCAGACCGCTGGGATGTCGGCCTCGACCGACATCGTCACCTCGAAGTCATGTCCCTGCTTGCACCGGTATCCGACCTGCTGGCGAGCTGCGAACTCGATGCCGCGCTCGTCCTCGAAACTCTGGCCGCCGAGCCGTGCGCCACGTAGTGTGCGCTCCGCCACCGTGCCCACCTCCATTGGGTTGCTGACACCCGTTGTGTTGTGTGTTCGGGTCTACCAGTGCAACGAGCCTGACCGTGGATCGTGACGCCGCTCGTGACGACGCGGCCCGACTGCACCGGAACTTCTACGATCTTCAACGGTAGCGGGCAGGGCGCAATTCCGCGGATTCCACGTGTCGCCGGCCACGCTCAGGCGAGACGAACTTCACCCTCAGGGGTGGACCTCGTCGCAGAGGCACCAGACACGGGCCGGGCCGGGGTCGAGAGCGCTCAGATCACCGCAGGTACGTCGTTGCCGGCCTCGCGGATCCCGCGCTCGGTGTCGACACGGGTGAGCAGCAGGCCACCGATCACGAAGAAGGCGATGAGGGCGAACAGCGCCGGCCGGTAGGAGTCGGTGAGGGCGAGCACGATGCCGAACGTGGCGGTGCCGAACCACGAGGTGCCGCGATCCATCGCGTGGTAGAAGCTGAAGTACTCCGCCTCCTTGCCCCGGGGGATGAGGAGGGAGAAGTAGGACCGGGCCAGGGCCTGCGTGCCGCCGAGCACGATGCCGATCGCGGCACCCATCACCAGGAAGAGGGTCACGTTGCGTGCCGGCAGGAACAGGCCGGCCGTCACGATCACGCACCAGATGGTCAGGCCCATCAGGATGGTCCGCTTGGCGCCGATCCGACCGGCGAGCCGGCCGAACAGGAGTGCACCGCCGAAGGCCACGAACTGAACCATCAAGATGGTGGCGATGAGGATCGTCTGCCCGTGGCCGAGCTCCTCCGAGCCGTAGACCGACGCGGATGCGATGACGGTCTGGATGCCGTCGTTGAAGAAGAGGTAGGCGACCAGGAAGGTCAGGGCCATCGGGTACTGCCGCATGTCGCGCAGCGTGGCGGCCAGCTGGCCGAAGCTCCGGCGGATCGCGTTGCCCTCGACCTGCTCCACGGCGACTGGTGGGTGGTCGTTGAGGCGAAGGTAGGGGATCAGGGTGAACCCGGCCCACCACACGGCGGCCGAGAGCATGCACAGGCGGGCGGCGAGCCCCTCGTCGAGCCCGAGGGTCTCGTGGCCGAGGTAGACGGCCAGGTTGAGCACGAGCAGGAGGCCGCCGCCGAGGTAGCCGAAGGCCCAGCCGCGTGAGGAGACCCGGTCTCGGTCGTCCTCGTCGGAGATGAGGGGCAGGATCGAGTCGTTGACGACCCCGGCCGCGCCGAAGAACAGGTTGCCCAGCACGATGCCGACCGCGGCGAGCTGCCAGTTGTCGCCGGTCGCGAAGAAGATCATCGCGGCGAAGAACGCGCCGATCCACGCCAGGGTCGCCAGCAGGCGCTTCTTGTTGGCCACGCGGTCGGCGTACGCCCCCAGCGGGGGCAGGATCAGCGCGGACAGGATCGTGGAGACCGTGATCAGCCAGAAGAACAACGAGTCGGGCGGCAGGGAGAGCCCGCCCACCTCGAAGCGGCCGTCCTCGCCGCCGACGGCGTTCTCGGCCAGGTTGATGAAGTAGGGGCCGAAGAAGACGGTGCCGATGGTGGTCGTGTAGGCGCTGTTGGCCCAGTCGTACCAGTACCAGGCCTTCTGCTCCCGTGCCTGCTCGAGCGGCTCGAGGTTGGCGATCCCGCCCTCCACGTCGGTCATCCCTCATCCTCCACGGG
The DNA here is from genome assembly GCA_035458105.1 of Nocardioides sp. Taxonomy (GTDB): domain Bacteria; phylum Actinomycetota; class Actinomycetes; order Propionibacteriales; family Nocardioidaceae; genus Nocardioides. The sequence goes on along the minus strand of DATIAJ010000315.1, from coordinate 8,331 downwards.
GCCGTTCCACTGTCCGCGAGCGCGGAGCACGTCCCTGAGTATGTCCGTGCGATCGGTCATGATGCCGTCGACACCACGGTCGAGGAGGGCGTTCATCTCGATTGGGTCGTCGATCGTCCACACGTGGACCTGGACGCCGGCCGCCTGGGCCCGTCGTACGAGCCCAGGGGACACCACCAGGAGGCGACCCCGCCGGTGGGGCACCTGCAGCGCCACCGGTCGCCCGCGGGTGAGCCAGCGGGCGAGCCGGGCGCTGCCGAGCACGCGGTACGCCACTACCTCCAGCGGGTGCGCCGAGGTGGCCACGCGGCCCTGCGTGCGCCGGCGGAACGCGTTCATCCGGCGACCGGAGAAGGAGCCCACCAGCACCCGGTCCCACGCCGCGCGCTCCTCGATGAAGCGGGCGAGCGCCTCGACCGCGCCCTCGGACTTGAGGTCGATGTTGAAGCGGGCCCGGGGGAAGGCGTCGAAGAGCTCGGCGAGGGTCGGCACCCGCTCGCGCCCTCCGATCAGGGCCTGCTGCACCTCGGCGTACGTCGACGCAGCGATGCTCCCGGTCCGGTCGGTCACCCGGTCCAGGACGGTGTCGTGGAAGGCCAGCAGCACGCCGTCGCGCGTGACGTGGACGTCGGTCTCGAGGTAGGTGTACCCCAGCTCGACGGCGTGGGTGAATGCCGCGAGCGTGTTCTCGAGCCCCTCGATGTCGGGGTGGTAGGCACCGCCGCGGTGGGCGAAGGCGAGGGGCCGCCCGCCGTCGAGGTAGGCCGGTACGGACCGATGCGGTGACTTCACGCGAGAAGTATGGACGTCGGCGGTACCGTCGGGGGATGGAGAGCATGACGTGTCCCCGGTGCGGTGTGGAGATGGATCAGCGGACCCACGGCGAGGCGACGGTCAGCTCGTGCCCCGAGGGGCACGGGGTGTTCCTCGCGCGCGCCGACCTGGGGATGCTGGTCGAGGCGGAGAACGACTGGCACCGCAACGCCGGCCAGCACACCGCACCCCTGCCGCGCATCACCGCCGACATGACCGCCCCGCCGTCGGTCGGCAAGGTGTCACGTGCCTGGGTGGAGACCCTGTTCGGCTGAGCCGCGCGGCTCAGATGTCCCTGAAGGTCTCGATGTTGGCGCCGAGCTCGTTGAGCCGCTCGGCGAGGTCCTCGTAGCCGCGGTGGATGACGTACGTCGATCGCAGCACGCTGCGGCCCTTCGAGGCGAGCATCGCGATCAGCAGCACGACGGCCGGGCGCAGCGCGGGCGGGCAGACGATCTCGGCGCCCGAGAAGTGCGTCGGACCCTCGATCAGCACGCGGTGGGGGTCGAGCAGCTTGACCTGGGCGCCGAGCTTGTTGAGCTCGGTGAGGTAGATCGCGCGGTTCTCGTAGACCCAGTCGTGCAGCAGCGTCTGGCCCTCGGCCACCGCCGCGATGACCGCGAAGAACGGCAGGTTGTCGATGTTGAGCCCGGGGAACGGCATCGGGTGGATCTTGTCCAGCGGCGCCCGCAGCTCCGAGGGGTGCGTGGTGATGTCGACCAGCCGGGTCTCGCCGTTGAGCGCGGCGTACTCGGGGGAGCGGTCGTAGCGGAAGCCCATCTCCTCCAGCGTCGCGAGCTCGATCTCGAGGAACTCGATCGGCACGCGGCGGATGGTGATGGACGACTTGGTGACGATGGCGGCCGCCAGCAGCGACATCGCCTCGATCGGGTCCTCGGCGGGGGCGTAGTCGACGTCGACGTTGATCGACGACCGGCCCGTCACCTTGAGCGTCGTGGTGCCGATGCCCTCGACCTCCACGCCGAGGCGCTGGAGGTAGAAGCACAGGTCCTGGACCATGTAGTTGGACGACGCGTTGCGGATCACGGTGGTGCCCGGGTGGAGCGCTGCGGCCATGAGCGCGTTCTCGGTGACCGTGTCACCGCGCTCGGTCAGCACGATCGGCCGGGCCGGCTCGATGGTGCGGTTGACGCTGGCGTGGTAGCTGCCGTCGCTCGCCTTCACCTCGAGGCCGAAGGGACGCAGCGCCGACATGTGCGGCTCGACCGTGCGCTCGCCGAGGTTGCAGCCGCCGGCGTAGGGGAGGTCGAACTCGTCGTAGCGGTGCAGCAGCGGGCCGAGGAACATGATCACCGAACGCGTACGTCGCGCTGCCGCCTCGTCGATCGCGGCGAGGTCGAGGTCGGCGGGCGGGATGATCTCCAGGTCGTTGTCGTCGCCGACCCAGCGGGTGGCCACGCCGAGGGAGTTGAGCACCTCGAGCAGGCGGTTGACCTCCTCGATGCGCGCGACCTTGCGCAGCGTCGTACGCCCCTTGTTGAGCAGCGAGGCGCACAGCAGCGCGACGCCGGCGTTCTTCGAGGTCTTGACGTCGATCGATCCGGACAGCGTGGTGGGACCGTCGACGCGCAGGTGCGTGGGTCCGGCGCCCAGGGCGACGATCTCGGAGTCGAGAGCCGCGCCGATGCGGGCGAGCATCTCGAGGGAGAGGTTCTGGTGACCCTTCTCGATGCGGTTGATGGCGCTCTGGCTCGTGCCGAGCAGCTCGGCCAGCTGGTGCTGGGTGAGCCCGCGGTGCTTGCGGGCGTCGCGGATGAGGTTGCCGATGCGACCCTTGTAGTCAGCCATGCCGAACACGGTATCTCAGATATGAGATAACGCCAGATCGACGCTCCCGGATGGGATGCGCAGGTGCGTGGCAGGATCGCCGCATGCGTGCCACGACCATCCATGCGCCCGGGGACATCCGCTTCGAGGACGTGCCCGACCCGCGGATCGAGAAGCCCACCGACGCGATCGTGAAGGTGGTCGCCGGCTGCATCTGCGGCTCGGACCTCTGGCCCTACCGGGGGGAGAACGACGTCGACGCCGGCTCGACCATCGGCCACGAGTGCGTCGGCGTCGTGGAGGAGGTGGGCTCGGAGGTCTCCTCCACCAAGGTCGGCGACTTCGTCATCGTCCCGTTCTGCCACTGCGACAACACGTGCGCCCACTGCCGCGCCGGCATGCAGTCGGCGTGCGTCAACCTCGGCATCACCCAGAGCGGGCAGGGGGAGTACGCCCGGGTCACGCAGGCCGACGGCAGCCTCGTCGCGACTGACGGGATGCCCGACGAGGAGCTGATCCCCTCGTTGCTGGCGCTCACCGACGTGATGGCCACCGGGTGGCACGCGGCGGTCGCCGCGGGCGTCCGGCCCGGGCACACCGTCGTGGTCGTCGGGGACGGGGCCGTGGGTCTCAGCGGCGTGCTGGCCGCGTCCGAGATGGGCGCCGAGCGCGTCATCGCGATGTCGCGTCACGAGCCCCGCCAGGAGATCGCCCGGGCCTTCGGAGCGACCGACGTCGTCGCCGAGCGCGGGAAGGAGGGCGAGGCGCGCATCGCGGACCTCACCGACGGGATCGGCGCCGACGCCGTCCTCGAGTGCGTCGGCACCGACGGCGCGATGAAGACGGCGTTCACCGTCGCGCGCCCGGGTTCCACGGTCGGCTTCGTGGGCGTGCCGCACGGCGTCGAGCTGCCGGTGCGCCGGATGTTCCAGAAGAACGTCGGCCTCGCCGGCGGCATGGCCCCGGTGCGGCGCTACCTGCCCGACCTGCTCGACCGGGTGCTCTCGGGTGCGATCGACCCGGGGAAGGTCTTCGACCTGACGCTGCCGATGGCCGAGTCGCCCGAGGGCTACCGGGCGATGGACGAGCGCCGCGCGATCAAGGTGCTCCTCCGCCCATGAGGTCGCCCGAGGACAAGCTGCTGCTCGGCCCGCTGCTCCGTTACGTCGACGAGACCTCGGCGGCGGTCTGGGTCGAGACGGACGCCCCCGGCCGCGTCACGGTCACCCGCGGGGACGCGAGGGCCAGCGCGTCGACGTTCGTGGTCCACGACCACCACTACGCCCTCGTCGAGCTCGACGGCCTCGCTCCCGGCACCACCGAGCCCTACACCGTCGCGATCGACGGCGACCGGGTGTGGCCGCAGGCAGGGTCGCCGTTCCCCGACCCCGTGATCGCCACGCTGGAGGCGGGCCGCCCGCTGCACCTGGCCTTCGGCTCGTGCCGTACGTCGGTCTCGCACGACGAGAAGGGCAACAGGACCCACGGCGTCGACGCCCTCCGCGCGTGGGCGCTGCGGGTCGCCGGACAGGTCGAGCCCGCCGACCCGGACGACGCCGACCTCGACCCGGACCGGCTTCCCGACCTGATGCTCTTCCTGGGCGACCAGGTCTACGCCGACGAGACCACCGACGCGATGCGCGAGTTCATCGAGTCGCGACGCGACATCGAGCAGCCTCCCTGGACCGAGCTCAAGGACTACGAGGAGTACGCGCACCTCTACAAGCTCGCGTGGTCCGATCCCGCGAACCGGTGGCTGCTCTCGACCGTGCCGAGCGCGATGATCTTCGACGACCACGACATCCGCGACGACTGGAACACGTCGATGGACTGGCGTCGCGAGATGGAGGCCACCTCGTGGTGGCACGGACGCATCGTCGCCGGCCTGGCGTCCTACTGGGTCTACCAGCACCTCGGCAACATGTCGCCCGCCGAGCGCGACGAGGACGAGGTGTACGCGACGGTGCGGGCGCACCGGGGCGACGCCGAGCAGGACCTCGGACCGTTCCTCGACGAGTTCGCGGCCCGGGTCGACCAGCAGCCGCAGACCTACCGCTGGAGCTACACCCGCGACTTCGACACGCAGGCCCGCCTCGTGGTCGTCGACTCGCGCGCGGCCCGCAAGCTCGACCCGGACGACCGGGCGATGCTCGACGACGACGAGGCGGCCTGGCTCGACGAGCAGCTGCGCGGCGACGTCGACCACCTCCTCGTCGGCACGTCCCTGCCGTTCCTGCTCGCGCGCGGGCTCCACCACCTCGAGGCGTTCAGCGAGGCGCTGGCGCAGGGGGCGTGGGGCGACCGCGGCGGCCGGATGGGGGAGAGGCTGCGCCAGCTGGTCGACCTCGAGCACTGGGGCGCGTTCCAGAACAGCTTCCAGCAGGTCGCCCGGCAGGTCATCGAGGTCGCTGCGGGCGAGCGGGGGCGCGCACCGTCCACCGTCACGTTCCTCTCCGGCGACGTGCACCACAGCTACGTCAGCGAGGCACACCCGACCCACGGCGGTCCGGCGCTGCGCTCGACCGTCCTCCAGGCCGTCTGCTCACCGATGCGCAACCCGCTCTCGCGCAACATGCGCTTCGCGACGGCCGTGCTCTCCTACGGTGTCGCCGGCCCGATCGGCCGCCTGGCGTCGAGGTCGGCTCACGTGCCTGACGCGCCGCTCAGGTGGACGTACGCCGAGGGGCCGTGGTTCGACAACAACCTCGCCTTCCTCCGGCTGGCCGGACCGAGCCTGCGCATGTGGTGGGTCACCGGCGAGGTCGTCGACGACCACGACCGGCCGAGGCTGGCGAAGGTGGAGTCCTACGAGCTCGACGAGGACGGGAACCCGCCCCCGCGCGAGCGCTTCGTGTCCAAGGTGCGCCGCAGGGTCACACGGCGGGTCGAGGACGACTCGGTACGCCAGCGCTGACGACCGGGCGTCTCAGGCGTTGCTGAGCACGCGGTCGCGCCCGTGGGTGCAGCTGCACGTGTCGGAGCACGGCAGGTAGGTGTGACGACCGTGGCCGCACTCGCTGCACGGCAGGTCGTGAGAGAGGTGGACCGAGCTGGTCTCGACGGTGTCCCACATGCCGTCCACGGTCGCACCGGACGGCGCCGGACGGGCGCGAACCGGCCGGGAATGACCGATCTGGGGCAGGAATGACCCGTTCGGGCCATGCGGGCGTGGCCCCGACACACCGTCCCGCGGTCCTAGGATCGCGCCATGGGCGCCCCACCGAGCCTCGAGCTGACGCCGCGGCAGGCCCGCCGCATCGCCGTACGCGCCCAGCTGCTCGCCGCGCCGCGACCCACCGACGCGCTGGACGTGGTGCGGCACCTCGGCTTCCTCCAGGTCGACCTCACCCGTGTCGTGGCCCAGCACGCCGACCTCGCCCTGTGGACCCGCCTCGGGGGCGCCTACGCGCCCGAGGACCTCGAGGAGCTCGTGGGCGACGGCGCACTGGTCGAGCTGCGGGCGATGCTGCTGCCGAGCGAGGACGTCGCGCTGCACCGCGCGGACATGGATGCGTGGCCCGGGGAGCCGCCGCTGAAGGAGTGGCAGGAGGACCTCGCCGACTGGGTGGCCGCCAACGACGGCTGTCGCCGCGACATCCTCGCGCTGCTGCGCGCGGAGGGGCCGACCGCCGCCCGTGACCTGCCGGACACCTGCGAGGTGCCGTGGCGCTCGACGGGATGGACCAACGACAAGAACGTGATGAAGCTCCTGGAGTGCCTGGAGGCTCGCGGCGAGGTCGCGGTCGCCTCCCGCGAGGGGCGCGAGCGTCGGTGGGACCTCGCCGCGCGCGTCCACCCCGGTGACCCCGCGGTGCCCGCCGAGGAGGCCCACCACGTCCTCGCCGCACGGCGGCTACGGGCACTCGGCATCGCCCGCCCGCGGGCACTCGAGGCCTGGGACGAGAGGTACGACGTCCGCAGCACCGGCGCGGCCGCCCGCGTCGACGGCGTACGCGGGACGTGGCGGGTGGACCCCGACCGGCTGGCCGACCTCGACGACTTCGAGGGCCGCGCCGCGATCCTCTCCCCGCTCGACCGGCTGGTCTTCGACCGGAAGCGGATGGAGGACCTGTTCGCCTTCGACTACCAGCTCGAGATGTACAAGCCCGCGGCGAAGCGGCAGTGGGGCTACTGGGCGATGCCGGTGCTCGACGGCGACGAGCTGGTCGGGAAGATCGACGCGACGGCCGACCGCGAGGCGGGCGTGCTGATCGTCGACGCCGTGCACGAGGACGGCGACTGGTCCGCCGCTCGCCGCCGGCGGGTGCACGACGAGCTCGACTCGCTGGGGGAGTGGCTCGGGCTCGAGGTCGCACGGTCCTGCCCCACCCGCGGCACGCCGTCGACCGCCCGGCGCCGGTAACAAGGCCGGCCGGGGAGCAACGGAACCCGCCCGGTGATCCTCTGGTCCGCCACCGTCCGGCCACGGACGAGCAACGGCGTACCCAAAGTGGGGTATGCGCCGATTTGACAGACCTACGTTCCCATGCAGGGCATCGAGGGGCGATGCCCACCAGCAAGGGGGCACCATCATGCGTACAGGCAACAAGCGGGTCGTGGGGACCCTGCTCGCCGTGACCCTCGGAGTCACGTCCACCGCCGTCCTCTCGGGCCCGGCCGAGGCGGTCGGCAAGCCGGCCCGGATCAAGGGAGTCGTCACGACCGCCGGCGGTCAGGCGCTCGCCGGGATCCGCGTCGCCACGCTCGCCGAGATGACGGTCGGTGGCGTCGAGCAGTGGGTCGAGGTCGACAGCGCCGAGACCGGCACCGACGGGCGCTACAGCGTCGGCAAGCTGGACGACGGCACCTACCGGGTGCGCTTCGACGACACCGCGGGGCGCTACTCCACCGAGTTCTACAACGACCAGGTGCACATCGACCTGGCCGAGGACGTCGTGCTCGTGCCGGGCGGCGGCATGCGAGAGCTGTCGCCGACCGAGCTCGGCGCTGCCGCGCACCTGACCGGCGCCGTCACCGGGACGACGGGGTCGGGCATCGCGGGCGCTGAGGTCACGGCGTACGTCGTCCACGACGGCACGCGGACCCCCTTCGCCACGGACACGACCGACGCGGACGGGCGCTACGACGTCGACGGACTGCCGGGTGGGACCTACACCCTCGGCTTCCGCGACCCGGCCACCGAGGTGTCGGAGTTCTGGAACGACAAGGCCACCCTCGCCGAGGCCGACACCCTCGTGGTGAAGAGCGCCGGGTCGAGCACCGGTCTCGACGCCCGCCTCGCCACGCCGGTCCCGGCCCCTGAGCCGGCGACCGACCCGGAGCCGAGCCCGGGTTCCACCACGACGCCCAGTACGGACCCGACGCCCAGTGCCACGGCCGCACCCACACAGCAGACTGCGCCGACCCCGGTCGCGACGACCGCGCCCACCACGACGACCGCGAAGGTCGTCATGGTGAAGCGGCCCCGCATCAAGGGCACCGCAGCCGTGACGCAGGTCCTCCGCGTGACCCGGGGAACCTGGAACCCGACGAAGGTCTCGCGCAAGATCCAGTGGCTCGCCAACGGCAAGCGCATCAAGGGCGCCACGAAGAACCGCCTCCGGGTGACCAAGAAGCTGGTCGGGAAGCGGATCACCGTCCGGGTGGTGGCTTCCGCGCCGGAGCGTGCCGCGCTCACCGTGAAGACCCGCCGGACGAAGAAGGTCCGCGGCTGATCGATCGCCGGCAGTGCGTCAGCGCGGTGGCTGTGGTCCATCTGGTGGACCACAG
>DATIAJ010000314.1:0-4287 GCA_035458105.1 Nocardioides sp. | reverse complement strand
CGCTCCCCCGCGATCGGCTTGTAGACCACCCGCACGCCCCCGAGCTCGCCGACGAAGGTGGCGTTGGACGCCGGCAGCACCCGACCGTGGAGCGTGAGCTCCCCCGTGGGGAAGCCGTCGGGCAGGTCAGGGATCACGGCGCCGGAAGCCGTTGGCCCGCACGCACAGGTGTCCGTCGGGGTCGACGGGCTCGCCGCAGAAGGGGCAGTCAGGGCGCCCGGCACCGATCACCGACAGCGAGCGCTCCACGAACGACCGGGCCGCCGCGGCCGTGATCCGGACGAGGAAGATCTCCTCGGGCTCGGGCTCGAGGAGGTCCTCGAGGTCCTCCTGGAGCTGCTCGGGCGAGACGACCGCGGCCTCGGTGAACGGGAAGACCTCGATGACCACGCGCTCGTCGGCCCCGTCCCAGGACAGCGTCATCGTGCCTGCCCGGAACTCCTCCTCGATCGGCTGCTCGAGGGGCTGGGTGTCCGTCAGGTCGCGCGGCGCGATCGCCGGGATCAGCACGTCACCGCCCGCGGCCCGCATGAGCTCGTCGAGGAGCTCGTCGACCCGCTCCGCGAGCGCCTGCACCTGCTGCTTCTCCAGCGAGACGCTCACCAGTCGCGCACCCTCGCGCGCCTGGAGGAAGAACGTGCGCTGGCCGGGCTCGCCAACGGTGCCGGCGACGAAGCGCTCGGGCGGGTCGAAGCGGTGCACGACGGGCATGCCACTCACCCTAGGACCTCGCTGGCTGCGGTCCGGCGCCTCCACCCACCTCGGCGTCCGAGCGCCGGGTGCGGGACGTGCGGCGGGACTTCTTCGGCGGGGTCAGCCACGACAGGTCACCGGCGTGCGTGTTCGTGCCGATGACGAACGGGCGTGACTCGGTGTAGCGCACGACCGAGACGGACGCCGGGTCGACGTGGATGCGCTGGAACAGGTCGAGGTGGGTGCCGAGGGCGTCGGCGAGGATCGACTTGATCACGTCTCCGTGGCTGACCGCGACCCACACGGCGTCGTCGCCGTGCTCGGCCGCCACCCGCGCGTCGTGACGTCGTACGGCCGCAACCGCGCGGTCCTGCATGGCGCGCATGGACTCACCGCCCGGGAAGGTCGCCGCGGACGGCTGCGCCTGGACGGTCCTCCACAGCTTCTCCTTCGCGAGCTCCTTGAGGGGACGTCCCTGCCACTCGCCGTAGTCGCACTCGGACAGCTGCTTGTCGGTGCCGGCCCGGAGCGGCGCGCCCTGGCGGGTGGTGATCTCGCGGCAGGTCTCCCGGCAGCGCTCGAGCGGGCTGGTCACCGCCGCCGCGAGGCGCACGCCCGCCAGCCGTTCGCCGACCGCGACCGCCTGCTGCACCCCGGCGTCGTCGAGGTGGACTCCGGGCAGGCGCCCGGCGAGGACTCCGGTGGCGTTGGCCGACGAGCGGCCGTGTCGCACGAGGATGACGGTGGGCATTCTCCAGAGGTTAGTGGGGCTAGCCTCAGCCTGTGATCGTCGACAACGCGCTCTACCACCGGGGCCAGCGGGTCCCGCTGGGTGGTGACCCCGCCGACCAGAGCCTGGGCTCGGCGCGCGTGCCCTGCGACCCCGGCGACTTCCAGTGGATCGGCATCCACGACCCGAGCCCCGACGAGCTCGACCTGATCGCCCGCACCTTCGACCTGCACCCCCTGGCCGTCGAGGACGCCGGCGACTCCCACCAGCGCCCCAAGCTGGAGCGCTACGGCGACACGCTCTTCCTCGTGCTGAAGACGCTCTGGTACGTCGACGCGGAGGACGCGGTCGAGACGGGCGAGATCAACATGTTCGTCGGCCATGACTTCGTGGTGACCGTGCGGCACGGCCAGGGCATCGACCTGGGCGCCTCGCGGCGCGACCTCGAGCACCGGGCCAAGGTGCTCGAGCACGGGCCGATGGCCGTCCTCTACGCGGTCTGCGACCGGGTGGTCGACGAGTACGAGAAGGTCGGCGCCGCCCTCGAGGAGGACGTCGACGAGGTGGAGGCGTCCGTCTTCTCCGAGGCGCGCACCAACGACTCGAACCGCATCTACGTCCTCAAGCGGGAGATCGCCGAGGTGCGGCGCGCGGTGATGCCGCTGCGCGAGCCGATGCGCAAGTTCGCGATGGGCGTGGACGACCGCATCACCACGGAGACCGCGACGTACTTCCGCGACGTGTCCGACCACCTCCACCGGGTCTCGGAGGTGGTCGACAACCTCGACGTGCTGCTGTCGACCGCCTTCGACGCCCACCTGGCGCGCATCTCGGTGCAGCAGAACGAGGACATGCGCAAGATCTCCGCCGGTGCGGCGCTGATCGTGGTGCCGACGCTCATCGCGGGCATCTACGGCATGAACTTCGACCACATGCCCGAGCTGCACTGGGCCTACGGCTACCCGTTCGCCCTGCTGCTCATGGTCGGGGTGTCGCTGAGCCTGTTCGCCTGGTTCAAGAAGTCCGGGTGGTTGTGAGCACCCCTGCCCGCACCTCCCCCAGCGCGTGGCGGGTGGTCTGGTGGTTCGGCTTCGTGAGCCTGGCCGCCGACATGGTCTACGAGGGTGCCCGCTCCGTCTACGGCCCGGTTCTGGCGGCCCTGGGCGCGTCCGCGGTGGTCGTGGGCCTGGTGACCGGCGCCGGCGAGGCCGTCGCGCTGGTGCTGCGCCTGGCCTTCGGCCCCATCGCCGACCGCACCGGGCGCTACTGGTCGCTGACGATCCTGGGCTACGGCCTCACCGCTGTCTGCGTGCCCCTGCTGGCCCTCGCCCCCCGCCTCGGCGCCGCCGGGCTGGCCTTCGCCGCCACGATGATCCTGCTCGAGCGCCTCGGCAAGGCCATCCGGTCACCCTCCAAGTCGGCCCTGCTCGCCCACGTCGCGTCCGCCGTGGGCCGCGGTCGCGGGTTCGGGGTGCACAAGGCGCTCGACCAGGTCGGTGCGTTCGCCGGGCCGCTGGTCGTGGCCGGCGTCGTCGCGGTCGCGTCCCTCTGGTGGGGCCTGGCCGTGCTCGCGGTCCCGGGGGCGGTCGCCATGCTCCTGCTGCTCACCCTGCGCAGACGCGTGCCTGACCCGAGCGTGTACGACGACTCGCCCCCGCCGCCCGCCGCCGAGCGCCCGGTTCCGCGGCGGGGGTGGTGGGCCGAGGTCGTCGGAGCGGGGCTGCCCGGCGACTTCTTCCGCTACGCGGTCGCGGCCTCGCTGACGACGGGGGCGCTCGTGACCTTCGGGATCATCGGCTACCACCTCACGGTCGACGGCATCCTCCCGGTCGCCGCGGTCCCGGTCGTCTACGCGGCCGCGATGGCTGTGGAGGCGGTGGCGGCGCTCGTCGTCGGATCGGTCTTCGACCACACCGGTCCGCGGGTGCTGCTCCTCGTCCCGGTCCTCGTGGCGCTCGTGCCCGCGCTCGCCCTCGGCCCGACCCTGGTCGCCGTCCTCGCCGGCGTCGTCGCGTGGGGAGTCGCCCAGGGCGTCCAGGAGTCGACGGTCAAGGCGGTGGTGGCCGACCTCGTCGCGGCGCCGCGCCGAGCCACGGCGTACGGCGTCTTCGCGGGCGTCCAGGGGCTCTTCGCGATCGTGGGCGGCGTCACCGCCGGCTGGCTCTACGACCGCTCGCTGCCGGCGCTCGTCGCCGTGGTGGCGCTCACGCAGCTCGTGGCGCTGGTGCTGCTGGCCGACACGTTCAGGCGGTCAGCACGCCTGCGCCGAGCAGGATGAGCACGCCCGTGCCGAGGAGGATCCGGTAGATGACGAACGGCGTGTAGGAGTTCGTGCTGACGTAGCGCAGCAGCCACGCGATCGCGGCGTAGCCGACCACGAAGGACACGACCGTGGCGGTGATCGTGGGGCCCCAGCCGAAGTCGTTGTGGCCGTGCGGGATCTCCTTCAGCTCGAACAGGCCGGCGCCGACGACCGCGGGGATCGCGAGCAGGAACGCGAAGCGGGTCGCCGCCTCGCGCTCCAGGCCGAGGAACCGACCCATCGAGATGGTCGCGCCAGAGCGGGACACCCCGGGGATCAGCGCGAGCGCCTGCGCGCCGCCCATCAGCACCGCATCCTTCATCGTGAGCTTGCCGAGGGCCCGGTCGGTGCGGCCCACCCGGTCGGCGATGCCGAGCACGACGCCCATCACGACCAGCGTGCAGCCGACGATCCACAGGTTGCGGAAGTCACGCTCGATGACGTCCTTGAGCAGCACGCCGAGGACCACGATGGGCAGGGATCCGACGATGATGAACCAGCCCATCCGGGCATCGAAGGTGCCGCGCAGCTCGGCCCGGAACAGCGAGCGCGTCCAGGCGCT
>DATIAJ010000313.1:0-14709 GCA_035458105.1 Nocardioides sp. | reverse complement strand
TGGAACTGCTGTCCGGTGAGCACCGGCTTGTGGGTCGCGACGAACGCGTCGAACGTCTCGCCGACCACGACACCGAGGTGCTCCAGCCCCATCTTGTACACCCGCTGGTGCACCGGGGGGATGAGCTCGATCAGGGGCACGTGCTTGCCGTCGAGGACTTCGAGCGGCTCGGCGGGGACGATCAAGGAGATCGGGCGTCCGTTCCAGACGTTCTCCCGGTTCGCGACAGCATGGCGCTCGAGCAGGGTGCGCACGTGGACGTACTGGTCCCACTCCGGCACGCGGAAGGCGAGGTGGCTGAGCGGGTACGGGCTGATGTCGATGCCGCGGGCGAGCAGCCGGTCGCGCTGCTGCGCGACGAACGCCCGATAGTCCCCGAGGATGTCACTCAACGGATCGGCCATCGCCGCCTCCTCCCGCTCGCCATGCTAGCCGCGCGCGCCGGCACGGACCGGGATCGGCGTCAGCGAGCGGGGTCGACGAGCGTGATGCCGGCCGCGGTCGCCTCGTCGAAGGTGGGCAGGAGTGCCGCGGCCTCCTCGAGACCGATGGTGCGCCGGACCAGCTGGTCGGGCCGGAGCAGGCCCTGCTCGACGAGGGCCAGCATGTCCGGGTAGTCGACGGCGGCCATCCCGTGGCTGCCCAGGACGTCGAGCTCCCAGCCGATCACCCGGTCCATCGGCACGCGCGGGTGACCGTCGACCGGCGGCAGCAGGCCCACTTGGACGTGGCGACCGCGGCGCCGGAGGCTGCGGATCGCGTCGGCGCAGGTCTGCTCGCTGCCCACGGCGTCCACCGCGACGTGGCTCCCGCCTCCCGTGAGGTCGGCGACGGCGGCCGGGACGTCCGAGCCGTCGGCGAGCAGCACGTGGTCGGCGCCGAGCTCCGCGGCCAGGGCGAGCGCGTCGGGGTTGCGGTCCACCGCGACCACCCGGCCTCCGAGGGCGCGAGCGATCATCACCGTGCTCAGTCCCACGCCACCGGCGCCGATGACGGTCACCCACTCACCCTCGGTGACGCGGGCGCGTCCGACGAGGGCGCGGTACGCCGTCGCGAAGCGGCACCCGAGGCCGGCGGCGGTCGCGAAGTCGATCGACCCGGGAAGGGCGATCAGGTTGGTGTCCGCGGAGTGCAGGGCGACGTGCTCGGCGAAGGATCCCCAGTGGGTGAAGCCCGGCTGCTGCTGGTCGGGGCAGACCTGCGCGTTCCCGGACAGGCACCACTCGCAGCGACCGCACCCGCAGACGAACGGCACGGTCACCCGGTCACCGACACTCCACCGGCCGACCCCGTCGCCGACCTCCACGACCACGCCGGCCAGCTCGTGACCAGGCACGTGCGGGAACGCGATCTCGTCGTGTCCCGCCCACGCGTGCCAGTCGCTGCGGCACATCCCGGTGGCCATGACGCGCACGACGACGCCTCCGGTCGGACACGTGGGTTCGGCGACGTCCTGGACCGTCGTACGTCCCCGGACTGCATCGATGACGACGGCACGCACCCCGGCATCCTGTCACCCGGGCTGCTCACCTGCCGGGAGCCACAGCTCGCCGAGCGGACGGCCGCCGGCGCGCCCGATCGCAGCCAGGAGCGGCTCGGCCCAGAGGTGCTCGAGGAGCGCGACGGCAGCGACCCCACCGGGCGGCACGGCGTCCGCCAGCGACCAGGCCTCCTCCACGGGCACGTCGCCATCGGCCTCACCGCCTCCGCCGAGGACCTCCGCCGCGATCTTCCCGAGGTCGGGATCGCTGCCGGGCGGCGGATCGAGGATCTCGAAGGTGCCGTCGTCGCCGCGCTCGACGAGCAGGACGTCGACCAGCCGTACGACGCCACGCTCGCGGAGCCGGGTGAGCTCGGCCAGCACCTCGCCCGAGAACGACGGCGCCTCGAACCCGATCACCAGGACCTGGACCGGCCCGCTCACCGCTCGACCCGCTCCCGCAGCTCGTCGAACTCGTCCTGCGTGAGCACGCCGGTGTCGAGCAGGTGCTGCAGGGCCTCCACCGGGTCCTGGGCGGGCCGCGCGGGCGGCGGCTGCTCGGCCGGCGGTGGGGCGGGTGGTGGAACGGGTGGCGGCGACGGGTGCGAGGCGGCGTACGCCTGCGCCGGGGTGAAGCGTCCGCCGTAGTAGGGCACGCTGCCTGTCATCCCGGTCATCCGGATCTGTCGCGGCACGAGAACGACCACCCGTCGATGATGCCGCACGCAACAGCCGTTCCTCTACGGCCGACCGTCGTCTCCTCGGGCGGGTCAGCCCGCCCCGTCGTACGCCTCCTGGAGCCAGGCGCGCACCTGGTTGTCGACCTGGGCGGCGTCGTCGAGCTCGAGGTGGTGCATCCAGACCTGGCTCGACGGGTGGACCACCTCCTTGAAGCGGTGGGACACGACCTCGCGGGGCAGGGCGAGGGAGAGCACCGCGGGCACCTCGCTGTCGACATACTGTCCCGGTCGCCAGACGTAGGCGAAGCCTCGACGGCGTCGGAAGGCGACCTGGCTCTTCGACACCACCACGGCAGCATCACCGATCGCGGCCACGGCCTGCTCGACCGCCCGGCACACCGCGAGACCCCGGGGGAACCCGTCGAAGAGGTCCTCCGGACTCCGCCCGGCCACGCCTGTCACACCGGGTTGCCACTCTGCAGCACGCTGAGCACGGCGCGCGCTGCGGCATCGGCGGGCCCGACGTCGACGTGCTCCTCCTCGCGCGTTCCCACCTGCACGCGTACGACGTGTCCGCCCGAGCGCGCAGTGAGGCTGAGGAAGCGCGCGCCGAGGACCTCGAGCAGCTGGTCGAGGCGGGGCAGCCACACCGCCTCGTGCTCCTCCACGCCGTCGAGCGCCCACTCGGTCGTGCCGTTGAAGGCGAGCACGCGCCCGGAGGCCACGTCGCGCACCTCGACGACCATGTCGCTGACGAGGAAGACCGCCTCGTCCAGGTCGCGCTCGGGCAGCCAGAACCGGTCGCCGTTGCTCGGCGACCAGGGGAGCCCGGCGTCGTGCAGGCGGCGGGCGAGGTCATGGGAGGTCACCTCGCCAGTGTCGCTCAGCGTCGGTGGCGCAGGCGTGTCAGAAGCAGCAGAGTGTGCTCATGGAGCGGAGGGGGAGCGGTCCGGTGCTGCCGACGGTGGACCTGGCGTACCCGTTCGAGGGCCGCTGGCTGACCCAGAACAGCCCCGGGAGCCGGGTGCCGAGCCACGGCACGTCCCTGCTCGCCACGTCGTACGCGATCGACTTCGTCCCGGTCGACGAGGCGGGGCGCACGGCACCGCTCACCCTGCGGTCGCTCCTGCGACCCGAGCCCCCGGAGAGGTTCCCGGGGTTCGGGCGCGCGGTCCTCGCACCCGCCGAGGGCACGGTCGTCGCCGTGCACGACGAGCAGCCGGACCACGGCGCCTACCGCGGGCTGCCGTCCGTCGGGTACGCCGTCACCCAGCGACGACGGCTGGCCGCGGGGTGGCCGGGGCTGGCCGGCAACCACGTGATGATCGAGACCGGCGACGGCACCGTGGTGGCGGTCTGCCACCTGCAACGCGGCAGCGTCCAGGTGCGGCTCGGGCAGCGCGTCCGGGTCGGGGAGGTCCTGGGGCGTTGCGGCAGCTCCGGCAACAGCACCGAACCCCACGTCCACCTCCAGGCCATGGATCACCCGGACCCCTCGCGAGCTTCCGCCGTGGCCATCACGTTCGACGGCCACCTGCCCCGCAACGGCGACATCGTCGACGCATGCAGGTCCTGAGGGCCCTCAGCTCATCCGGCGCAGCAGCCCGGCCGGAACCCGCTTGATCACGAACCCCAGCGGCACCCACGGCCAGGGCGGCACCACGGCGGACTTCTTCTCCTTCTCCATCGCCTCGACCATGGCGCGCACGCCCTTCTCGGTCGAGGCCATGAGAGGCGTCCTGGCCGAGGTGCCGGACATCTCGGAGACGATGTAGCCGGGGTAGAGCACGGTGACCTTGATCGGCGTGCCGTGCACGTCGGCGCGGAAGCCCTCGGCGAGGTGGGCGACCGCGGCCTTGGTGGCGGCGTACGTCGTGATGTTCTTCGGCATCCCGCGCAGCGCGGAGAACGACGAGACCATCACGAGGTGCCCCGAGTTCTGGGCGCGGAAGATCGCGGCGGCGGCCTCGGTCTGGGCGAGCGCGCCGATGAAGTTCGTCTCCGCCGTCTCGCGGTTGGCGTCGAAGCGGCCGGTGCCCAGCGGCTGGCCCTTGCCGAGACCGGCGTTGACGACGACACGGTCGAGGCCGCCCAGCTCGTCGCGGAACTCCTCGAAGACGCGGAAGACGGCGTCGTGGTCCGTGACGTCGAGCGCCTTGACGACGACGCGGCGGTCGGGATGGGCGGTGGTGATCTCGGTGGCGAGCTCGGCGAGGCGGTCCGTACGCCGTGCGCAGAGCGCGAGGTCGTGGCCGCGGGCGGCGAGCTGGCGGGCCATCTCGGCGCCGAGGCCGCTGCTGGCGCCGGTGATGAGGGTCGTCGGCATGGGGGAGTCTCCTCCTGGGAGTGGGGTCAGCGGTAGGTGATGAGGTCGGGGGCGAGGTGGTCGGCGGCGTTGAAGGTCACGAGCGTCGTGCCGCGCGAGCCGCACACGATCGTCGTGGTGCCGGTGTTGATCGAGACCGGGTTGAGCCGCAGCCACAGGTCGGTGCGTGCCGCCTCGGTGTCGGCGAGCAGCGACGCGGCCGCCCACGCCACCGGGCCGCCGCTGGTGAGCACCACAGCCGTGCCGCTGCGGGGCAGCGAGTCCGCGAGCCGGGTCAGCGCCGCCCCGACGCGCGCGGTGAAGGCGGCGAAGGACTCGTCGTAGGCCTCGTCGTGGTCGCCGGACGTCCAGTGCCGCGTCGCCTCCTCGAACCACCGCTGGAACGCGGCCTTCTCCGACTCGCCCTCCACGGTCGTCGGCTGGTCGTGGACGGCCAGGACCTGCAGGTGGTTGAACTCGTTCCAGCCGGGGTCGACGTCGACGGGAGCCGACCAGCCCGCGCCGTCGAGCACGCCGGCAGCGGTCTGGGCATGGCGCTTCATCTCACCCGCCACCACGAGGTCGGGCACCACCCCGCGCGCGGCGAGGGCGGCGCCGAGCACGCGCGACTGCTCGTGGCCGGTGGGGGAGAGGTCGTCGTAGTCAGCGGCGCCGAACGAGGCCTGACCGTGCCGCACCAAGAGGATGCTGCTCACGAAGCTCCCTGGGGTCGCGCGACGAGCCCGTCGAGCCGGCGGCCGATGATCTGCACGGCCGGCCCGAAGAGGGCGTACATCTCGTTGGTCGTCTGCCCGTGGAAGTAGCGGTAGTAGATCTGCTGGGCGATCACCGCCATCCGGAAGAGCCCGAACACCTCGTAGAAGCGCCACTGCTCGGTCGTGACCGACCGGCCGGTGCGCTCGGCGTACGCCGCCACGAACTCGTCGCGGGTCAGCATCCCGGGCAGGTGCGTCGGCACCCGCCGCACCATCTGGAACTCCTCGGGGTCGTCGGCCTGGACCCAGTAGGCCATCGACCCGGCGAGGTCCATCAGCGGGTCGCCGAGGGTGGCCATCTCCCAGTCGAGCACGCCCACGACGCGCGTGACGTCGTCGCCGTCGAGCACGAGGTTGTCGAGCTTGAAGTCGTTGTGGATCACGCAGGTCCCCACGTCGTCGGGCTGGTGGGCGTCGAGCCAGGCCATCACCGACTCGAGGTCGGGCATGTCGTCGGTGCGGGCGTCGCGGTAGCGCGTCGACCAGCCCTCGACCTGGCGGCGGACGTAGCCCGCTCCCTTGCCGAGGTCTCCCAGCCCGGCGGCCTCGGGGTCGATGCCGTGCAGCTCCGCGAGCACGTCGACCGCGTGCAGGCACAGCTGGCGCGCCTGCTCGGGGGAGAGGGGGACGTCGGCCGGCCACTCGCTGCGCGGGATCACGCCGGGGATGCGGTCCATTGCGTAGAAGTCGCCGCCGATGACGTCGGGGTCGTCGCAGAAGGCGACCATCGTCGCCACGGGGTCGAAGACCGGCGCCAGCGCCGACTGGATGACGTACTCGCGGCGCATGTCGTGGGCGCCCCGCGCCTTGGTGCCGGCCGGGGCGCGCCGCAGGATGAGGTCGCGGCCGGAGGGGTAGCGCAGCAGGTAGGTGAGGTTGGACGCGCCACCGGTGAACTGCCGGACCTCCGGCTCGCCGTCGAGCCCCTCAGGGGACGCGGCGTTCGCCCGGAGCCAGGCGGCGACCCGCGCGACGTCGAACGCGTCCTCCTCGCGCACCTCGCGGGCCCCCGGCACCGCGGCGGTCATGCGTCCGCCGCCTGGAGCTTCGCCGCCTGATCGCGCATGACGGCGTCGTAGGCCGGCCGGTCGGCCCACTTGAGGAAGTAGGCCTGGCGCGCCGCCTCGTCGGGGACGATGACGTCGTCGCCGGCGTCGATGCCGGCCAGCACGGCGGTCGCGATCTCCTCGGCGCTGACCTTGGAGCGCTCGACGAGCCCGCCGACCACACGGCCCACGACCTCGTCGGTGCCCTGCATCGAGTCCATCAGGTTGGTGCGGAAGTAGGAGGGGCAGACCACGCTCGCCCGGATGCCGTACGACGCCAGCTCGTGGCCGCAGGTCTCGGTGAACGCCACCACCGCGGCCTTCGTGGCGTTGTAGGAGCCCATGCCGCCCGGGTGGACGAGGCCGGCGAGCGAGGCCACGTTGACCAGGTGCCCGGAGCCCTGCTCCTTGAGCATCGGGACGAACGCCTTGGTGCCGCGGACCAGCCCGAAGAGGTTGATGTCGGTGATCCACTGCCACTCCTCGAGCGTGCAGCGATCGACCCGGCCGCCGCCGGCGACACCGGCGTTGTTGACGAGCACGTCGAGGCCGCCCCAGCGCTCCCGGACGGCATCGACGGCCGCGGCCCAGTCGTCGTCGGAGGTGATGTCGAGGACGAGGTCGATCCCGTCCGCGTGGACACGATCGGTGGCGAGCACGTCGTCGCCGCGGGACCGGAACGCCGCCACGAGCGCGGCGCCGAGGCCGGAGGCCGCCCCGGTGACCAGCACCCGCTTCATGCGGTGTGCTTCCCGAGCTCGATCTTGGCCACGACGTTGCGGTGCACCTCGTCGGGGCCGTCGGCCAGGCGGAGCGTGCGGGCGCCGACCCAGGCTGCGGCCAGCGGGAAGTCGTCGCTCATCCCGCCGCCGCCGTGGAGCTGGATCGCCATGTCGATGACGTCGAGGGCCATGTTGGGCACCTCGACCTTGATCTCGCTCACCGCGGAGTAGGCCTCGCGGCTCATGCCCTGGTCGAGCAGCCACGCGGCGTGCATGACCAGCAGCCGGGAGCGGTTGATCGCGATCCGCGCGTCAGCGATGCGCTCGCGGTTTCCGCCGAGGTTGGCGATCGGCTTGCCGAAGGCGGTGCGCGACACCGCCCGGGCGCACGCCAGCTCGAGCGCGCGCTCGGCGAGACCGATCGCCCGCATGCAGTGGTGGACCCGGCCGGGGCCGAGGCGGCCCTGGGCGATCTCGAACGCGCGACCGGGGCCGAGCAGGACGTTGGACGCCGGCACCCGCACGTCGTCGAACGACACCTCGCCGTGGCCCAGCGGCTCGTCGTAGTACCCCATCGTGGTCAGCATCCGCTCGACCGTCACGCCCTCGGCGTCGCGCGGCACGAGCACCATCGTGTGGCGCGAGTGCCGGTCCGCCTCGGGGTCGGAGAGCCCCATGAACACGAAGATCCTGCAGTCGGGGTTGCCGACGCCGGTGGACCACCACTTGCGCCCGTTGATGACGATCTCGTCGCCGTCGACCTCCGCCGTGGCGGCCATGTTGGTCGCGTCGGAGGACGCGACGGCCGGCTCGGTCATGCAGAAGGCGCTGCGGATCTCCCCGCGCAGTAGCGGCTCGAGCCACTGCTCGCGCTGCTCGTCGGTGCCGTACTTGAGCAGCACCTCCATGTTGCCGGTGTCGGGGGCGTTGGAGTTGAAGACCAGGGGAGCGAGGAACGAGCGCCCCATCGCCTCGGCCACCGGGGCGTAGTCGACGTTGCTGAGCCCGGTGCCGCCGTCGGTGCCGAAGTCGGCGGCGTAGCGCCCGGCGTGCGACGCGGGGAGGAACAGGTTCCACAGGCCCTGCGCCCGCGCCTTCGCCTGCAGCTCGCCGATCACCGGGTCGGGGGTCCAGCTGTCGCCGCCGGACTCGCGCAGACGGGTGATGCGCTGGTGTGCCTCGGCCTCGATCGGCTCGATCTCGTCGACGACGAACGCGCGCACGCGGTCGCGGAGGTCGGCGGCGCGCGGGGAGAGGGAGAAGTCCATGACGTTGACCTTCGCACACTGTTGAGCAATGCTCAACAGCATGTCCGACAACGCCGCGTCCGCCCGCACCGAGGGCGTACGCCGCCGGCTGAGTGCGGACGAGAGACGACGCCAGCTCGTCGCCATCGGTCTCGCCAAGATCGTCGAGACGCCGATCCAGGACCTGTCGATGGACGACATCGCCACCGAGGCCGGCATCTCCCGGGGACTGCTGTTCCACTACTTCCCGACCAAGACCGACTTCTACCTCGCCTGCATCGCGGCGGCCGGCCGCCGCATCCTGCGCACGACCGCGCCTGACGAGGACGCGCCGGGGGAGGCGCAGGTCGAGATGACCACGCGGCTGATGATCGAGCAGATCGAGCGCCGTCGCGGGTTCTACCTCGCGCTCGTCCACGGCCACGGGGTCGCGGACCCACGGGTCAGCGAGGTCATGGACTCGGTCCGCGACGGCAGCACGGAGCGCGTGATGGTGGCGCTCGACGTGCCGGAGGCCCGGCGTGACGTCGTACGCGCGTGGTGGGCCTACACGGAGGACCGGGCGCTCACCTGGTCGGCAGTGCCGCCCGGCGAACGCCCGGTCTCGTTGTCGCAGCTGGTCGAGGAGTGCGTCGCCGCGCTCCACGCCCTGCTGCGGATCAGGTCCTGATCATCACTTGATGACGCGACCCTTGACCGCGAAGCGCAGGCGGTCGTCGACGGGCTTGCCCTCGCACGCGAGCAGGGTGCCTCGGCCGCACCTGTAGCGGGTCGAGCCGTTGACCAGCGTCACCGAGACGGCGCCGACCCTGCGGTTGTCGAAGGGCACCTTGATGTGTCCGTCGCCACCGCGGTTGAGGCGGACCATCTTGACCTTGCGCTTGCCGTTGAGCTGGTGCACCACGACCACGGCGGCCGGCGACGTGCGCTTGACCGGGCCCTTGACCATCAGCTTGAGCTTCCACTTCTTGCCGTCCAGGCCCTTGCCGGGGCCGTAGACGTAGGACGCGGAGGCCAGGTGGTTGACCTTGGTGCCGAAGCGCTTGGCGCGCTTGCGCTTGCTCAGCAGCTTGGCGCCCCGGACCTTGGGGCCGGGGTACTCCGCGCCCTCGGGGAAGTTGGCGGCCGGGGTCAGGTTGCCGGCGGCGAACTGGGCGTAGTTCTTGTGGAAGCCGCCCTTGCGCTTGAGCACCTTCTGCAGGGCGGGGAGGCTGTTCTTCCCGCCGTCCTTCTTCAGGCTGCCGGCCTGCTTCCACGTCTTCAGCACGAGGCCGTTGCCGTACCGCGAGGTGAGGTACTCCCAGAACACCCAGTTGCCGTACTGGAAGCCATTGGTGCGGCTGAAGGCGTCGAGCGGGATGTTGGGGGCGTAGATCTGGCTGACCGGGAGGTACTGGCGGTTGTCGTTGACCGTGGTCGCGATCCGCTCCTCCATCCAGGTCGCCGTGGACTCCATCATCCACGGGTCCTCGGCGTAGTCGTAGGCGTACTGGACGGCGTGGAAGAACTCGTGGCCGGCGGTCACCACCAGGTTGTCCGACGGCGTGCCGTTGGGGAACTGGGCGGCGGCGAAGTCGTTGTCGAGCACGCAGTAGCCGGAAGCGGTGCGCTTCTTGGCGCGGTCCTCACCGGCGCAGAAGCCGTAGAGGTCGCCGCCGAGGTCCTTGAGGTAGACGTCGAAGAGCGGGTTGCCGCCGCGCGCGCCGTCGCTCACGGGCGCGCGGTAGCCCATCGCGTCGACGATCGTCGTCCACACCGAGTCCATCACCGCGAGGTTCTGGGCCGGCCAGTCGGGCGACGGCGGCGCGTCGGGGCCGGTCGGCACGTAGTGCACGCACAGACGCGTGTTGCAGAGCGGGGGCGCCTCGGCGACGGTGTAGCCGAATCCCTGCTCGTCGTTCACGCCGTCGGTGGGGCGGGCGAGGAGGGCGTCGGCCTGGCGCCGCTCGGCCCCGCGGAGCTGGGAGCGCTTCATCCAGAGGTCGCGCAGCACGAGCGTCGCGGACGGGTCGCTCGGCCGGGCGTTGCCGGCGAGGACGCGGCGCGCCGTCGTGAGGGTCTCGGTGGCCGTCGGCTCGACCTGGTCCTCGAGGACCGGCAGGGCCGGCTCGGGCGTGAGCTCGAGCAGGTCGGAGGGGTCGAGGACCCCGGCCGATCCAGGGAAGGTTCCGGGCACGCCCGGTCGGTCGTTGTCGGCAGCGACGGCCGGGGCGCCGAGCGCCCCGCCCACCAGTGCGATGGCCACGGCGGTGGTGACGAATCTGCGCATGGTTCCCCTCGTGTAGGTCATGTCCGCACGACCCTAACCCGGCGGCACCGCCGGGACACGATCACAGATCGGCGATGTGCTCGATGATCGCGGTGGTGCTGATGGCCGGCGTGCGGGCGAGGTAGACGACCTCGCAGACGTCGCCGAGCTCGTCGAACTTGCCGGCCCAGTCGTCGCCCATCACCAGCACGTCCGCGCCGTGCTCGAGGATGTAGTCACGCTTCTGCTCGAGGCTCTCCTCGACGAAGACGGCGTCGACGACCTTGAGGGCGCCGACGATCGCGAGCCGCTCGCGCTCGCTGAAGATGGGGGCACGGCCCTTCTTGCGCTCGTTGAGGGCGTCGGCGGAGACGCCGACGACGAGCCGGTCACCCAGCGCGGCCGCGCGCTCGAGGACGCGCAGGTGCCCGACGTGGAAGACGTCGAACGTGCCGAAGGTGATCACGGTGCGAGGCATGCGCGGCATTCTGGCACGCGGGTCGTCACGGGGGTTGGGGGAGGATGCTGCCATGGCCGCCACCTCCGCCACCTCCTCCCGGGGCTCCTCCGCGCGCTCCTCGACGAGTCCGCCGCCGAGCCCGCCCCCGATCTCGCTCATCACCCCCGACCCGGGCGCCGACGAAGCCCGTCGCCGCGGCCTGCGCCGGATGCGCACGGTCGCGGTGGGGCTGCTCCTGCTCGCCGCCTGCGTGTACGTCGCCACGCTGGGCCGCGACGGCTTCTGGGGCTTCGTCAACGCGGGCGCCGAGGCATCGATGGTCGGTGCCATCGCGGACTGGTTCGCCGTGACGGCGCTCTTCAAGCACCCGCTGGGCCTCCCCATCCCGCACACGGCGCTCGTGCCGAAGCGCAAGGACGAGCTCGGCAAGGGGCTCGAGGAGTTCGTGGGGGAGAACTTCCTGCAGGAGGACATCATCCGCGAGCGCGTGGCCGCGGCGACGATCTCGGCGCGGGTGGGCGCGTGGCTGGAGGAGCCGGCCCATGCCCGACGGGTGGTCGACGAGGTGGCCGAGGTGGCCGTGATCGCGCTCGGCAAGGTGCGCGACGACCACATCGCCGACCTGGTCAGCCACGCCCTGGTGCCGCGCTTCCGCGAGGAGCCGATCTCACCGCTGCTCGGCACGACGCTGATGGAGGTGCTGCGCGACGACCTGCACCACCCGCTGGTCGACCTCGCGGTCGACGAGCTCTACTCGTGGCTGCGCGACAACCCCGAGACCTTCACCCGGGTGCTGGAGGAGCGGGCGCCGTGGTGGGCGCCGCCGAGGCTCAACGACGCCGTCACCTCGCGGCTGCACGTGCAGGCGCTGGCGTGGCTCGAGGACATCCGCGACGACCCGCACCACCGCGCCCGCGAGGCACTCGACTCGATGCTGGGCCAGCTCGCCCATGACCTGCTCAACGACGAGGAGACGGTCCGTCGGACCGAGGCCCTCAAGGAGCGCCTGCTCGAGCACCCGCAGGTCGTCACCACGGCGATCTCGCTGTGGAAGGCGATGCGTTCCGCGCTGCTGGGGTCGATCCGCGACCCGGAGGGTGCCGTCCGGCACCGCCTCCTGGTCGAGCTGAGCACCTTCGCGGAGCGGCTGCGCGACGACGCCGCGCTGCGCGAGCGCCTCGACCGGGTCGCTGCCGACCTCACGGTGTTCGCGATCGAGCGCTACGGCGCCGAGGTCACGACGGTGATCACCCACACCATCGAGCGCTGGGACGGCAAGGAGGCCGCGCGCCGGATCGAGCTGCACGTCGGTCGGGACCTGCAGTTCATCCGGATCAACGGCACGATCGTGGGCGGCCTCGTCGGCGTGCTGATCCACGCGATCAGCCTGCTCGTGCACTGATGCCGGGACCGGCCGCCGGATCACTTCGAGTCAGGCGCGGCAGGGCTTCATCACGGGCATGATCCGCGACCGGCTCTGGTGCGCGCGGGCGTACGCGTCGTCGAAGTGCGCAAGGTACTGGTCGTGCAGCCAGCGGTTGTCCACCACGCGGAGCATGACCTCGTCGTTGTAGAGCAGGCCCCCGCACGTCGTGTTGGAGGTGCCGGTGAGCACCAGGTGCGTCGCCCTGCCGCGGAACTTCGCGTGCGCCACGAGCATCTTGTCGTGGGTGAGGACCGTGCGGACCTGGCGGTCCGGGATGTCACCGCTGGGCAGGGACCGCTGCACCCAGTTCTCCACCGTGTCGCGCGAGGTGACGATCCGCACCCGGCAGCCGCGGTCGGAGAGGCGGGCGAGCTGGGCGCGTACGTCGGCGCGCTGGATCACCGCGATCATCGCCGACACGTCGCGGGCGCCGCGCGAGCAGGAGATGTCCTTGAGCGTGGAGAGCAGCAGGTCGCTGCGGTTGGGGTAGACGGCCGCGGTCACCGCGCCGGTCTTCCACACCTTGCGCCGGTCGTCCCACCGCTCGCCTTCGACCTTGAGGCCCTCGGCCTCCAGGCGGGAGAAGTACGCCACGCCGAAGGCGTAGAGGCCCGGGTCGTCGATCTTGATGAACGAGTTGTACTGGCGGTACTGGCGGTCCTCGAGGTTGGCCGAGGAGGTCATGAACGACTGCACGCCGTCGATCTCGGTGGCGTAGAACTTGAGGTGCTGGACGTCCTGGCTGTCGGGGTACGGCCCGGGCGCGCGCCACGGCAGGCAGGCGCCCTTGCAGATCGTCACGTTCCGCCGTGCCGGGTCCTGCTCCTCGAGGGTCGAGATGAGGCGGCGTCCGTGCCGGTTGAGGCGCAGGTCGTCGTCACCGACGAGCAGCACCGTCGCGCCGCGGCGCTGGGCAGCGAGCAGGGCGTCGGTGGGCTCCTTGATGTCCCAGCGGAACATCGCGACCCGGATCGTGTCGCCGGCGCCGGCGGCGTCGAAGAGGCGGCTGGCCCGGTCCAGCACCGTCGGGTCGCGGGGGACGGCGAGCGGGGAGGTGAAGCACACCTCGAACCCGGCCTGCGCCTCGCAGCCGCTCTTCACGGCCGATGCGGCCGGACGGGCGTACGCCGGACCGGCGGGCGTGGTGGCGGCCAGCAGGGGCGTCGCGAGGCAGAGCGACGCTGCGGCGAGGAGGAGGCTTCGGATGCGCACGGACACCTACCCTAGAGACATGCCACCCACGAGCGAGCCCGTCGACGTCCCGATCCGCGACGAGTCGATCCGGCTGGGCCAGTTCCTCAAGCTCGCCAACCTCGTCGAGAGCGGTGCGGAGGCCAAGCCGGTCATCGCGGACGGGGCGGTGCAGGTCAACGGCGAGGTCGAGACGCGGCGAGGCCGCCAGCTCGCCCCTGGTGACGTGGTCACGCTGGGCGGGCTGGCGGCCCGGGTCGCCACCGGGGAGGTCGAGATCGACGTCCCCTGGTAGTCACTTCACCTCACGTGTGAGCACCCGCCAGGTGCCGACCGCCAGGGGCAGCAGCACCCAGAAGCCGACGCCGGTGCCGAGCTGGGCCCAGTCCTGACCCGCCATCTCCCCCTCGAACAGCGGACGGGTGACCGAGTCCAGGTCGAGCCACTGCCCCACGTCGGCGAGCGCGCTGAAGACCTGCGTGGCGATGGTCCAGGCGGTCGGCAGGACCAGCACGGTGACGATCGCGACGGGCGTGTTGAGGAAGAGCAGCCCGAACGCCACGCCCTGCAGGACGTAGACCAGCAGCGCCAGCACCAGCCCGCCACCGGCCGCGGCGTCGAGGTCCCAGGTGCCGGACCCGGCGAGGTTGGCGAGCGCGGCCGCCGCGAAGGCGACGGCCGTGACGACGAGTCCGAGTGCCAGCGCACCCACCGCCTTGGCGAGCACCACGCGGCCGCGGCGCGGTTCGAGCGTGAAGGTGACGAGCCCGGTGCGCTGGGTCCACTCGGCGGTGGCGGCCATGATGCCGATCACCGGCAGCAGGATCGCCAGTGGCAGCGTCGAGACCTGCAGCAGGTTGGCGAAGGTCGCGTCCTCGCCCGGGCCCCACAGGACGAAGGAGGCCAGGATCAGGACCGTCATCGCAGCCATCGCGATGACCATCCACCGACCGGCGCGGGTGTCGACCATCTTGCGCACCTCGGCCTGCAGGGTGCGGGCGAAGGGTACGCCCGGACGCCCGGTGAGCGCCGCGGCAGGGGCGGTGGGGGAGGTCGTGGGAGTGGTGGTCTCGGTCGTCATGCTGCGTCTCCTTCGCGAGAGGTGGCGGCCGTGAGGCCCAGGAACAT
>DATIAJ010000312.1:0-2368 GCA_035458105.1 Nocardioides sp. | reverse complement strand
CGCGCTCGTGCGACGGCGGGCCAGCGGCTACCTCCACCTGATGACCCTGGGGCCGACGTCGTCCGCGTGGCGGAGCTCTACGTCCGCGCCTGGGAGGAGGGCGACGTCGACGCCATCGTGGCACTCCTGAGCGTCGATGCGCGCTACTCGATGCCCCCGCTCCAGCAGTGGTTCGCGGGTCGCGACGCCATCCGCGGATTCATCCTCGATGCTCCGCTCCGGCATCGCTGGCGGTTCCTCGTGGGCCGATCGAACGAGCAGGTCGCCTTCGGCACGTATGCCTGGGACACCGATCGCGGCACGTTCGTGGCGGTCAGTCTCGACCTCATCCGGGTGCACGGCGGCGAGATCACCGAGGTCGTGTCGTTCCTGACCCCGGAGATCCTGGGCCGGTTCGGCTTCCCTGAAGAGGTTTCCTGACGCGCGCCGATGAGTTCGCGCCGCAGCGGGGGTTGTACGGGCAGGAAGACCCAACCAACCAAGGGAGCAGCCATGAGCGACGTCGACGAGATCCGGGACCTGGTCCACCACTGGGCCGAGGCCGTGCACCGAGGTGACCTCGACGCGGTGGTCAGGGACCATGCCGACGACGTCGTGATGTTCGACGTACCGCCGCCTCACCGAGGGGTCCGCGGGCTCGACGCGTACCGCGCCACCTGGCCGGGATTCTTCGAGTGGCAACGATCCGGAGCTGTCTTCGAGATCGCCGAGCTCGAGGTCGTCGCCGGTGACGACGTCGGGTTCGCGTACGCCCTTCTCCGCTGCGGGAAGCCGACGGAGGACGACCCGGTGGTCGAACCCCGGCTCCGCCTGTCCCTCGGTCTGAGGCGGGAAGGGGACCGGTGGATCGTGGCCCACGAGCACCACTCGTTCGCCGACACCTCCGTGTCTCCCGAGACGGCGCCGCAGATGGATGCGCCGGCGGCGGGATGAGGGGTGGGGTCAGCGGCTGAGCATCGCCTCGGTGTCGATGCCGCTGAGCTTGGCGGGGTTGCGGACGGCGTAGATGCGGGAGACGCGGCCCGCCGCGACGACGAAGGTGATGGCGGTGTCGTAGCCGTCGACGACGTCGACGATCCTGGCTCCGGGCGAGCCGTTGAGGGTGACGGGGACGATGCGGGCGCCGGCGCCGAACTTGTGGAAGGTGCGGAGCAGGTTGGCGACCTTCTTCGCGCCGAGCACAGGCTTGAGGGTGGCCTGGGCGATGCCACCGCCGTCCGCGACGAGGACGACGTCGGGAGCGAGGGCGTCGAGGAGGCCCTGGAGGTCACCGTCGGTGACGGCGGCGAGGAACCGCTCGACGACCTGCTGCTGCTCGCTGCGCTGGACGTCCATCCGGGGCCGGCGGGACGCCACGTGCTCCCGGGCGCGGTGACCGATCTGCCGCACGGCGGCCACGGACTTGTCGACCGCCTCGGCGATGTCGGCGTACGGCACGTCGAAGACCTCGCGCAGCACGAACACCGCCCGCTCGACCGGCGTCAGCGTCTCCAGCACGGTGAGCATCGCGAACGACACGCTCTCCGCCAGCTCGACGTCCTCGGCCACGTCCGGCGCCGTCAACAGCGGCTCGGGCAGCCACTCGCCGACGTACTCCTCGCGCCGCCGCGCGATGGCTCGGAGCCGGTCGAGGGCCTTGCGCGTGACCATCCGGACCAGGAAGGCGCGAGGGTCGCGGACCTCTCCGCGCGCGTCCGCGCCGATCCCGTCCCAGCGGATCCACGTCTCCTGCACGACGTCCTCCGCCTCGGCGGCCGAGCCGAGCATCTCGTAGGCGACGGTGAACAGCAGTCCGCGGTGCGCGACGAAGGGGTCCTCGGTCACGGTCACGACCCTACGGTGAGCCGCGGTGTGGTCGGCCGCGCCAGCGGGGCCAGGCCGCAGGCGTCGGCGAAGCCGTCGGACTCGATGCCCAGCGCGACGTTGGCGCGGGTGGTGAAGTTGGCGAACGCGATCACCGCGGTGAGCTCGAGCACCCCGGCCTCGCCGAGCTGCGACCGCAGCGACTCGACCAGCTCGTCGGTCACCGTCGGCTCGGTCTCGGTCATCGCCTCGGCGTACTCGAGCACGGCCCGCTCCAGCGGGGTGAACACCTCGGACTCACGCCAGCGCGGCACCTCCCGGGCCTTGTCCATGTCGAGGTCCTTGTTGTGGGCCTCGAAGTAGTTGAAGTCGAGGCACCACGTGCAGCCGACGCGTGAGGCCACGGCCATGTGCGCGAAGGACTTGAGCTGCTCGTCGCACCGGTCCCACTTCTGGACCTTCCTGCCGACCGACGCCATGTCCATCAGCACCTGCTGGTGGTGCCAGTAGACGCCGATCGACGTGGGGACCGTGCCGCCCAGCGTCCTGCGGGCGAAGCGCTTGA
>DATIAJ010000311.1:0-6126 GCA_035458105.1 Nocardioides sp. | reverse complement strand
GATCCGCACCGGCGCGACGCCGGTCTTCGCCACGATGCTGCGCCCGCCCGCCGAGGTGGTCGGCTCCAAGCAGAAGTACTACGCCAACAAGCTCGGCTCGGCCCACCTCGCGGCCAGCTGGGTCAACATGCTGCTCCACACGGAGCGGGCCACCCGCAGCGTCGACGCGGTGGGCGAGGGTGACGCGGCACAGGGCCGCGTCTTCGTGCGCTACGAGGACCTGCTGACCGACTGGGTGAAGACGGCAACGGCCATGGGCCACGCCCTCGACCTCCAGACGATCATCCACACCCGCAGCGACCAGATCCGCGAGGTCCACCGGTTCATCGACCCCAACCTCCGCCGAGTGAGCGCCACGCTCGACGACCTCGCGCTGCCCAGGCGGTTGCACGACCTCACCGGCCAGACGTGGGAGGAGCTCAACAAGCTCGCCGACGAGGGCGGCGACACCGCCGCGGCGCACGAGACGTTCGACCAGCTGCGGGCGGAGTACGTCGATCTCTACGAGGAGGCGGCGGCCATCAGCCGCTCGACCGCCGAGCACGCGCGCCACCAGGCCCGGCGGCGGGCGCTCCACGAGGCTGCGGCCGAGGCGGGCTCCAGGTCGCTCGCCGACCGCGTCCCCCACGACGTGCGCGCCGCGATCCCGCCGTCGGTGCGCCGCGGGGTCCGCAAGGCGCTCGGCCGGGAGCGGGACGGGCAGCCGTGACCATCCCGATCGGCGCGGGCCACGGCCTGACCAACATCGAGGGCCACAGCGACTTCGACATCGTCTGGCCCTGGAACCAGGCTGGCGGGCTGCGCCGCGGTGCCACGGCGGTGCTGCGGGTCAAGAACGAGGCACCCGGCCTGCGCTTCGTGCTGCCGCCGTTGCTGCGGGCCTGCGACCACGTGCTGCTCGTCGACAACGGGTCCGACGACGGCACCGGCGAGGAGGCCACGCGGGTCGCGGCCGAGCACGGTCTGTCCGCCCGGTTCACCCTGAAGGAGTACCCCTTCCAGGTGGCCCGCGCCGGCGCCGAGCACCTCGCCGTCAACGAGCGCTCGGTCCACTCGCTGGCCTACTTCTACAACTGGTGCTTCTCCCACGTCCGAACCCGCTACTCGTGGAAGTGGGACGGCGACATGGTCCTCACCACCGAGGGCGAGGTGTCGATGGCCGACCTGTCGTGGCAGGTCGGGATGGCCGAGGCCGTCATCCGATTCCCGCGCCACGGGCTCTACGTCGAGTCGGACCGCAAGGCCTACCTCGACCTCGGCCTGCGCAACATCGAGGAGTGGGGCTTTCCGATGAGCCCCGACTACGTCTACGCCAAGGCGCCGGAGTGGGAGATCCGCACGACGCCCGAGCACATCGAGATGTTCGCGCTGCCGCAGGGCCTCTGTGTCGAGCTGAAGTGGCTCGACGGCGACGAGTTCGCCCACTGGACCAACCCCGAGTCGTTCGCGACGTCCATCCGCAACCGCCGCAAGCGTCGCGAGTGGCTGGTCTGGAACGCGCTCCACGACGGGCAGGTCCCCGAGGGCGTCGTCGAGATCGAGTCCCCCGACGGCGTGCACGTGGTCGACCACGTCACGCACACCTGGCTGCCCCGCGCACCGCGCCCCTTCGTCGTCGACGACCCCGACCACGCCAAGCTGCACCTGCGCGCCTGAGCGCCCGGGGCGCCCTCGTCGAGGGTGGTGAGGCGGTTCACACCACCGCCGGGACTATCGGTTCGGTGTCGGGAGGTTCCACCGGGCGTTCGACGACGTACGACGAGAGGCTCCGCCATGCCCGAGAACCACCCGCAGATCGCACCCCCCGCCAAGCGACGTACGCCGATCCTGGTCGGCATCGCCGTCCTGGCGATCGTCGCCGTGGTGGCCGCCTTCCTCTGGTCCCGGGGTGGTGACGACGCCGGCGCCGCCAGCGGTGAGGAGCGCGAGAAGGTCGTGCTCGGCACCGTCGGTGCGAGCGACCCCTACTGGCAGGTGCTCGTGGACGCCGCGGCCGACGAGGGCATCGACCTCGAGGTCAAGGACTTCGCCGACTACACGCAGCCCAACCCGGCGCTGAGCGAGGGCGAGCTCGACATCAACCAGTTCCAGCACATCGTCTACCTCGCCGAGTACAACGTCGCGAACGACGACGACGTCGTGCCGCTCGGCTCGACCGCGATCTACCCGCTGGGGCTCTACTCCTCCAGGGTCGACTCCGTCGAGGAGATCCAGGACGGCGACACGGTGGTCGTGCCCGACGACGACAGCAACCAGGCCCGCGCGCTGCTCATCCTCCAGTCGGCCGGCCTGATCACGCTCGAGGACGGCGGCTCGATCTTCTCCACGCTGGCCGACGTCGACGAGTCCGCCTCGAAGGTGCAGGTCAAGGCGATCAAGGCCGACCTCACGCCGACCTCGCTGCCCGACGTCGCCGCGGCGGTCATCAACAACGACTTCGTCGAGAAGGCCGGCCTGTCCTTCGAGGACGCGCTGGCGACCGACGACGTCGAGGACCCCAACGCGCTGCCGTACGTCAACGTCTTCGCCGTCCGCGCGGAGGACCGCGACGACCCGACGCTGCAGAAGCTCGTCGAGGTCTACCAGGAGACGCAGGCCGTCCTCGACGGCGTGCAGGACGTCTCGGGCGGCACCGCCGAGCTGGTGAAGATCCCGCAGGAGGACCTGCAGGCCTCGCTCGACGACGTCGAGGCGGACACCGCCGCGCAGCAGTAGCCGACGCCCGAGCAGGAGAGGAGCCCACCATGCCGCTCGTCGAGCTGACCGACGTGCACAAGACGTTCCCGGCCGCCCGCGGCCGGACGCCCGTCGAGGCGATCCGCGGCGTCGACCTGACGGTCGAGGCCGGCGAGATCGTCGGCATCGTGGGCTACTCCGGCGCCGGGAAGTCCACCCTGGTGCGGCTGATCAACGCGCTCGAGACCACCACCTCGGGCAGCGTGCGGGTCGGCGGCCGGGAGGTCACCGGCCTCAAGGAGCGCGAGCTGCGCGAGGTGCGGCTGGGGATCGGGATGATCTTCCAGCAGTTCAACCTGTTCCGCTCGCGCACCGTGTGGGGCAACATCGCCTACCCGCTCGAGGTCGCGGGCGTACCCGCGCAGGAGCGGAACGCCCGGATCTCCGACCTGCTCCACTTCGTCGGCCTCGCCGACAAGGCGCACAGCCACGTCGAGGAGCTCTCGGGCGGCCAGAAGCAGCGGGTCGGCATCGCCCGGGCGCTCGCGACCAACCCGCAGCTGCTGCTCGCCGACGAGGCGACGAGCGCCCTCGACCCCGACACCACCCAGGAGGTGCTGGGGCTGCTGCGCCGCGTCAACCGCGAGCTCGGCATCACCATCGTGGTCATCACCCACGAGATGGACGTCGTGCGCAGCCTCGCGCACCGCGTCGTCGTCATGGAGGCCGGCCGGATCGTCGAGGAGGGTCCGGTCGTGCAGGTGCTCTCCGACCCCCGGGAGCCCGTCACCCGCCGCTTCGTCTCGACCATCGTCGACGGCGAGCCCGACGCCGAGGCCCTGGCCGCCCTCCACGCCCGGCACGCCGGACGTTTCGTCACGCTCGCCTTCCGCGACGACGTACGCCAGAGCGACGTCTTCGCGGCTCTCCTCGAGCACGGCGTGCGCTTCGAGCTCGTCTACGGCGGCATCGAGGAGGTCCAGGGCGCGACCTTCGGCAACCTGACCCTCGCCCTCGACGGCGACCCCGCGGCCGTGGACGCGGCCGTCGGCGCCGTACGAGCACTCGTCCCGACGAAGGAGCTGGCCCGATGACCGACTCCAACATGAGCGAGCTCTGGCCCCTCTTCTGGGAGGCGGCGTGGGAGACCCTCTACATCGTCGCGATCACGTTGACCCTCGGCGGCCTGCTCGGCCTGCTGCTGGGACTCGGGCTGTACGTCACCCGCGGCGGCGGCCTCTACGCCAGCCGCCCCGTCAACCTCGTGCTCAACGTGCTGGTGAACTTCTTCCGGCCGATCCCGTTCGTCATCTTCATCGCCGCGGTCCAGCCGTTCGCCCGGGTGGTCGTGGGCACCGGCATCGGCAACCCGGCGATCATCTTCGCCCTCACGCTCGCGGCCGCCTTCGGCATCAGTCGCATCGTCGAGCAGAACCTCGTCACGGTCGACCCAGGCGTGATCGAGGCCGCGCGGTCCGTCGGGGCCGGCCGGGCGCGGATCGTGCGGACCGTGGTGCTGCCCGAGGCGCTCGGGCCGCTGGTGCTGGGCTACACCTTCGCCTTCGTCGCGCTGGTCGACATGACCGCGGTCGCCGGCGTCGTCGGCGGTGGTGGGTTGGGCAACTTCGCCCTGCAGTACGGCTTCCGGCAGTTCGACACGGTCGTCACCTGGACCGCGGTCATCGCGATCGTGGCGTTGGTCCAGGTCGTCCAGCTCGCCGGCAACACGACCGCGCGTCGCATCCTGCGTCGCTGACCGTTATCTGAGGACGCCGTGGACGTGAGTCCGGCTTCAGCACGTCCACGGCGTCCTCAGATATGTCCCGCCGCGGGCGCGCGAGTGGCCTTCGTCACGTACCCGTCCCGTTCCCTGTGCGGAATCCGCAGGCGTAGGCTCGATGTTGATCGCAGTAGATCGGTACCCGAGAGGGACTGAAACGAAGAGGTCGACATGACGAAGACTGTTGGTGCGCGCAGGATCGGCGTGGTCGGAGCCGGCCGCGTCGGGGCCGTGATCGCCGCCGCACTGCGCGCCGCCGGTCACGACGTCGTCGCCGCGGCGGGTGAGTCCGACGCCTCGCGCCGCCGGATCGACGCGCTGCTGCCGGGAGTGCCGGCCGCCAAGCCGACCGACGTCGCGCGTGCCAGCGACCTGCTGCTGCTCACCGTGCCCGACGACATGCTGTCCAACGTCGTCACCATGCTCAGCGCGAGCGGCGCGATCCACGCCGGCCAGGTCGTCGTCCACACCAGCGGCCGCCACGGCCTCGCCGTCCTCGAGCCGGCCCGGGAGGTCGGTGCCCGTACGATCGCCCTGCACCCGGCGATGACCTTCACCGGCACCGAGGTCGACCTGCCCCGCCTCGCCGGCTGCGTGTTCGGCATGACCGCCGACGACGACGACCGGGCGCTCGCGGAATCCCTCGTCGCCGACCTCGGCGGTACGCCCATGTGGGTGCGGGAGGAGCACCGCACGCTCTACCACGCAGGTCTCGCCCACGGCGCCAACCACCTCGTCACCCTGGTCGCCGAGGCGATGGAGATCCTGTCCGCCGCCGGTGCTGCCGACCCCGCAGCCACCCTGCGCCCGCTGCTGACCGCCGCGCTCGACAACGCGCTCGAGGACGGTGACGCCGCCCTGACCGGGCCGATCGTGCGCGGTGACGTGGAGACGGTGCGCGCGCACGTCGCCGACCTGACCGCGACCGCTCCGCACACGCTGCCGTCGTACGTCGCCATGGCGCGCGCCACCCTCGACCGGGCCGTCACCGACGGCCGGATCCTGCCGATCCGCGCCGCCGCCATCCTGCGCGTCCTCGACGCCGCCGACAGCCCGGCGGCCCCGACCCTCCGCGACCGGCAGCCTCGATGACCACCACCCCCGCCCTCGCGTCGACCCGCGAGGAGCTGGCCGGCCTGCTCGCCGACGCCCGCCGCGCCGGTGACCGGATCGCCTTCGTGCCCACCATGGGCGCCCTGCACGACGGCCACGCCAGCCTCATCCGCACGGCCCGCGGGGCGACCGACGGCCCCGTCGTGGTCAGCATCTTCGTCAACCCGATGCAGTTCGCGCCGACCGAGGACCTCGACCGCTACCCCCGCACCCTCGACGCCGACCTCGAGGTCTGCGCGGCGGAGGGGGTGGACGTCGTCTTCGCGCCGAGCGTCGAGGAGATGTATCCCGGGGGTTTCGGCCACGACTCCGTCCGGGACGGCGTCACGGTCTCGCCCGGCAGCCTCGCCACGATCCTCGACGGCGCCTCGCGCCCGGGTCACTTCGACGGCGTGCTGACCGTCGTCGCCAAGCTGTTCGGCCTGGTCCGCCCCGACGTGGCGGTCTTCGGGCAGAAGGACTACCAGCAGCTCGCCCTGATCCGCCGCATGGTCAGCGACCTCTGCATGGGCATCGAGGTCGTCGGCGCCGAGACGGTCCGCGAGCCCGACGGCCTC
>DATIAJ010000310.1:0-2233 GCA_035458105.1 Nocardioides sp. | reverse complement strand
CGGACCTCGAGGTGCGCCCGGCCGGCCGTCAGGTCGTCGGCTCCCTTCACCAGGATCGTCTTCTTGGTCAGCAGTGCGGTGAGGTGCGGCATGGCCGCACGTGCGCTGCTCGTGGCGGCGTCGGAGGCTCCGGCGGTCGTGGGTGCGAGGAGGACGGGCGAGCTCGCGAGCGCGGTCGCGCACACGATTGCCACAGCCCTGCGCAGTCCGGTGGGCACGTGCATGATGGTCGACCCTTCTCGAGGTGCGGTGCCGCCCATCGGCACCACCTTCCAGTAGTGGCACGGATCCACGTCGTCGTCATCATCGATTTCAGTGACGTCTGAGCGAGGTCCAGACCACCCGAGTTCTGGGGATGCCGGCCCTCGATCGCTGATGCACACTCGGGACGATGACGGGGATGCGGCGCGGCCGGCCGGCGGCCTGGCTGGCCGGCATCGTGGCGTGCGCGATCGCGCTCGTGGCCCTCGACGCCGGTCCCGGGCCGGAGGGGCGTACGGCGTCCGCGGAGCCGGTGCGCAACGCCACGATCGTCGTCGAGGAGGGCGGCACCCGGACCGGGTTCTCCACCCCGGAGGTGACCGTCGGTGGGGGCGGCACCGTCACCGTCGTCAACCTCGACTCGATGGACCACACCGTCACGTCCGTCGCGCGCGCCGCCGACGGGACCCCGCTGTTCGACGTACGCGTCCCCGCCGGCACGTCTGCGACCGTCCCGGGGATCGAAGGACTGTCAACCGGCGCGTGGGCGTTCTTCTGCAAGTTCCACCCCAACATGCGCGGCGTGATCAACGTCGAGGGCGTCGCCGGTGGCGCCGAGCCGGTCGACACCCGCTTCGAGCAGCCCCTGGTCATCCCGTCGACGCGACGCGGTGCCGACGTCAGGCTGGTCATGCGCCGCGCGAAGGTGCGGGCCCTCCCCCAGGGACCGCGCACCTCGATGTGGACCTTCGACGGCAGCTACCCCGGACCCACCATCCGGCGTCGCGGCGGGCGCGGCACCGAGGTGACCGTCGTCAACCGGCTCCCCCGCGGCGCCGGGTCGACGACGACGCACCTGCACGGCGACCACCACGCGTCCGCGGACGACGGTCAGCCCACCACCCACCTGGTCCGGCGCGGCGAGGAGCGCACCTACGACTACCCGCTCGTGGTCGACGGCCGCCCCACGCCCGGATCGTTCTTCTGGTACCACGACCACCGCATGGACCGCACCGCCCGCAACAACTGGCGCGGCCTGCAGGGAATGTTCATCGTCACCGACCCACCGACTCCCGGGCTGCGGCTCCCGTCGGGGCGCCGCGACGTGCCGCTGATGATCTCCGAGCGCTCGTTCACCTCGGGCAACCAGCTGACCGACCCGTTCGCCGACGGCCCCGAGATGGCCGGTCACCACGGCGACATGACGTGGACCGGGCCCGACGCCCCGCCGGACGACGCCACGGTCGGGGACAAGGTCCTGGTCAACGGCCGCTACGCGCCGTACCTCGAGGTGTCCGCCACGCGCTACCGCCTGCGGCTGCTCAACTCCTCCCCGTTCTCGAGCTACAACTTCACGCTGTCCGACGGCAGGCCGTTCCTCCAGATAGGTACCGGCAGCGGCCTGTTGCCGAAGGCCGTCGTCCGGTCCAGCGTGCTGCTCGGGCCGGCCCAGCGCGCCGACGTGGTCGTGGACTTCAGCGGCGCCACCGGGCAGCGCCTCGTGCTCGCCTCCGTGCCGGCCGCGAGCGGAACCTCCGGCGACGACGCACGCGAGACGACGGTGATGCAGTTCCGGGTGGGAGCGCCGGCCAGGGACGCCTCCCTGCTGCCGTCGCGGCTGCCGTCGCCGAAGCTGGTCTCCCCCGTGCCCGCGAAGG
This sequence comes from Nocardioides sp., assembly GCA_035458105.1. Classification (GTDB taxonomy): domain Bacteria; phylum Actinomycetota; class Actinomycetes; order Propionibacteriales; family Nocardioidaceae; genus Nocardioides. The sequence goes on along the minus strand of DATIAJ010000310.1, from coordinate 374 downwards.
TGTCGCAGACCTGGACCTTCGGGCTCGAGGAGACCTCCCACCACGGCAGCGCGTGGACCATCAACGGCCGCGCCTTCGACCCACGTCGGGTCGACCACCGCGCCCGCCTCGACACGGTGGAGCGGTGGCGCTTCCGCAACACCAGCGACGTCACCCACTACGTCCACATCCACGCCGAGCAGTGGCGCACGCTCCGGCGCGACGGCCGGCGCCCCCCGCCGTGGGAACGGGGCCTGGAGGACACCTGGCGGCTCGAGCCCGGTGAGGAGGTCGAGGTCGCGGCCCGCTTCACCGACTTCACCGGACCCTTCATGATCCACTGCCACATGCTGGACCACGAGGACCACGGGATGATGGCGCGCTTCGACGTCGTG
>DATIAJ010000309.1:0-8354 GCA_035458105.1 Nocardioides sp. | reverse complement strand
CCGAGGTCGAAGTCAGGGAGGGAGTCGAGCGAGCGCTCGACGGCGCCGAGGCCGACCGCCTGGCGGGCGGTCTGCTCCTCGAAGGCGTGGCCGAAGACGTAGTGGACGAGGGTGCGCGACGCGACGGGGACCAGCTCGGCTGGGACGTCCGCGTCGGTGAGGACCTTCTCCATCTCCGCCACGGGCGCGGCGGCGCCGAGGCCGAAGGCCCACACGGTTGCGACGACGTCGGCGCCGTCGGTGCAGGCGAGCATCGCGTGCCGCAGCTCGGAGCACACCTCGCGCAGCTGGTCGGGCCACTCCGACGCCGTACGCGGTCGCGCGCCGCGGGCGAGGATCTCGTCGGCGACGGCCGCGAGCAGGGCCTGCTTGCTCGGGAAGTGGTGGTAGATGGCACTCGGCTGGACGTCGAGCTCTGCCCCCAGGCGGCGCATGGTGAGGGCTGCCAGCCCGTGGGTGTCGAGCAGGGTGACGGCGTGGGCGAGCACGTCGCTGCGGTGGTGTCCCACGCGCCCTCCCGGTGGCTGGACTGCATTGACGGCGTGTCCCCGCCACCCTAACCTGAACGCTGTTCAGGTCAACCGCAAGAACTGCCCAGCGAGGATCCCGATGTCTGCCACCCTCCAGCCCGAGACCACCCCTGCGCCGTCGGGCTCTGCGTCACCGACCCGGGACCTCGCGCTCGTCGCCGCCTTCGCGGCCCTCATCTGCGCCAGCGCCTACATCGGCGCGATCCCGGTCGGCAGCGCCGGCGTACCGATCACGCTGCAGACCCTGACCGTGATGCTGGCCGGCTGCGTGCTCGGGCCGCTCCGCGGCTTCTCGGCCGTGGCGCTCTACCTCGCGCTCGGCGCGGTCGGACTGCCGGTCTTCGCCGAGCACTCCTCGGGCATCGGCGTGTTCAACGGCCCGAGCGGCGGCTACCTGCTGTCGTTCCCGATCGCCGCGGCCCTCGGCGGCTTCCTGGTCGCGTACGTCGCCCGCGAGCGCCGCACGCGGGCCATCGTGGTCTTCTTCTGCTCGCTCGCCGCCAGCGTCCTGGTCATCCACCCGATGGGCATCCTCGGCATGATGCGCTTCTTCGACGTCTCCTTCCTCGAGGCCGCCACCTACGACGTGCCGTTCTGGCTCGGCGACCTGGTGAAGACCTCGCTCGTGGCGATGATCGCGGCCGAGGTGCACCGCGCCTTCCCGCAGCTGCTGCACCGCGAACGACGCAACTGACTTGACCGCAATTCAGTTCGACGCCGCCGCCGTCCGGGTCCCCCTCCCCGGGGGCGGCGAGCGCGAGATCCTCGCCCCCACCACCCTCACCCTCACCGAGCGCCGGGTCGCCGTCATCGGCGCCAACGGGTCCGGCAAGTCGACCCTCGTGCGGCTGGTCAACGGCCTCGTCCGCGCCTCGTCCGGGCACGTGAGGGTCGACGGGCGCGACGTGGCGCGCGAGGGTGCTGCCGTGCGCCGCATGGTCGGGTTCTGCTTCACCGACCCGGCCGCCCAGCTGGTGATGCCGACCTGCGTCGAGGACGTCGAGCTGTCGCTGCGGCGCACGGTCAAGGACCGTGACGAACGTCGGCAGCGGGCCCTGGGCGTGCTCACGGCCAACGGGCTCGAGGACCACGCCCACGACTCGGTCCACTCGCTCTCCGGGGGCCAGCGCCAGCTCCTCGCGCTCGCCGGCGTGCTGGCCCTCGAGCCGTCGGTCGTGGTCGCGGACGAGCCCACCACGCTGCTCGACCGCGCCAACACCCGGCGCGTCGCCGACGCACTCCTCGGGCTCACCCAGCAGCTCGTGCTGGTGACCCACGACCTCGACCTCGCCGCCCGGTGCGACCGGGTCGTCGTCGTCGACGCGGCGCATGTCGTCGCCGACGGGCCGCCGGAGGCGTCGATCACCCACTACACGCAGCTCGTCGACACCCCCGCATGAGCACGGCATGAGCGACCTGATGGCCGGGCTGCACCAGCCCGGCGACACGTTCCTCCACCGGCTCCCGGTGGGTGCCAAGGTGCTCGGCCTGGCCGCGCTCAGCCTGGCGATCGTCGTCGTGCGTGACGTGAGCGCCGCCTTCGTGTTCCTCGCGGTGACGCTGCTGCTCGCGGCGCTGGCCCGGGTGCCGCTGCGCTCGGTCTGGCGGGCGGCCCGCGGCGTGCTGCTCATCGCCGTCGTGGCGAGCGCGTTCCAGTGGTGGTGGTACGGCGGGGCGAAGGCCGTGGAGACCTTCCTCGACCTGCTCAGCCTGGGCCTGGCCGCCCTGGCCCTGACCGCGACGACGTCGGTCGACGAGATGGTCGACGCCCTCGCCCGCTGGGCGCGGCCGCTGCGGTTCGTCGGCGTCGACCCCGACCGGGTGGCCCTCACGGTCGCGCTGACGATCGGCGCGCTGCCGGGCACCATCGCCATCGCGCGGGAGACCCGTGATGCGGCGCGTGCACGTGGGCTCGACCGCAACCCGCGGGCCTACCTCTCCCCCTTCGTGATCCGGCTCGTCGCCCGGGCCCATGAGTCCGGCGACGCGCTGCACGCGCGCGGCATCGGGGACGACTGACCCGCGCCGGCTGGTCATCAGCCGGGCACTCACCAGCCGGGTGGACGCCTGTCGGCCCACGGGGCAGCGGTCTCGACCTGCGCCGCCACGGAGAGCAGCAGCTCCTCCTCCGCCGGTCGCGCGGCGAGCATCACGCCGACCGGCAGCCCCTCGTCAGTCCAGTGGAGCGGGAGCGACACGGCCGGCATGCCGGTCACGTTCCAGGCGCTGGTCCACGGCGTGAACGCCTTCTGGAGCGCGAAGTCGCGGGCCGGGTCGGCGTCGTCGCGCAGCGCCCCGACCTCGACCGGCGGGCTCGCGAGCGTGGGCGTGAGGACGACGTCGTACGACGCCAGTGCGGCGAGCGCGGCCGCGGCGTGCTGCCGCAGGCGGCCGATCGCGAGCCCGAACTCGGGGCCGCTGACCGCGTGGCCGAGGCCGCCCAGCCAACGGGTCAGCGGGCGGAGCCGGTCCTCGCGGCCCGGCGGCGCGGACGAGAGGGCGGTCAACACCGCCCAGCAGATCTCGAAGTCGGCGACGGCCTCGCGCGGGATCGGCACGGGCACGTCCTCCACGTCGTGGCCGAGCGACTCGAGCAGGCGGGATGCGTCGTCCCACGCGGTGACCGAGGACGGGTGGACCTCGACGTCGGTGATGACCGGCGTGACGAAGCGGGCGACGCGGAGCCGCCCCGGCTCGCGGTCGCACGCGTCGAGGAAGGTGCCCGACGGCTCGGGCGCCCAGAACGGGTCGCCGACGCGGCGGCCCGCCAGCACGTCGAGCAGCGCGGCAGCGTCGCGCACGGTGCGCGCGAGGGTGCCGGCGGTGGCGAGGCCGACCGGGTCGCCGTAGCGCGGGGCTCCGCTGATCCGTCCGCGCGTCGGCTTGAGCCCGACGAGGCCGCAGCACGACGCCGGGATCCGGATCGACCCGCCGCCGTCCGACCCTGGCGCGACCGGCAGGAGGCCCGCGGCGACCGCGGCCGCGGCTCCGCCGGACGACCCACCGGCGGTGCGCGAGGTGTCCCACGGCGTGACGGCCGGCGGGGCGACGTCGGGCTCGGTGTAGCAGGGCGACCCGAACTCCGGCGTGCTGGTCTTGCCCAGGCTGGGCATGCCGGCGGCCTCGACGGTGAGGACGAGGTCGTCGGACTCCTCGGGGACGAAGTCGTCGAACGCCGCGGAGCCGAAGGTGGTGCGGACCCCGGCAGTGGGGTGGAGGTCCTTGATGCCGGTCGGGACGCCCCAGAGCGGACCGGCGTCCGTGGGGCGTCCCGCGTGGGCGAGCCTGCGCGCGTGCTCGCGTGCCAGGTCGTGCGTGGTCGTGACGAACGCACCCACCTCGATCGAGCCTGCACGGCCGGCGTAGTGCTCGACCAGCTCGAGCGGCGACACCTCCCCGCGGCGTACGGCGTCACCCTGCTCGAGCGCGGTCAGGTCGTGGAGGAGCACACCTCGACCGTAGCGAGGCTCAGGCCGCGGCCTCGACCTCGTGCGCGACGAGGGCGTCGAGCGCGCCGAGGAGGCGCTGCACGGTCTCCTCGTTCTCGAGCGGGTCGCCCTCGAGGGCGGGCTCGTCGACGACGATGCCCTCCACCACGACGGCGCCGGCGATGGTGGCCGAGTGGCGCGCGTGCTCGTGCGACCACTTGCCGCCGTACGGCGTGGGGGTGGCGCCGATGGCCGCGAAGGGCTTGCCGACGATGGCGCCCTGGCCGTAGGGCCGCGACAGCCAGTCGATGGCGTTGTTGAGGACCGCGGGCATGGTGCCGTTGTACTCCGGCGTCACGGCCAGCACGCGGTCGGCACCGGCGACGGACTCACGGAGGGCGGTGGCGGCTGCCGGCGCGGCGTCGCCGTCGAGCTCCTCGTTGTAGAACGGCACGGCGTCGAGGCCCTCGACGACGTCGACGGTGACGCCCGCGGGGGCGTGGTCACGGAGGTGCTCGGCGATGCGACGGTTGAGCGAACCGGCGCGGTAGGAGCCGAGCAGGACGGCGACACGGGTCTGCTTCTGAGTGGTCATGCCCGGCTAAACGGACCGTGGTCCGCTTGTATTCCGGTGCGGCCGGACTTTCTCGCGACCTAGGCTGGCGGGGTGACCCACCTGCTGCCTCTGGCCGACGAGCCCGCGCCGGAGCGGGCCGACGCGGCGCGCAACCGTGAGGCGATCCTCGCAGCGGCGCTGCGCCTGGTGCGGACCCGGGGGGTCGGCTGCGTGACGATGGACACGGTCGCCGCCGAGGCGGGCGTCGGGAAGGGCACCCTCTTCCGGCGCTTCGAGAGCCGCGAGGGGCTGATGGCCGCGGTCCTCAACGAGTCCGAGACCGCGTGGCAGGCCAGCGTGATCTCGGGTCCACCGCCGCTGGGCCCGGGCGCCCCACCGCTGGACCGGCTGCTGGCGTTCGGGCACTCCCGGCTGCGAGCCAACCTGACCCACGCCGAGCTCATCGCGGCCGCCGGCCGGCCCGGCGCCCGCTCGGCGGCCGCGGTCTCGTTCGCGAACATGCACGTCCGCTACCTCCTGGGCGAACTCGGGGTCACCGGCGACCTGCTGATGCTCGCCACCGCGCTCCTCGCGCCGCTCGAGATGATCGTGCTGGACCAGCAGGTCAACACCGACCACATCGCGGTCGACCGGGTCGAGGCCGGGTGGGACGACCTCGTGCGCCGCGTGGTCGGCGCCTGAGCCCGACCGCTCAGCCGGCCAGCTCGGCGAGCTTGCGCTTCATGGCCGCGATCTCGACCTGCTGGTCGGAGCCGATGTGTCCGGCGAGCTGGAACACCTCGGACTCCTGACCGCCCTCGCCCTCGGTCAGCAGCGACTCCACCATGAGCACCGCGCCCTCGTGGTGGCGGATCATGCCCAGCAGGAACAGCTCGTCGAAGCGCCGGCCGGAGGCCCGCTCCAGCCGGGTCATCTCCTGCGGAGTGAGCATCCCCGGCATCCCGTGCTCACCGTCACCGTGACCGGCGTGCATGCCGGACACACTCTCGCCCCGGGCGGTCAGCCATCCCTCGAGCTGCTCGATCTCGGCGACCTGGGACACCTCGATCCGCTCCGCGATCGTCCTCAGGTCGGGGTCGTCCGCACGGTCCCCGACCAGGGCCGTCATCTCCAGTGCCTGCTGGTGGTGCGGGATCATCCCCTGGACGAAGGCGACGTCGGCGGCGGTGTACGCCGGGTCGTCGATGGACTCCGCCTCCTCGGGCGACAGCGTGGTGTTGGACTCCCCCGGCGCACCGAGCTGCACCACCGGAGCGGCCTCCTCCTCGGGCTCGGCGTCGGAGGTGCATCCCGCCAGCCCGAGCCCCAGCGCCAGCACGGCCAGCGCGGCGGTGGCGCGGCCCGGACGGCGATCACGAGTCAGCGGCATGCGGTCTCCAATTCACGGGGTCATCCCACATTCTGGGTCTAGCGGTCGCGGTGTGATCATCGCTACGTTGACAAGTCAACGTCATAGTAGGTCGACACGCCGCGGACCTCCCGGACCGATCACCCCGTGCCCGACCTGAGCTGGGAGGGTCACCGCGATGTCACGTCTACCCCGTCGGAGCCGGACCACGATGCGCGCCGCGGGGGTGATGGTCCTGGCCGTTGCGCTCGTGCCCGCAGCGGCCTACGCAGCGGACGACCCGCGCGAGGACCTCGCGCCGGGCTACATCCCCTGGTCGGAGGCCAGCAGCAACATCGACCTGCTCGACAACGACCCGCGGGCCGGGGCCTTCGACTCGGACGTCACCGGTTTCAGCGGCATCGGGTTCGCCAACTCCGACCTCGCGTTCAGCGGTGACAACGCGATCGTCGGCAACTTCAACGGCTTCCAGGTCTACGACCTCTCCGACCCGACCGACCCGTCGCTGCGCACGTCGTTCGTGTGCCCGGGAGGTCAGGGCGACCCGTCGGTCTACGGCGACCTGCTGTTCATCTCCGTGGAGGAGACGCGGGGCCGGATCGACTGCGGCACCCAGGGCGCCCCCGGCACGGTGAACGCCGAGCGGTTCCGCGGCGTCCGGATCTTCGACATCTCCGACATCGACAACCCGGTGCAGCTGCCGGGCGTGCAGACCTGCCGCGGGTCCCACACCCACACGATCGTCAGCGACCCCGACGACCCGGCCAACATCTACATCTACAACTCCGGCACGTCCGGCGTCCGCTCCCCGCTCGAGCTGGCCGGCTGCGAGAACGCCAACCCGAACAACCCCGCGCCGGTCACCTCCGGCAACCCGACCCAGTGGCGCATCGACGTCATCAAGGTGCCGCTCGCCGCACCCGAGACGGCCGCCATCGTCAGCCAGCCGCGGATCTTCACCGACCCCGCGACCGGCGCCTACAACGGGCTGCAGAACACGGTGCCCGGCACCCTGCACCCCAGCGGGACGGCGTACTCCCCGCTGCCCAACACCAACACCTGCCACGACGTCACGGCCTTCCCCGCCAAGGAGCTGGTGGCAGGCGCGTGCCAGGGCAACGGCATCCTGCTCGACACCGAGGACCCGGCGAACCCGGTGCGCCTCGACGCCGTGTCCGACCCCAACTTCTCCTACTGGCACTCCGCGAGCTTCAACAACGACGGCACCAAGGTGATCTTCACCGACGAGTGGGGCGGCGGCACGAGCGCCCGCTGCCGCGCGACCGACAAGCCCGAGTGGGGCGCCGACGCGCTGTTCGACCTCGACGGCGACCAGATGGAGTTCGCCAGCTACTACAAGATGCCGGCCGCGCAGACCACCGCTGAGAACTGCGTCGCGCACAACTCCTCGCTCGTCCCGGTTCCCGGTCGCGACATCCTCGTCCAGGCCTGGTACCAGGGCGGTCTGTCGGTGATCGACTTCAGCGACACGGCCAACCCGGTCGAGATCGCCTACTTCGACCGTGGTCCGATCAGCACCCAGGCGAACCCGACCGGACTCAACCTGGGCGGCCTCTGGTCGACCTACTGGTACAACGGCCAGGTCTACGGCACCGAGATCGCGCGCGGCTTCGACACCTTCGGGCTGCTGGAGAGCGACCAGATGTCGGAGAACGAGATCGACGCGGCCCGCGAGGTGGTGCTCGACGAGTTCAACGCCCAGCACCAGGAGCAGATCGTCTGGGAGCCGAGCTTCAACGTCGCCGGGGCCTACTTCGACCAGGCAGTCCGCTCGGGCGAGCTGTCCGGCGCGACGCTCGACACCGTCGAGAAGCACCTCGCCAAGGCCGAGAAGCTCGAGGGCAGGGGCGCCGCGGCGAAGGCCCAGCTCACCAACGCCATCCGGGTCCTCGACGACTCCGGCGACCAGGGCGAGCTCAAGCAGGCACTGAAGGACCTGCGCGACAGCCTCTGAGCGACAGCCTCAGCGGAGACGGCGCCACCACCGGTCGGGTGGTGGCGCCGTCTCAGCGGTGGTGGCGTCGCAGCCCGAACGTCAGCCCGTCGACGAGCGCGCCCCACGACGCCTCGATGACGTTGGCGCCGACGCCGACGGTGACCCACGACGACTCGCCGTCCGTGGTCTCGATGAGCACGCGCGTGATCGCGTCGGTGCCGTGCCCCTGGTCGAGGATGCGCACCTTGTAGTCGATCAGCTCGAACTTCGCGACCTCCGGGAAGGCTTGCCCGATGGCCTCGCGCAGGGCCGCGTCGAGGGCGTTCACGGGCCCGTTGCCCTCGCCGGTGACGACGTAGCGCACGCCCGCCGCCCTCAGCTTCACCGTCGCCTCGGACACGGCCTCGCCCTGGGTGCGGGTCTCGGTGATGACGCGCCACGACTCGACGTCGAAGTAGGACGGGCGCGCGCCCTCCACCTCCTCGGCGAGCAGCAGCTCGAAGGAGGCGTCGGC
>DATIAJ010000308.1:0-2697 GCA_035458105.1 Nocardioides sp. | reverse complement strand
CGACCCGCGCCGCTACACCCTCGGCGTGCTCAACACCGCCCTCGGTGGCGGCACCTCGTCGCGGATGTTCCAGGAGGTGCGCGAGCTGCGCGGCCTGGCCTACTCGGTCTACTCCTTCGCCACCCACCACGCCGACGCCGGAGTCGTGGGCGTCTCGGTGGGCTGCCTGCCCGGCAAGTACGGCGCCGTGCTGGAGACGGTGCGCAACGAGCTCGCGAAGGTCGCGGCCGAGGGGCTGACCGACGAGGAGGTCGAGCGCGGCAAGGGCCAGCTCAAGGGCGGCCTCGTGCTCGGTCTGGAGGACTCCGGCTCGCGGATGTCGCGCATCGGCAAGGCCGAGCTCGTCCTCGACGAGCTGCTCACCATCGACGAGGTCGTCGCGCGCATCGAGGCCGTGACGGTCGAGGACGTCGCGGCACTCGCCGAGGAGCTCTTCACCCAGCCGGAGCTGCTCGCGGTCGTCGGCCCGAAGGGCTGAGGCGCGCTCGGCTCACCGGCGGGCGATGATCCCGATGACCGGGGGAGCCTTCTGCTCGACGACGCTGACCCGGAAGCCACCGCGCAGGAGGTTCTCGGAGGCCTTCTTCACGATGTTGGGCACCAGCTCGGGGCGGGCGGCCTCGTAGAAGAGGTAGACCGCACCGCCGGGGACGACCCGCTCGTGGAGCAGGGCGACCTCGTCGTCGCAGGCGCGCACCCAGAACAGGTTGACGTTGAACGCGAAGACCTTGTTGAGGCGCTTGACCGGGACGCGAAGGGTGGCCAGGTCGATCTGGCGTACGACGAGCCGGCCGGCGTCGACGTACTTCTGGTTGCGGCGCTTGGTGCGGTCCACCCCCGACTCGGACCGGTCGATCGCGAACAGCTTGCCGGTCTCCAGCTTGGCGCAGATCGCCTCCGCGCCGGCGCCGGGGCCGCAGCCGATCTCGAGGACCTGGTCGGCCGGTTGCACGTCCATGAGGTCGACGGCCCACTTGATGCGCGGCGGGATGGTCGGGGCAGGCATGGGCCACAGCCTGCCAGACGCCTGTTCGCGCGTCAGCCACCGCCACACGCCGATCCGTGTGGCCGATACGGTTGAGCACGTGAGCAGTGGAGACGAGGGACAGGTCCGGGCACGGGTTCGGGTCGGCGTGCTGGGCGCGCGGGGCAAGGTCGGCTCGGAGGTGTGCCGGGCCGTCGAGGCCGCCCCCGACACCGAGCTGGTGGCCTCGGTCGACGCGGGCGACGACGTCGAGGAGCTCGCCCGCGCGGGCGCCGAGGTCGTCGTGGACTTCACCCACCCCGACGTGGTGATGGACAACCTGCGCTTCTGCATCGAGCACGGCATCCATGCGGTCGTCGGCACGACCGGCTTCGACCAGCCCCGGCTCGACCAGCTCGAGGCCTGGCTCGCCGACGCGCCGGAGGTCGGGGTGCTGATCGCGCCCAACTTCTCCATCGGAGCGATCCTGATGATGAGGTTCGCCGCACAGGCCGCCCCCTTCTTCGAGTCGGTGGAGGTCGTCGAGCTGCACCACCCCGACAAGGCCGACGCCCCCTCGGGCACGGCTCGGCGCACGGCCGAGATGATCGCCGCGGCCCGCCGCGAGGCCGGCAGTGCGCCCATGCCCGACGCGACGTCCACCGGCCTCGAGGGGGCCCGCGGCGCGGACGTGGAGGGCGTCCGGGTGCACGGCCTGCGGGTCCGCGGGCTGGTGGCGCACCAGGAGGTCGTGCTCGGCACGGCGGGGGAGACCCTGACGATCCGCCACGACTCGCTCGACCGCGTCTCCTTCACCCCCGGCGTGCTCACGGGCATCCGCGCGATCGCCGACCACCCGGGCCTCACGGTCGGACTGGACGCCTTCCTCGACATCGGCTGAGCCCCGGATCTGCACTCGCGCGGCGTCGAGCCGCGGGGGTGGCGGCAGATTGCAGGTCTGGCGTCGGTTCGGGTGCGAGGTGCCGCCACCGTCGTACGGCGCCGCGGACGGGTGGCGGCAGATTGCAGGTCTGGCGTCGGTCCGGGTGCGATGTGCCGCCACCCCCGACGGGGCCGGTGTCAGAGGAGGCGGGCCACCGCCGCCACGACCGCCGCTCCGACGACCACGACCAGGAAGGGCATCCGCAGCAGCAGCGCCACCACGGCGAAGCCGAGACCGAGGGCCCGCGCGTCGAGCACCAGGTCGGGGCCCGACGAGAAGGTCTGGACGGCGACGAGCGCGGCGAGCAGCGCGACCGGGATGAGGTCGGCCACCCGCTCGACCGTGGGGTGCTCGAGCACCCGCTCGGGGAGGGACAGGCCGGCGAGCTTGAGCAGGTAGCAGCCGACGCCGGCGAGCAGTACGGCGGTCCACATCAGCGGTGGCCTCCTGCGACGTCGCCCGGCCCGGGGACCTCGGTCGGGTCCTGCCTCGTGCCGAGCACACCCACGAGCAGCGCCACGCCGCCCGCAGCGAGCACCGGCACCCCGGCTGCGGTGATCGGCACCACCGAGAGCGCCACGGCCGCCGCGAGCACGGCGACGAGGATGTTGCGCCTGTCGCGCAGCCGCGGCCAGAGCAGGGCCAGGAACGCGGCACCGACGGCTGCGTCGAGACCGAAGGTCCGGGGGTCGCCCACGGCCTCGCCGGCGAAGGCCCCGACCGCGGTCGCGAGGTTCCACAGGACGAAGACCGAGACGCCGGTCGTGAGGAAGCCCAACCGGGTGCCCTC
>DATIAJ010000307.1:0-3936 GCA_035458105.1 Nocardioides sp. | reverse complement strand
CGAGGGCCTCCAGCGGGTGCTGCGCGACGTGCGCGAGTCGGTCGAGGACTGGGAGAAGATGCACGCCCAGGCCCTCACGGTGGTGGCCGAGCTCGACCAGGACCCGCCGCCGCTGTCGGCGGAGGAGCTCCGCCAGGGGCGCGACTTCCTCACCTGGCTCGCCGACGACCACTTCACGTTCCTCGGCTACCGCGAGTACCTCCTCGAGTCCGAGGAGGGTGCACCCGACGAGTACGGCCTGCGTGCCGTCCCGGGCTCGGGCCTGGGCATCCTGCGCCACGACCAGGACCTGTCGGCGTCGTTCGCCAAGCTGCCGCCGCTGGTCAAGGCCAAGGCACGCGAGAAGAAGCTGCTGGTGCTGGCCAAGGCCAACTCGCGCTCCACCGTGCACCGTCCGGCCTACCTCGACTACGTCGGCGTCAAGACGTTCGGCCCCGGCGGGGAGGTCGTGGGGGAGCGCCGCTTCCTCGGCCTGTTCTCCAGCGCCGCCTACACCGAGTCGGTCACCCGCATCCCGGTGCTGCGCGAGAAGGTCACCGAGGTGATGCGCCACGCGGGCTTCGACCCGCGCAGCCACGCCGGCAAGGCGCTGATGGACACGCTGGAGAACTACCCGCGCGACGAGCTGTTCCACACCTCTCCCGACGAGCTGGCGCCCGTCGCGCAGGACGTGATGAGCGCCCGGGAGCGCCGCCAGCTGCGCGCCTTCGTGCGCCGCGACACCTACGGCCGCTACGTGTCGGTCCTCGTCTACCTGCCGCGCGACCGCTACAGCACCGCGGTGCGCGAGCGGTTCTCCGAGATCCTGGCCATGCAGCTCAACGGCGAGCACGTCGAGTTCACCGCGCGGGTCAACGAGTCGACCACGGCCCGGGTGCACTTCGTGGTCCATCCGCCGAAGGGCGGCCAGGTCCCCGAGATCGACGTCGCCGACCTCGAGCGCCGGCTGATGGAGGCGTCGCGGTCCTGGCGCGACGACTTCGTCACCGCTGTGGTGTCCGAGTACGGCGTCGACGAGGGGTCGCGGCTGGCACGGGCCTGGGCGAACGCGTTCCCGGAGGCCTACAAGGAGGACTACCAGCCCCAGCGCGGGTCGGCCGACCTCGGCCGCATCGAGGCCATCGAGGGCGATGAGGGCATCGACCTCGCGCTCTTCGACCAGGACGAGCAGCGCGGCACCTACCGCCGCGGCGAGTCGCGGCTCAAGGTGTTCCGCGTCGGCGAGCCGCTGTCGCTGAGCGCGATGCTGCCCATGCTGACCTCGATGGGCGTCGAGGTCGTCGACGAGCGCCCCTACGAGCTCAGCGGGCTCCCGCGGCCCTCCTACATCTACGAGTTCGGCCTGCGCCACGGACGTACGCTCTCGTTGCAGGAGCGCACGCTGTTCGCCGAGGCGCTCCGCGCCGTCTGGGACGGCTTCAACGAGATCGACGGCTTCAACCAGCTCGTGCTGGCCGCCGGTCTGACCTGGCGGCAGGCGACGGTGCTGCGGGCGTACGCCAAGTACCTCAAGCAGGGCAACTCACCCTTCGCCCTCGACTACATCCAGGAGGCCCTGCGCAGCAACGTCGACATCACCCGGCTGCTCGTGGAGCTGTTCGAGTCGCGCTTCGACCCCGGACGTGACGACCGGTCGCTGGAGCACGACGCCGAGGCACGGGTGGCCAAGGTGGAGGCGGTCGAGGAGCGGCTCGCCAAGGCCCTCGACGACGTGGTCAGCCTCGACCACGACCGCATCCTGCGCTCCTACCGAACGCTGGTGCGGGCGACCCTGCGCACCAACTTCTTCCAGCGCTCGACCGACGGGGAGGTGCACCCCTACATCTCGTTCAAGCTCGAGCCGTCGGCGATCCCCGACCTGCCGGAGCCGCGGCCGCGCTTCGAGATCTTCGTCTACAGCCCGCGCGTCGAGGGCTCCCACCTGCGCTTCGGCGCCGTCGCGCGCGGCGGCCTGCGCTGGTCGGACCGTCGCGACGACTTCCGCACCGAGGTGCTGGGCCTGGTGAAGGCGCAGATGGTCAAGAACACCGTGATCGTGCCGGTCGGCGCGAAGGGCGCGTTCTTCTGCAAGCAGCTCCCCGACTCCTCCGACCGCGACGCGTGGCTGGCCGAGGGCGTGGCCTGCTACAAGACCTTCATCTCCGGCCTCCTGGACATCACCGACAACCTCGTCGACGGGGTCACGGTCCCCGCACGCGAGGTGGTGCGCCACGACGGCGACGACTCCTACCTCGTGGTGGCCGCCGACAAGGGCACCGCGACGTTCTCCGACATCGCCAACGGGGTGGCCAAGGACTACGGCTTCTGGCTCGGCGACGCATTCGCCTCCGGTGGGTCCGTCGGCTACGACCACAAGGCGATGGGCATCACCGCCAAGGGCGCGTGGGTCTCGGTGCAGCGACACTTCCGCGAGATGGGCGTCGACTGCCAGGCCGAGGACTTCACGGCGGTCGGCATCGGCGACATGTCGGGAGACGTCTTCGGCAACGGCCTGCTCTGCTCCGAGCACACCCGGCTGGTGGCGGCCTTCGACCACCGCGACATCTTCATCGACCCCGCGCCCGACGCCGCGTCGTCGTACGCCGAGCGGCGCCGGCTGTTCGAGCTGCCGCGCTCGAGCTGGAAGGACTACGACGCCTCGCTGATCTCCGAGGGCGGTGGGGTGTGGCCGCGCTCGGCCAAGTCCATCCCCATCTCGACGCAGGCCCGCGAGGCCCTCGGCATCCCCGCCGGCACCACCGCGATGACCCCGGCGGAGCTGATGAAGGCGATCCTGCTCGCGCCCGTCGACCTGCTGTGGAACGGCGGCATCGGCACCTACGTGAAGTCGTCGGAGGAGACCGACGCCGACGCGGGCGACAAGGCCAACGACGCGATCCGCGTCAACGGCGAGGACCTGCGCGCCCGGTGCGTGGGAGAAGGCGGCAACCTCGGCTTCACCCAGCTCGGTCGCGTGGAGTACGCCCGGTTCGGCGTCAACGGTGACGGCGGGCGCATCAACACCGACTTCATCGACAACTCCGCCGGCGTCGACACCTCCGACCACGAGGTCAACATCAAGATCCTGCTCGACCGCGTCGTGCGCTCCGGCGCGATGGACGAGGACGCCCGCAACGAGCTGCTCGCCGAGATGACCGAGGAGGTCGGCCAGCTCGTCCTGCGCGACAACTACGAGCAGAACCTCGCGCTCGCCAACGCGCAGGCCCACGCCCCGTCGCTGCTGCACGTGCACGAGGACTGGATGCGTGCTCTGGAGAAGCGCGGCGTGCTCAACCGGGAGCTCGAGGGGCTGCCCAGCACCCGCATGGTCCGGCGCCGCCTCGACCGCAAGCAGGCGCTGTCGGCGCCCGAGCTGTCCGTTCTGCTGGCGTGGACCAAGATCGTGCTGGCCGAGGAGCTGGTCGACTCCGACCTGCCCGACGACCCCTACCTGCGCGAGGACCTGCTCGCCTACTTCCCGAGCCGCATGAAGCCCGACCTCGAGACGGCCATCGAGGACCACCCCCTGCGGCGCGAGATCATCGTGACGCAGGTGGTCAACGACCTGGTCAACGGCGCCGGCATGACGTTCTGGCCCCGCCTGCAGGGCGAGACCGGGGCCAGCGCCGCCGACCTGACCCGGGCCAACTTCGTCGCCCGGGAGATCTTCGGCTCGCTGCCGCTGCGCCAGGAGATCGCCGCCCTCGACAACCAGGTGCCGGCCGAGCGCCAGACCCGCATGCGGATCGAGATGCGCACGCTCGTCGAGCGTGCGTCGCGCTGGCTGGTCACCAACCGGAGGCCCCCGCTCGACTCGAGCGCCACGGTCGAGTTCTTCCGGGGCCCGGTGCAGACCGTCATGGCCGAGCTGCCCCGCATCATGAGCGGCCGCGAGCTCGACGACTACCGGGCCCGCGAGAAGCGCCTCACCGACCAGGGCGTCCCCGACGACCTCGC
>DATIAJ010000306.1:0-6333 GCA_035458105.1 Nocardioides sp. | reverse complement strand
ACGATGTCGTCGATCCCGGCGCCCTCGGCCAGGAAGATGTTGACGCAGCCGATCTCGTCCATGACGGCTCGCAGCCGCTCGGCCTCGGCCGCGAGGTCGATGGCGAGCTCGGGGACGTACACCGCGTGGATCGCCCACTTGCGGCCGTCGAGCCCGATGCCGGGCAGCCACTCCTGCTCGGCGTGCCACGCCATGTAGTCGCGCGCTGCCGCGGCGGTCAGCCAGCCGCTGGCACGACCCATGACCTCGTGGACGATCAGCATGCGCGGGTTGGACCCGTGCTCGGCCAGCACGTTCTGCGCGAACCGCGAGGCCTGCTGGGCCGCGGTCTGCGCGCCCAGGCTCTGGCGGATCGGCACGATGTCGTTGTCGATGGTCTTGGGGAGCCCGACGACGGTCAGCTCGGAGCCCTGCGTCGCGAGGTACGCCGCCAGGTCGGCCGCCGCGGTGTTGGTGTCGTCGCCGCCGATGGTGTGGAGCACGTCGACCCCGTCCGCCTGCAGGCGCCGGGCAGCGACCTCGAGCGCCGACTCGCCGTCGCCGATCAGGCCGCGCTTGCGGCAGTCGGCGTCGTTGGTCAGCTTGACCCGGCTGTTGCCGATCGGGCTGCCGCCGTAGCGGTGGAGCAGTCCGGCGCCGGCGCGCTCCTCGGCGCCGATGGTGATGCTGTTGCCGGTGAGCAGGCCGTGGTAGCCGTGCCGGTAGGCGATCAGCTCGATGGCGGGGTCGGTGGCGTCGTAGGTCTCGATGAGCGCGCCCACTGCGGAGGAGAGGCACGGGGCGTAACCGCCCGCGGTCAGGATCGCAACACGCTTCGGCATGGGGAGCAGGGTAGTTGGAACGTTCTAAGCCCGGAAGTGCGTCCAGCCCACCCCTGGGAGGCATCCGTCGGGCGCACGGCGTGACGCGACGGCCGACACGACGTTGTCCGGGTGCCGCGGTGGTTGCGACGCCCCCGCGGCAGGGCCATTGTGAGAAGGCGCCGTGAGCTGCACGGGCCGATGAGGGGAGTCTCGATGAGCGCGACGGAAGCCACGCAGCAGGACGTCAACGGGCCGGACGACACCGACCTCAAGCGGGTGCTCGGCCCCAAGCTCCTGCTCCTGTTCATCGTCGGAGACATCCTCGGCGCCGGGGTGTACGCCGTCACCGGCCGGCTCGCCGGCCAGGTCGGCGGCATCGCCTGGCTGCCGTTCCTGGTGGCGTTCGCGGTGGCCACGGTCACCGCCTTCAGCTACCTCGAGCTGGTCACGAAGTACCCCCAGGCAGCCGGCGCCGCGCTCTACACGCACAAGGCGTTCGGCATCCACTTCATCACCTTCCTGGTGGCGTTCACCGTGGTCTGCTCCGGCATCACCAGCGCCTCCACGTCGTCCAACCTGCTGGCGGCCAACCTGCTCATCGGCTTCGGCAACGACGACCCGAGCTCGGCCGCGACCCTCACCACGGCGCTCGTGTTCATGGTGGTGCTCGCCCTCATCAACCTGCGCGGCGTGGGCGAGAGCGTGAAGTTCAACGTGCTCCTGACCCTCGTCGAGATGACCGCGCTCGCCATCGTGATCGGCATCGGCATCTGGGTGATCGCCTCCGGTGACGGCGACCTGAGCCGCATCACGGTCTTCGAGAGCCCGGACGACAAGGGACTCTTCATGGCGGTCACGATCGCCACCGCCATCGCGTTCTTCTCGATGGTCGGCTTCGAGGACTCGGTCAACATGGTCGAGGAGACCAAGGACCCGATGCGGATCTTCCCGCGCACCATGTTCACCGGCCTCGGCATCGCCGTGGTGATCTACATGCTCGTCGCGATCTCGGTCGTCGCCGTCATCCCTCCCGGCCAGATCGCCGAGCCCACCAACACCGAGGCCGGGATCCTGCTCGACGTGGTCAAGGTCGGTGCCCCCGACCTGCCGATCGACACGATCTTCCCGTTCCTCACCGTCTTCGCGGTCGCCAACACGGCCCTGATCAACATGCTGATGGCCAGCCGGTTGATCTACGGCATGGCCCGCCAGGACGTGCTCCCGCGCTCGCTCGGCAAGGTGCTCGCCGGCCGTCGCTCGCCCTGGACCGCGATCATCTTCACCACGCTCCTCGCGCTCGGCCTGATCACCGTGGTCACCCTCGACTCCGAGTCGTCCGTCGTCGCCGCCCTGTCGGGCACGACCGCGCTGCTGCTGCTCGCCGTCTTCACCATCGTCAACGTGGCGTGCCTGATCCTGCGGCGTGACCCCACGCCCGACGGCGCGTTCCGCGCTCCGTCCGCGCTGCCCGTGGTCGGAGCGCTGTGCTGCGCCTACCTCCTCGGTCCGTGGGCGCGGCTCGAGGCCGACATGATCCAGTACCGGATCGCGGCCGGCCTGCTTGCCGTCGGCGTGGTGCTCTGGGCCCTGACCTGGATGACCAACCGCGGCGTGCGTGCGAAGAAGACCGGCTTCCGCGACATCGACCACCTCGAGGAGTGAGGCGCTCCCGGGCGACACGTCGGGGTTCCGTACGCGCCCGTCGGTGCTGCCGTCTACGGTTGGCCGAGTGACGCGACGACCTGTGGGGCCCGTGCTGGCGGTGCTGGTGGCCGGCGCGCTCGGCTGCTCGACGGCCACGCCACCCGCGCCCCCCGCGAGCGCGACGCCCGCCTCCGACGACGGCATGCCAGCGAGCGTGCAGCCGACCGTCGACCCCGGTCCCGGTCGTACGCCGACCCAGTTCCCGTCGGCGTCCCTGCGCGGTCCGCGCGAGCGGCCGTCCGTGCCGGCGGCCCCCGACCTGGCCAACGCCTACCGCTTCGTCTCGGCGCCCGACTTCCTCAACCAGGACGTCGCCGACCTCACCGCCGACGGTCGGCGGACCTACGTCGTCAAGGCCACCGGTGAGGTCGCCAACTCGACCAACGAGTCCTACGAGACCGCGCTCGACGCGGTCATCGACGAGATGGCCTCCCACGGCACCCGCGACGTGCTCGTCCCCGGAGACCTCGTCGAGGGACGCTGGGGTCGCGACGACTCCAGGACCGGGGTGTTCGGTCCGGTGCGCACGCAGGCCCAGCGGCTGCGCGCGTGGCGCCGGGCCGCCGACGTCTACTACCCGGCCTGGTTCGAGCGGTTCGACGACCACGGCCTGACGACCTACCCGGCGGTCGGCGACCACGAGATGGGCGACGACCCGTGGCGGGTCAAGGGGCGCCAGGCGTGGGTCGACTTCAAGCGGCGCCACGTCCCGCAGTTCAAGCAGATCTTCGCCGACCAGGCGCTGTCGGACAGCGACGGTCGACCCCGCTTCGCCGAGCGCCCGGAGCGGGGCCCGGCCAAGCACACGGCCTACGCGGTGCGGCTCGACCCCGACGTCCTCCTGGTGACGCTCGACGTCTTCGAGAGGCGCGGCGGCGACGTCCACATCTCCGTCGACCCG
The DNA here is from genome assembly GCA_035458105.1 of Nocardioides sp. Taxonomy (GTDB): domain Bacteria; phylum Actinomycetota; class Actinomycetes; order Propionibacteriales; family Nocardioidaceae; genus Nocardioides. The sequence continues at coordinate 2,925 of DATIAJ010000306.1, read as the reverse complement.
GCTCAGCTGCGCTGGCTGCGCGCCGTGCTCCGCAAGGCCGGCAAGGACGACGTCCCGTGGGTGATGGTGCAGGCCCACACGCCGATGCCCGGCAAGGTCCGCGTGCGCAACTCGACCCACCTCGTCTACGAGAAGGGCCTGGCGTCCGACCTGTGGCGCACCATGGTCGACGGCGGCGTCGACGTCTACCTCAGCGGCGAGGTGCACGACCAGACCGTCCGCCGGCGTGACGGCATCCTCGAGGTGTCGCACGGGTCGCTGTTCTACCGGGGCGAGGCGTCGTACCTCGTGGGCCAGGCCACCGCGGACCGCCTCGTGCTGGAGAACCACCAGTTCCGCGGAGAGGTCGGCTTCCAGGACCGGCTGTGGACCACGTCGCGCCAGGGCGCGCCGGGCCGCATCAGCTACCCCGACGCGTCTGTCGTCACCGGCACGCTGGCTGCCACCCGCACCCGCTCCGGCGGGCTTCGCGTCGACGACGCGGCGGGCGTGCTCACGCCGCGCGGCTGACCGACCGGGCCGGGCGTGCGCGGCGTCACGCGTTCAGGGGTCGGTCAGGGTTCGGGGGCCGCGCCCGGGTCGCCGTACCCTTGACAGGTGAACGCCATCCCCACCCTCGAGCAGTTGCACGCCCTCGGGCCGAAGCAGCAGCCGACCTACCCCGACTCCGGGGCGGTCGACGCTGCCGTGGCCCGACTGAGGACCGCGCCGCCGCTCGTCTTTGCGGGGGAGTGCGACGACCTCACCGACAAGATCGCCGCCGTCACCCGCGGCGAGGCCTTCCTGCTCCAGGGCGGCGACTGCGCCGAGACCTTCGCCGGCGTGACCGCCGACAACGTGCGCAACAAGCTGCGGGTGCTGCTGCAGATGGCCGTCGTGCTGACGTACGCCGCCTCGGTGCCCGTCGTGAAGCTCGGCCGGCTCGCCGGCCAGTACGCCAAGCCGCGCAGCTCCGACTTGGAGACCCGCGACGGCGTCACCCTGCCGGCCTACCGCGGCGACGCCGTCAACGGCTACGACTTCACCCCCGAGGCGCGGGTGCCCGACCCGCAGCGGCTCGTCGAGGTCTACAACTCCTCGGCCGCCACCCTCAACCTGGTCCGCGCCTTCGTGACCGGTGGTTACGCCGACCTGCGCCAGGTGCACACCTGGAACACCGACTTCGTGCAGACCTCGCCCTTCGGCCAGCGCTACGAGGCGATGGCCGACGAGATCGAGCGCGCGCTGACCTTCATGAAGGCGATCGGCGCCGACCCCGACGAGTTCCACCGCGTCGACTTCCACTCCAGCCACGAGGCGCTGCTGCTGGAGTACGAGCAGTCGCTGACCCGCATCGACTCGCGGACCGACCTGCCCTACAACGTGTCGGCGCACTTCGTGTGGATCGGTGAGCGCACCCGTCAGCTCGACGGCGCGCACGTCGAGCTGCTGTCGAAGATCAAGAACCCGATCGGCATCAAGCTCGGCCCGACGACGTCCCCCGACGACGCGCTCGCCTACGCCGCCCGCCTCAACCCGGAGAACACCCCGGGCCGGCTCACGTTCATCACCCGCTTCGGCGCCGGCAAGATCCGCGACGGGCTGCCCGCCCTCGTGGAGAAGGTCACCGCCGAGGGGCTCAACGTCGCCTGGGTCTGCGACCCCATGCACGGCAACACGTTCGAGGCGTCCTCGGGCTACAAGACCCGCCGCTTCGACGACGTCATCGACGAGGTGCAGGGCTTCTTCGACGTGCACCGCGGCCTCGGCACCTGGCCCGGCGGCGTCCACGTCGAGCTCACCGGCGACGACGTCACCGAGTGCGTCGGCGGCGGCGAGGAGATCGACGAGGTCGGCCTGTCCCACCGCTACGAGTCCGTCTGCGACCCCCGCCTCAACCGCGTCCAGTCCCTCGAGCTCGCCTTCCTCGTCGCGGAGATGCTGCGCAAGGCCTGACCCACCTGAAGCCGTTCGTCCGACGAGCGGTGCGTGACGCAGGTTCCGCGGCGGCGAAACCTGCCTGGCGCACCGGCGGACGAGCGGTCGTCGTACGAGCGGTGCGTGACGCAGGTTCCGCGCCGCCGAAACCTGCTTGGCGCACCGACGCCCGCGCGAGCGGTGGCCGAGCGACGTTCCGGATGCTCGGATTGTGGGTGGACCACCGTCGTGGGCGTGTCGTACGCCGACGCCCGCGCGAGCGGTGGCCGAGCGACATTCCGGATGCTCGGATTGTGGGTGGGCCACCGCTCGGCGGAGGGCGGGGACCCGCGTGATGGGATGACCCCGTGATCGACCTGCGCTCCGACACCCTGACCCGCCCGACCGATGCGATGCGCGAGGCGATGGCGCGCGCGGAGGTGGGCGACGACGTCTACGGCGAGGACCCGACGGTCCTGGCGCTGGAGGAGCGGGTGGCCGGGATGTTCGGGCACGAGGCGGCGCTGTTCACCCCGACCGGCTCCATGGCCAACGTGCTCGCCGTGGCCAGCGTGGTCTCGCCCGGCGAGGAGGTGCTGTGCGAGTCCTCGGCCCACATCGCGCGTGCCGAGCTCGGCGCGCACGGCGCCATCACCGGGCTCACGATGCGCACCTGGACCAAGGAGCGCGGCCAGGTCGACCTGCCGGCGATCGAGGCGATGCACGCACCGGACATGGGCCCCTTCTTCGTGCGCACGGCCGCAGTGTCGGTGGAGAACACCCACAACTTCGCCGGCGGGGCCGTGCTGCCGATCGAGGACCTGCGCGCCCTGCGGGCGTGGGCGGGGACGAACGAGACGAAGGTGCACCTCGACGGCGCGCGGCTGTGGAACGCACACGTTGCCACCGGGACCCCGCTGGCCGACTACGGCCGGATCGCCGACGTCCTCGCGGTCTGCCTGTCCAAGGGCCTCGGCGCGCCGATCGGGTCGCTCATGGTCGGCTCGGCCGACGCTGTTGCCGAGGCAC
>DATIAJ010000305.1:0-8944 GCA_035458105.1 Nocardioides sp. | reverse complement strand
GCGCGCGAGCCGAGCTCGATCTTGCGCTGGGTGTCGATCACGCGTCGGATGTACGCCGCGTCGCTGGCGCCGCGGGTGTCGAGGACGTCCTGCCGGATGGCGTCGAGCTCGATGCCGATCTGCTCGATGTCGGCCTCGGTGAGGTGGGCGATCGGGTTGGTCTGGCCGAGCACGGCCTTCTTCTGCACGGTGGTCATGGCGCTCTCCTGGGGGTGTCGGGGAGGTCGGGTGTCAGTGGTCGATGTGGCACGGACCGGCGGCGGCGTTGATGCAGGTCTGCACCTTGAGGTCGCCGGTCTCGCCGGGCACGGCGGTGGTGATCGCGCCGTTGCGGAGGTCGCGCACGCTGCCCTCGCGCAGCGGGATGACGCAGCCCATGCAGATGCCCATCCGGCATCCGCTTGGCATGAGCATCCCGGCGTCCTCGGCGGCGTCGAGGATGGGCGTCGCGCCATCGAGGTCGAGGGTGGTGCCCGAGCTGAAGGTGACGGTGCCGCCGTCGCCGGGCTCGACGCGGGCGGTGCGGAACTGCTCGGTCGTCAGGCTCAGGCCGGCGTCATCGTGGTGCGCGGCGAGGGCGTCGAGCAGGCCGGCCGGCCCGCAGGCGAGCGTGGCCCGCTCGGCGAGGTCGGGGACCAGGTCGGCCAGGTCGGCGACGTCGAGGACGCCGTGCTCGTCGTCGTACCTCGCGACGAGGCGGATGGCACCGGCAGCGTCGAGAGCCTCGAGGTCGCGGATGAAGATCGAGTGCGGGTGGCTCGGCGCGACGTGGACGACGACGATGTCGTGGACCTCGCTGCGGGGCAGCCGCAGGACGCCCTCGTCGGTGCTCGGGAACAGGTTGCGCAGCATGCCGATGACCGGCGTGATGCCGGAGCCGGCGGTGACCATGAGGAACTTGCCGCCCTCGGGCGGGAGCACGAACTCGCCGGCCGCCTGCTCGAGGTGGACCAGCGTGCCGGGCCGTGCCTCGTGGACGAGGTGGTTGCTGACCAGGCCGTCCGGGACGGCCTTGACGGTGATCGAGATGCGGCCGTCGCGGCGCGGGCCGTGGGTCAGCGAGTAGGCGCGCCACTGGCGTACGCCGTCGACGTCGATGCCGATGCGGAGGTACTGGCCGGGCACGTGGCCGGCCCAGTCCGCGCCGGGGCGGATGACGATCGTGGCGGCATCCGCGGTCTCGGGGTGGATGGACTCGATGCGTCCGCGCAGGTCGGCGCCGGAGCGCAGGGGCGCGAAGAGGTCCAGGAAGTCGGCCGGCAGGTAGGGCGTGGTGGCGGCCTCGGCGACGCGGACGAGCTGGTCGCCCAGTCGACGGCTCCGGGCGCTGCCGCGTGCGGGCGGCTCGAGAGTCGTGGTCATGACATCCAATGTCCCGGACCAGGCGCACATCTTCCTGCCCTCCGCACGTGAATCGGGGCTAGACTCTTGTTCGTCGCGAACAAAACCGACCTCAGGAGTCCCGATGGTCACTCGCCCTGTGCGCCCCGCCACACAAATACAGACGATCGTCGGGCTCGATCCCAAGGTGGCAGCCGCGCTGCGGTCCCACCTCGCCGAGGTCGCCGACAGCGCCGTGCTCACCATCATCGACGAGGTGCCGAGCTACGCCGGCGCGTGGAGCGGCCGGATGGGCGAGGTGATCCGCAACGCGGTGCAGCTCGCGCTCGGCGGCTTCCTCACCCTCGCCACCCGGCAGGACGCCGATGCGCCCAAGGCCCCCGCGATCGAAGGGGCCTACCAGCTCGGCCGCGGCGAGGCGCGCAGCGGGCGTACGGTCGAGGCGCTGCTCGCGGCCTACCGGATCGGCGCCCGCGCCTCGTGGCGCGACATGTCGCGCGTCGCTGTGGAGGCCGGGGTCGACTCCGGGCAGCTGGCGAAGTTCGCCGAGCTCGTCTTCGCCTACATCGACGAGCTGTCGGCGGCCTCCGTCGCCGGGCACACCGACGAGCTGGAGAGCAGCGGGCGCGTCCGCCAGCGCAACCTCGAGCGGCTCGCGCGGGCCCTGCTCACCGGCGCACCAGCCGACGCGATCGCCGCCGCGGCGGAGCGGGCCGACTGGGAGCCGCCCGGGGCGCTGACCGCGCTGGTGCTCCCGGAGTCGCAGGTCTCGCACGCCCTGACCGCCCTCGACCCGCGCACGCTCCAGCCGAGCGACGACGTCCCGGGGTTGCCGGAGGGCCACGCCTCGCTGCTCGTGCCCGGCACCGGGTCGGCGACATCTCGGCGTACGTTGCTCCGCGCGCTGCGCGGCACCGACGCCGTCGTCGGCCCGGGCGTGCCCTGGCTGGACGCGGCGGCGTCGTACCGCCGCGCCCTGCGGTGCTCCGCGCTCGGCCTCGACGGACTCGTCGACTCCGAGGAACATCTCGCCTCGCTGGTGCTCGCCGCCGACCCGTCCGCCCGGGAGGACCTGCGGACCCGGGTGCTCGCCCCACTAGCCGACCTCCGCCCCTCGACGGCCGAGAAGCTCACCGAAACGCTCCGCAGCTGGCTGCTCCACCACGGTCGCCGCGACGCCGTCGCCGAGGAGCTCTTCGTGCACGCCCAGACGGTGCGCTACCGCGTCGGCCAGCTCCGCGAGGTCTACGGCGACCGGCTCGAGGACCCAGCCTTCGTCCTCGACGCGACGCTCGCGCTCGCCTGACGTCGTACCCCTTCCGCAGCGGTGTGTGACGCAGGTTCTGGCGCTCCAGAACGTGTCTCACACACCGCTCGACCGGGGTGCCGCGCGTGAGCGGTGGGTGAGACACCTTTTCGTTCGGCGAAACCTGTCTCACGCACCGCTCGGCCGGGGTGGCGTCAGGCGCGTTCGTACGCCGCCTCGCCGGCGACCCAGGTCACCACGACCTGGTCGGCGAAGGACCGCAACCGACGAGCGTGCTCGCGGTCCGACGATCCGTCGAGGGGGTCGGCGTCGAGGAGCACCAGGTCGGCGGGATGACCGGCCGCGACCGTGCCCCAGCCGTCGGTGGAGGCGGCGAGCGCCTCACGGGCGGTGATGGACTGTTCGGGGTGCCACGGCTCGCGGTCGTCGCCCGAGCGGTGGACCGCCGACGCGATCGCGAGCCAGGGGTCGAGCGGGGAGACCGGGGCGTCGGAGCCGAGCACGACGTCCACGCCGTCGTCGAGCATCCACCGCAGCGGGAAGCACCGCTCTGCGCGGCCGGGCCAGAGCCGCTCGGTCACGTCGCGGTCGTCGAGCAGGTGGGCGGGCTGGACGCTGGCGCGCACGCCGAGGCGCGCCATGCGGCGTACGTCGTCGCGCGTGGTGAGCTGCACGTGCTCGATGCCACCGCGGGCGCCGGTCTCCTCGAAGGCGGCGAGCGCCTCCGCGACCGCGCGGTCGCCGATGGCGTGGACCGCCACGTCGAGACCACCGGCCGCGGCGCGGGCCAGCAACCCCCGCAGCTCCTCGGAGGTCTGGTTGGGCTGCCCCTCCTCGAAGCCGGGGACGGCCTTGTCGGCGTAGGGCTCGCCGCACCAGGCGGTGCGGGTGTTGAGCGAGCCGTCGCTGATGATCTTGAGCGGCCCCATCGTCAGGCGTGGGTCACCGGCCAGCGGGTCGCCGGAGCGCAGGCCGCGGGCGAGCACGTCGTCGAGGCCGTCGGCGTAGCAGGCGTGACGGATCCGCAGCAGGTCGGCGCCTCCGGCCCAGCGGGCCACCCAGTCCGCGACCCCGCCGCTGAACTCGAGGTCCACGAGCCCGACCACGCCCTGCGCGGCCGCAGCCTCCATCGAGCGGCGGTAGGCGTCGGGGCCGGTGCCGTCCTGTCCGAGCACCGAGGCCAGCCGGCCGTAGGCCATGAACCACTCGGCCTCACTGACAACGCTGTCACGGATCGGGAGGGCGAGCGCGTGGAGCGCCACGGTGTTGAGCCACCCGTGGTGGCCGTCACCGGCGATGAGCACGATCGGCTGGTCGGTGTCGATCGCGTCGAGGTCGGACACGGTCGGCATGTCGGGCCACGCCGTCGGTCGATGGCCCCAGCCGATGACCGGCAGGTCGGGCCACTCGACGAGCCGTTCCCGCACGAGTGCGACGGCCTCCTCGCTCGACCGCGCGGGGCCGAGGTCGAGGCGCGCGGACGCCAGGGTCCACTGCCCGAGGTGGACGTGCTGGTCCCACAGCCCCGGCATGAGCCAGCGCCCGTCGGCGTCGTACGACGTCTCGTCCCCGCCGGCCAGCCCCGGGCCGACCTCCACCACGTGGCCGCCGTCGAGGCGTACGTCGACGAGTCCAGGGACGGCCTCGGTGACGGCGACGAGGCGGGCGTTGCGGATCAGCACAGGGCAACGCTAGGACGTCCCCTCACGGAATTGGCACGGACACCCCTCCCACCCACACGGCGAGGGGTCGCGAGAGCACGGTGAGGTCGGCGGCGAGGTCGCCGTCGACCACCAGCAGGTCGGCGAGCCGCCCGACGGCGAGTCGACCGGCGTCGATGCCAGAGTCCTCGGCGGCAACCGAGGTGGCGGTCGCGAGTGCCTCGTCTACCGGCCACCCGCCGCGGACCAGCTCGGCGACCGAGCGCCACAGGTGGCCGTGCGGCTTGGCGGGCATCGCCCCGGCGTCGAGACCCGACACCACACGGATGCCGTGCTCGCGCAACCGGAGGGTGTTGGTCGCAGCGCGTGCGAAGTGCTCGTCGCGGTCGGTGATGCCGATGCGCTCGAGCATCTCGAGGATGTGCGGCGGCATCGCCGACACGGGCGGGAACCGCGCGGGGTCGTTGCCCAGGGTGGGGCACACGGTCACCCCCGCGGCGGCGACCCGGGCGAGCAGGGCCGCCGGCGGGTCCGCGCCGCCCTCGGCCAGACAGGTGAAGTGCTCGAGACCGTCGACGCCCGCCTCGAGCGCCACCTCCGCCCCGGCGACGGAGTGCGTGTGGGCGACGACCCGCAGTCCGGCCTCGTGGGCGGCCCTGACCAGGCGGCCCAGCGGACCTGCCTCGAACTGGGCCCCGAGCTGGTCGCTGCCGGGCGTCAGGAAGCCGCCGCTGGCCATCACCTTCACCAGGTCGACGCCGCGCTCGGTCCGCTCGGCCACGGCCCGGTCCATCGCCCCGGGCTCGTCGGTGTCGACGTCGCCGCCGAGGAACCAGCAGTGGCCCAGCGGGATCGTGATCGGCGGACCCGCGGCCACCACCCGGGGCAGCCCCTCGGCCTCCCGCCCCCGGTGCTCGAGCACCCGGTAGGCCACGTCGCCGAGGTCGCGGACGCTGGTCACCCCCGCCGCGACCTGCGCCCGCAGGCTGTCCGTGACCACCTCGTCCACCGCGGCCGGCTCGGCCGTGCCGGCCCACTCCAGGCTCCCCGGCGTCCCCGGGAAGGCCCCCGACGCGACGAGGTGCACGTGGCAGTCGACCAGCCCCGGCAGGAGGGTGCCGTCGACCTCGGTGACGGGTACGTCGTCCGGTGGCCGGAAGGCGGCCGGCTCCACCCCGACGACCCGCTCGCCCTCGACGAGCACCGTCGCACCGTCCGACAGGAACCGCTCCCCGTCGAACGCCCGTGCTGACCGCACGGCCCACCGCGTGACCATCCCCCGATGGTGCTCGCCGACGCGGGGCGGCGCACCGCGCGCGGCTCGGTGGACCAGACCACCAGCCCGGCTGACATGATGGGAGCGTGGAGTGGCGGGGGCCGGCAGCACTGGTCGCGCTCCTGGCGATCGGCGTCGGGGGCGGTTTCGCCGCGTCCGCACAGAGCCGGGGCAGCTCGATCGGCTCGGGTGTCCCGGCCCCGGTGCCGGCGCAGGCGCCGGAGATGCCGGTCGACACGCCCGAGCCCTACGCCGCCGACCCCACGGACCCGCCGCTCGAGCCGGGGATCCCGATGGCCCCGGCGAAGCTGGGCACCGGCAAGTTCGAGATCACCTTCCCGAAGCCCGTCGGCTGGTCCACCAACGTCAGCGCCAGCAACGAGTGGAAGTTCAAGAAGCCGGGCACGTCCAACAACACCTACGTGATGCGTATCGAGCAGATCAACAGCCAGGACATCACCATCGAGGACGCGATCGACATCCGCATCGAACGGCTTCGTGACGAGCAGGAGGACGTGGCCATCCTCGGTCGCGGCGCGGACTCGTTGGAGTACACCTACCGCAGCAACGAGGACAACGCCCGCCACAGCTTCATGCGCTGGCTCGACCTCGATGCCAGCGGCCAGGCCGACGTCGAGATCGTGGTGCACGGTCGCGAGCGGGACGTCGACGGCACGCGGGACCTCATCCGCCGGGTGGCCGAGGGCATGGAGGGAGCCGGCGGCGGGCCTGTCGGCTGAGCCCACCCCCACGGGCTAGATTGCGCCCGTGACCTGGCGGGGGACGGCAGTGCTCGCGCTGCTGCTCGCCATCGGGGTCGCGGCGGGGTTCGTCACGTCACGGATCCTCGGAGAGAACCCGTCGGGCAGCGGATCGGCGACGCCGGTGCCGGCGTCCCCCAGCCTGCCGGTCGACCCGGTCCCCGAGCTGCTTCCGGACCCCGACATCCCGCCCCTCGCGACCGGGCTGCCGCTCGTGCGCCAGCCGGTCGGGGTCGGCGACTTCCGGATGACGCTGCCGGTGCCGGAGGGCTGGTCGTACTTCGAGAACTCGCTCAACGAGTGGCAGTGGCGGCCACCGGACCAGCCCGACTTCGGCTACGTCCTGCGGGTCGAGCAGGTGCTGAGCAACCGCCGCTCGATCGAGGGGACGCTCGACCGGAGGCTCGCCGAGCTGCGCGAGGACGAGAGCAACGTCGAGGTGATCGCCCAGACCCGGGACAGCCTGCACTTCACTTTCGTCACCGCCAACCACCTGCGGTACGGATACCTGCGCTGGCTCGACCTCACGGGATCCGGCGACGCGCAGGTGGAGATCGCCGTGACCGGTCGCGAGGTCGACGACCCGGGCATGGCGGAGCTGATCGCACGCGTGGGCTCGGGCGTCAGGCTCGGCTGAGATCACGAGCCGGGTCGCTCGGGCGGTCAGTACCCGAAGGTCTCGACCGAGTCCAGCACGCGGCGCGCGACGCGCTGGTCCTCGCTGCGGATCTGCACCCAGAGGAGCTGGTTCTGGTTGACCTGGATGACGCGCTCGACCGTCGTGTCGACGCCCGGACACTCGCTGAAGTAGACCGTCATCGCGTCGTCGTCGAAGTAGGGACCGCGCTGGACCTGGCAGGCCGGGTGGCCCGGAACCTGCGAGGGCAGCTTCTCGCCGGGGAGGATGCCGAGGAACACCCCCTCGCCGGGTTCGTCGTCGGAGTTCCACCCCGCACGGGTACCAGCGGCCAGCGACGCCTGCTCGGCACGTCCCTCGAAGGGCTGCCACTGCTCGGGATCGACCTGGGCGGTCCAGGCCTCCGGGACGGTGACGGCGAGCGTGCCCTCCGAGTCCTCCACGGTCCGCTCCGACGCGGCGGTGCGCTCCAGCGCCCACCCGGCGCCGGTACCTGCCGTCAGGGCGATCACGGCAGCCGCCACCCACGGCCAGCGGCGCCGACCCGGGGTGGGGGGCGCCGGCTGGTCGCTCGCCACGCCCGTGCGCTCCGGCCGGGACGACGCGCGCGTCACCTCGGGATCGATCGGCGCCCAGGTCGCGGGGGTGCCGTCGACCGGCTCGCCGATCGCGTCGACCAGCGCCGCGATGAACGACTCCACGTCGGGAAACCGGTCCTCGCGGTCCCTGGCGAGACCCCGCAGGACGACGGCCTCCGCGGCCGGGTTGTCGATGCCCATCGGCGGTGGCGGCAGGGGGTTCTCCGCAGCGGCGAGGCTCGCGTGGGAGTAGGGCTGGCGACCGGTCAGCAGGAAGTAGCTCAGGGCCGCGAGCGAGTACTGGTCGGCCCGCGGGTCCAGCCCCTCACCGAGGGCCTGCTCCGGGGCGACGTAGGAGGGGGTGCCGCCAGCCATCGTCAGCCGGGACGCCATGTCCATCGCCTTGCCCAGGCCGAGGTCGCCGAGCATCGCCACGACGTGCGGACCGCGGCCGTTCTCCACGGTGCGGAAGAGGACGTTGGCAGGCTTCACGTCGCGGTGCAGCACGCCGCGGTCGTGCAGGGCGCTCAACCCGCGGCCGACCTGGGTGATCACCGCCATCGCCTGCGACCTCGGCAGCGGCGCGACCTCGACGAGGTCGGCCAGCGTGCCCTGGTCGGCGTACGCCATCACCAGGAAGGGGCGGCCGTCCTCCAGCTCGCCGGCGTCGTAGACGGAGACGACGTGGGGCGACTCGACCTTGCGGAGGAAGCGACCCTCCTCGAGGAAGCGCTGGCGGATGTGGTGGTCGTCGACCCAGTTGTCGGCGAGGACCTTGATCGCCACGGGGCTGTCGAGGTGCTCGTCGTAGGCCAGCCACACGGTCGCGAACGCCCCCGACCCGATGCGGCGGCGCACCGGGTAACGACCGAGACGAGTGGGAGCGGACACCCGGGCATTATCGTGCAGGCGTGAGCTATTCGGGGGACCCGGGCGACGCGTTGGCGCCGGACGACATCGACGACCTGGCGCGCCGAGCGCGTGACGGGGACCGTGACGCGCTCGAGCAGCTGCTCGCAGCCGTGCGTCCGCGCGTGCTGAACATCTGCCGCGGGGTGCTCCCCTACTCCGGCGACGCCGAGGACGCCTGCCAGGAGGCGATGCTCAACGCAGCGACGAAGATCGGCTCGTGGGGTGGCCGCGGCCGGTTCACCACGTGGCTGCACATCGTCTCGGTGAACAGCGCGCGCACGACGTACCGCCGGCTGAAGAACCTCGCCACGCCGACCGACTTCGAGGACGGCGCCCACGACCGTCCCGACCCGCGCACCACCAGCGTCATCGCCGGCACCCGGCTCGACCTGCTCGAGGCGATGGACACGATCGAGAAGGACCACCCGCAGTACGTCGAGCCGCTGCTGCTGCGTGACGTCTACGGCCTGCCCTACGACGAGATCGCGACGCTGGTCGACGCGCCGCTCGG
>DATIAJ010000304.1:0-2066 GCA_035458105.1 Nocardioides sp. | reverse complement strand
AGCTCGCAGGCCGCGTCGATCTCCGCCTGGTATGCCGTCTTGCTCTGTCCCAGCATCGTCGCGGCGTTGATCCTGGCCCGCCACGGGCCGGCCAGGAGGTCGGCGGCCTTGAGCAGGATCGCGGCGCGGTCGTCGAAGGAGAGCTCGCGCCAGGCGGGCGCTGCGGCGACGGCGGCGTCGACGGCGTCGGCGGCGTCGGCCTTGGTGGCACCGCGGGTGACGCCGAGCACCTTGGCGTGGGCGTGCGGCTGCCGGACCTCGATCCTGGGGCCCTGACCCGCGACGCGCACTCCCCCGATGGTGTGGGGAAGGTCGTGCCTGGTACTGGCCAGCTCGACGAGGGCCACCTCGACGGCGGCCCGCTCGGCGCTGCCCGGCGCGTAGTCGAGCACCGTCTCGTTGATCGGGGCGGGGACGTGGGTCACGGCGTCCATCGGTGGTGGCACTCCTCGGGTCGGCTGAGGCGTCGGATCCCCGACGCCGGGCTCATCCCGCCACTCTGTCGCCCCGGCGTTGCTCCGTGCAACCTCACGCTTCCCGAAAGGGGGGTCAGCTGTCGTCGACGAGGGCGCGGACGTCGGCGAGCTCGGTGACGTCGTACCACAGCAGGTCGGTCGGCTCGGTGTCGCCCGCCTCCTCGTCGACGTGGAACGACACGATCCGGCGGCGCTCGATCGGCGCCGAGACGTGCACCCGCGACGGCACGTCGGGAGACGTCGGGTGCAGCACGAGGGTGGCGTCGACGTCGGCTGCAGCCACGACCCGGCGCACGGCACCGCCGCGCGTCAGCCCACTCGCCTCGCGGGTGGCCGCGACCCATGCGGCGTGCTCCAGCTCTTCCTCGTCGACGATGAGGCCGGTGCGGCCGAGCGAGGGTGTGACGGCGTGCGCGGCCAGCGGCGCCGGCCCGACGGGGCGGCCGTCCGCGAGCCCGGCGAGGTCACCGGAGGTGAGGGGGAGGTAGATCCGGGCGAGCGGCATACGGGCTCCTGGTGCTGTGCGGTCCGGTGTTGTGTGGTCCGGTGCTGTGCGGCGCGCTCGGTCAGCGGGCCCTGGCGCGGGGGGCTTCGAGCAGCTCGTGCAGCGAGTCGATGACGCCGCGGCCCAGCACGTCGGCATCGGGCATGGCGTCACGGTCGGCGTACAGGCCGTAGTAGACCCCGCCGTCGTAGGACGTCAGCCCGATGGACAGGGCCTGCCCGCGACCGAGTGGGGTGACCGGGTAGGTCGAGACCATCCGCGCGCCAGCGGCGTAGAGCGGTGTCTGGGGCCCGGGCACGTTGGTGATGACGACGTTGTACAGGCGCTTGGACACCATGCCCCCGAGGCGCGCCCCGAGGGCATGCATCGTCGGTGGCGCGAAGCCGCCGAGCCCGGAGAGCGTGTCGGCCGACACGGCCCGACGCGAACCGCCCTCCATCTGCTGGCGCATCGAGAAGGCGATCTGGTGCAGCCGCATCGACGGTCCGGGCTCGCCGACGGGCAGGTCGACGAAGCACGCCGTCATCTGGGCGCCCGTGGGGGCGTCCGGGCCCTCGTGGACCGAGACCGGGACCATGGCCCGGATCGTGGTGCCGCCGTAGACCGCCTCACCACGGGTGAGCAGCCACGAGCGGAACGCGCCCGCGATCGTCGCGAGGATGACGTCGTTGATGGTGACCTCGTCGGCGAAGGCACCCTGCCCCAGCCGGGTGCGCACCTTGCGGTAGTCGTCGAGGTCGGTGCCGATCATCACGTAGCGCCGAGCCCGCCCGACCGAGGCGTTCAGCGGCGACTCGGGTGCCGGTCTCGCGGACACTCGGGCCAGGGTCGAGATCACCTCGCCGGCGACGGAGGTCACCTTGCCCAGGGTCTTGCCGACGTCGGCGATGCCGTGCTGCACGGTCTCCACCACCTGGCTCGGCGTGCGGACCGCCTCCGCGAGTGCCCCGACGACGAGCTCGACGCTGCCCGGCTCGGCGCGGGCCCGCCACGTCGTCAGGATGCCGTCGCTGGCGGTGGGGTTGCCGTCGACCAGGACGTTGCCGATGTCGACGGCGCTGATGCCGTCGACCAGGCTGTGGTGG
>DATIAJ010000303.1:0-2947 GCA_035458105.1 Nocardioides sp. | reverse complement strand
GCCGACGGGACGGCTCACGATCGACGATCTCGACCCGGTGCCGAGCGACGCGACGGTGTACGTGTGCGGTTCGAACCTGTTCGCCAACCACGTGACCGCACTGCTCGCCGACCTCGACGTCCCGACGGCGTCGATCCGGGTCGAGCGCTTCGGGCCGACGGGCGACTGACGACGATCCGGGCCGTCGTGATCGGTCGCGACCACGGCATCGGCACGAGCTGGTGTCCGACCAGCGATGTACCGCAGCAGCCCTCTCAGGATGGACGACACGAGCGAGGCCGGCGGCCACAGTGGGTGGTCACCACCCTCTCGCCCACCGAGGAGCAGCCATGAGAGCCCGGATCTCCACCATCGTCGCGTCCTGCCTGCTCCTGCCGGCCCTGGCGCACCCCGGCCCGGCGGATGCCGCGGAGGACCGCCCGGCACGCTACTGCCCGCCTCGCGACGCGTACGAGGTCACCGACTGCGTCGCCCGTCCGGGAGTCCCCCAGACCCCCATGCGGGCCCAGCTGCGCTGGCTCCAGCTGCAGCTGTCCGGTTCTGCTGCCGACATCACCGCCCGGGAGATCCGCGACCACGTCGCGCCCGAGATGCTCGCCGCACCGGGGTCCGGCCCGTCCGAGCTGGTCACCGCGTTCCGCCAGACCCTCCAGCGGTTCGGTCCCATGCGGTTCGCAGGTTTCTCCTACCCGCCCCGGTCGCACCAGGCGATGGCGCTGTTCCGCGCAGACAACGGCTCCCGCGTCGAGGTGCCGGTCGCGATCGCCCGGCGCACCCGCATGATCACCGCCCTCGAGGTGAGGGAGGCGTCCCCCGTCCTGGTGCCGCGTGGTCGCTACTCGGGCTGGTTCGACGTCGGGGGCCGAGAGCTGTTCATGCGGTGCGTCGGCCACGGCCGACCGACGGTGGTCCTCGAGAACGGCCTCACCACCGACTGGTACCAGCTGCAGAACCGCCTCGCGACCACCACCAGGGTCTGCAGCTACGACCCCGCCCGGCAGAACGGGCCCGCCTCGCGCAGCGACAGCGCACGCGGCCCCCGGACCGCGGACGACCGCGTTCGCGACCTGCACCGGCTGCTGCGGGCCGCGGGCGTCCCGCGACCCCTCGTGCTCGTCGGCCATTCCAACGGCGGGTTGTTCAGCATGGGCTTCGCCAGTCAGCACCCCGGTGCCGTCGCAGGCCTGGTGTTGGTCGACGGTGTGCACCCGCGCTACCACCGGAGCACGTTCGAGGCCCTTCGGCACCTGGTCCCGCAGGGCCAGTGGGATGCCGCCTACTCGCAGCTCTGCGCAGTCCCCGCCCGCCAGGTCGACTGGGAGCGCATGGACATCTGCCGCGCCGAGCGACAGGTCCGGGCCCAGCTGGCCGCGCACCCGCTCCGTCCGATGCCGTTGACCGTGATCAGTCATGGTCGCGCCGAAGGACCGCCATCGGCCGAGAGCGACGTCGTCGAGCAGCTGTGGGCTCGGCTGCAGGCGGACCTCGCCGGGATGCTCCCCGGGGCCAGGCACGTCATCGCCCAGCGCAGCGGGCACGACATCCAGCACTCGCAACCACGGCTGGTGCTGCGGGAGGTCCGCCGAGCCATCAGGGCCGTACGACTGGACCCCTGACGGGGGAGCCTCCTGGACAGCTGCCGACCACGATGCTCCCCACTGACGGCGTCACGTCGCCGGACGCACGAGGACCCGCCGGTCAGGGCGACCGGCGGGTCCTCGTCGTGCGTAGTGGTGGAGCTGAGGGGATTCGAACCCCTGACCTTCTCATTGCGAACGAGACGCGCTACCAACTGCGCCACAGCCCCATGCGCCCGGAGGCGCGACGCCAAGATACACGAGCGGTTCGGCGCCGACCCAATCGCCCTGAGGCGGACGTCAGGCGCCGCTGGCGCGGCGGGTCTCGCCGGCCTCGCGGGCGGCCTTCGCGTCCTTGGCGGACTGCTCGGCCGACCGGGCGATGGCGGAGTCGCCGTCGTGGTGGCCGCTCGACCAGACCCCGGTGGAGTCGAGGTCGATCGTGGAGACCGTACGCCGCTGGGCGGCCGGCTTGCTGACGTAGGTCGGCAGCGTGGTGGGCACCATGTCCCAGCCACCGACGACCGGGACCTCGCCCGTGACCACGGCCGGGGCGTCGGCCGCGGGCGAGGCCTGCGCGGGCTGGGCCTGGGCGGGTGCGGACGGCGCGGCGGGGACGCGAGGCTGCGGCGGGGTCACGGTGATCTCGCCGGTGAGGCCGGACTCGTCGCCCTCCTCCTCGACGACCGGCGGCAGGCCGATCTCGATCGCGGAGCGCGACGCACGCAGGCGGCGCTCGGCGCGCACCGACATGCGGCAGGCGACCAGCCAGGCCACCAGGACGGCTGCCGGTGCCGCGACCCACGGCCAGGCGACGACCTTCGCGACCGCCAGGCCGACGACGACTGCATTGGCCAGCAGGACGACGGCGAGGACGTTGCGTCGGCGCCTCGCGGCCCGACGGGCGGACGCACGCTCGGCGACCGGCGACAGCGGACGTGACACCGGGCTCGACACGGTGACCTCGCGGGTCACCTCCGTGCTGAGGGAGGTCGTGACCGACGCGGCGACGACCTCCGGCTCGGCGTGGGCCTTGGTCTCGACCGGCGGGCGGAGCGCGGCGCGGACGGGCGAGACGACCAGGCGCGCGTTGCGGCGATCGACGGGCTCGCGCCGGGCCAGGACGCGCATCGTGTGGGAGAACTTCTCGACGGATCGGCTGCGGACGACCTCGTCGTGGTGCTTGAGGGCCTTGGGGATCAGGTAGACGGCCCACGCCACGGCAAGGGCGACGAAGATGAGAGCGCTCAGGTCCACGCTCGAAGCGTAGGAGCGGGGGGTGCCAGCGGGGCGGATGTCAAGAGGTGTGTCGCAGAACTACTGGTGTGACTGGTGTGTCGCGAGCCTGACCAGCACGCCCTCGGGAGCCT
>DATIAJ010000302.1:0-7979 GCA_035458105.1 Nocardioides sp. | reverse complement strand
CATGTGCCGCCCCGTGCGGGCCGAGACGTTGGCCCGCGGCGCCCACGGGATCTGCACGAGGTCGCGCTCGATCTCGCGCTCGAGGAAGTGGCGGCGCTCCTCGTCGGTGAGGTCCCACTTGTTGTACGCGATGACCAGGGCCCGGCCGGCGTCGATGACCTGCTGGATGACCCGCACGTCCTGCTCGGAGATCGTCTCGGAGGCGTCCACCAGGACGACGGCGACCTCCGCCTTCTCCAGGGCGGTCTGCGTGCGCAGCGAGGCGTAGAAGTCGGACCCGCGCGTCTGGTGCACGCGGCGCCGGATGCCGGCGGTGTCGACGAAGCGCCACTCGCGGCCTCCGAGCTCGACGAGCTCGTCGACCGGGTCGCGCGTCGTGCCGGCAACGCTGTCGACGACCACGCGCTCGTGGCCCACGAGCTTGTTGAGCAGCGAGGACTTTCCCACGTTGGGCCGCCCGACCAGGGCCACCCGGCGCGGCCCACCCCGTTCGTAGGCCCCGCCCATCGCCGACACCTCGGGAAGCACCTCGAGCAGCGCGTCCAGCGCGTCACCGCTCCCGCGTCCGTGCAGCGCCGAGACCGGCCACGGCTGACCGAGACCAAGGTTCCACAGGGCCGCGGCGTCGGCCTCGGTGCGCTGGTCGTCGACCTTGTTGGCGATGAGCACGACGGGCTTGCCCGCCCGCCGCAGCAGCCGCACGCAGTTCTCGTCGTCGTCGGTGGCGCCGACCGTCGCGTCGACGACGAACAGCACGACATCGGCGAGGTCGACGGCGATCTCGGCCTGCTCGGCGACCCGCAGGTGGATCCCCCGGGCGTCGATCGCCCAGCCACCCGTGTCGACGAGGGTGAACCGTCGCCCGACCCACTCGGCGTCGTAGGCCACCCGGTCGCGGGTCACGCCGGGCACGTCCTCGACCACGGCCTCGCGGCGACCGATGATGCGGTTGACCAGCGTCGACTTGCCCACGTTCGGGCGCCCGATGACGGCGACGACCGGCAGCGGACCCGCAGCCACCTCGGCGTCGAGCGCGTCGTCACCGCGCTCGAGCAGCGCGCGGTCCTCGTCGCTCAGCTCGAAGTCCTCCAGGCCCACCCGCAGCGCTCGCTCGACGGCTGCTGGGTCCTCGGTCTGGGTCGTGGGGTCCTCGGTGCTCATCGCGCCATTCTCCCCCACGCCCGGGGGTGGTTCAGTCCACGAGGTCGGGCGGCACGTCGGTCGGCAGCGGGATGCCGTGCCGCCGCGCCGCGCCGTGCACGTGCGCCACCAGCGCCGCCCGGATCTGCTCGGTCGCCAGGTCGAGGCGCGCCCGTCCGGGCAGCCCGTCGGGCAGGTCGAGCACGACGGGCTCCCCGAAGTCGACGACGAGCCGGGAGCGCAGGCGGGGCCAGGATGCCGCGAGCTCACCGGTGCGCCGCGTCCCCAGACAGGCCGTGGGCACCACCGGCGCCCCGGACTGCAGCGCCAGCCAGGCGACGCCCCTGCCCGCTGCCGCGAGGTCACCTCGGCCGCGGCCCCCCTCGGGGAAGATCCCGACGACGCCGTCCCGGCCGAGCACCACGAGGGCCTGCCCCAGCGCCGTGCGGTCACCACGCCCCTGCTCGATCGGAATCTGACCGCTCCACCGCAGCAGGTGGCCGACGAGACCCGCGAAGGTCTTCGCGAGCACGAGGAAGTGGCTCGGCCGTGGCGCCATCGACAGCACGAGGGCGCCGTCGAGGTATCCGGTGTGGTTGGCAGCGAGGATCACGGCACCACCGCGCGGGACGTTCGCGCGGCCGGAGGAGCGTGCCGAGTACAGGACGAAGAAGAGGAACCGCCCCACCAGGTGGCCCAGCCGGGCCCGACCCGGCCCCGGGTCGGCGACGTCGTGCACCGTGGGCCGGACGTCAGGAGGTGGTCTCGGCGGCGACGACGGCCGCGACGACGGCGAGGACGGCCGCGACGCTCTGCTCGAAGTCCAGGTCGGAGGTGTCCACGAGCACGACGCCGGGCGCCGCCTGCGTGAACGTCGACACGGTCGAGTCGTCGCGGTCCCGACGCACCACCTGGTCACGAGTCGCCTCGACGGCGGCGGCATCGGTCGCTCCGTGCAGCTCGGCCGAACGGCGCCGGAGCCGGGCCTCCTCGGATGCCGTCAGCAGCACCCTCACGCTCGCCTCGGGAGCCACCACGGTGGTGATGTCGCGCCCCTCGGCCACCACTCCCCCGCTCTCCTGCGCGATCTTCGCCATGAGGTCGCGCTGCCGCTGCCGAAGCTCGGCGCGCACCTCGAGGTTGGTCGCCACGGCCGACACCATGGTGCTGACCCGCGTCGTGCGGATGGCCGCGGACACGTCGGTCCCGTCCACGGACACCGTGGGGGCGTGGGGGTCGGTCCCCACCTCGAGCGGGAGATCGCGCGCGGCGCGCGCCACGGCATCCGCATCGGTGAGGTCGAGCCCGCGCTCGAGGCACCACCAGGTCAGAGCGCGGTACATCGCGCCGGTGTCGAGGAAACCCACCCCGAGGTGGCGCGCGACGGCCCTCGAGACGCTGCTCTTCCCCGAGCCGGAGGGTCCGTCGATCGCGATCGTGAGGGGTGCGGTCATGAGCCGGAAGCCTACTGGCGGCTCAACCGTGCAGGCGCCAGCCCCGGTCCGTCAGCCCCTGGCCGAGCCCGGCCGCCGCACCGGGAACGACGTCGATCTCGGCCAGGCCGAAGGGCTGGCCCAGCCCGTGGTCGAGGTGGAACTCCTCGACGTTGGCCCCGATCGCGCCGATGTCGGCGAACAGCCGACCGAGCTGGCCCGGCTCGTCGGGGATGAGCACCCGCACCGTCGTGTAGGTCGTCGGGGCGGCGCCGTGCTTTCCGGGGATCCGCGCGTGGCCGGCGTTCCCGGCGGCGATGGCGTGGGCGAGCGCCCCGCGGGCACCGGGTGCGTCGTTCGACGCGCTGAGCTCGTCGAGGGCGGCGACGACCCGGGCGAGGTCGGCGACCAGGGCCGTCAGCACCTCGCGGACGGCGGGTGCGTTGCCCGCGAGGATCTGGGTCCACAGGCCGGGGTCGCTCGCGGCGATGCGGGTGACGTCGCGCAGCCCCTGGCCCGCCAGGGCGACTGCGGCGTCGTCGAGGGGCTCGAGCCGGGCGGCGACGAGGCTGGCCGCCAGCTGGGGCACGTGGGAGACCGCCGCGACAGCCGCGTCATGGTGCTCCGGGGCGAGGGTGCTCACCGCGGCGCCGACCGATCGGGCGAGCGAGGTGACGAGGGCGATGACCACCGGGTCGGTCTCGGGTGTCGGCGTGAGCACCCACGCCCGCCCGTCGAAGAGGTCGTGGCGGCCCGCCACGGCCCCGGAGCGCTCGCGCCCCGCCATCGGGTGTGACCCGCAGTACCGCGTCAGGTCGGTGCGCTGGACGCGCAACGCGTCGAGCACCGCACCCTTGACCGAGGCGAGGTCGGTGACCGACGCACGGGGCCACCGCTGCAGGGCGCCCGCCACGACGGTGGCGGTGACGTCGGGCGGCGTGGCGACGACGACGAGCTCGGGGTCCACGGGTGCATCCGGCAGGCGTCCGGCCCCGAGGTCTCGAGCCAGCGCCGCATGGGTCGGGCTGATGTCCTCGAGGGTCACGTCGTCGCCCACGCGGCGCAGCGCCAGACCCAGGCTCGTGCCGAGCAGTCCGGTGCCGATGACGTGGACCCGGGTCACAGCTCCGCGGCCTTGTAGAGGAGCCCCACCTCGGTGCTCGTGAGGTTGCGCCACTTGCCGGGCCTGGTGTCCCCGAGGTGGATCGGACCGACCTTGGTGCGCACGAGGGTGAGCACGGGGTGGCCGGCCTCGGCCAGCATCCGCCGGACGATGTGCTTGCGCCCCTCGTGGAGCACCACCTCGACCAGCGCCTTGCCGGGAGCGGAGTCGACGACCCGGAAGGAGTCGACCTTCACCGGGCCGTCCTCGAGCATGATGCCCTCACGCAGCCGGCGTCCGAGGTCGCGCGGAACCTGGCCGGCGATCTGGGCCAGGTAGGTCTTCAGCACGCCGTACCGCGGGTGCTGGAGCCGGTGTGCGAGCTCGCCGTCGTTGGTGAGGATGAGCAGGCCCTCGGTGTCGGCGTCCAGGCGCCCCACGTGGAAGAGCCGCTCCTTGCGGTTGGCGACGAAGTCGCCGATGTCGACCCGGCCGAGGTCGTCGCTCATCGACGTCACGACGCCGAGCGGCTTGTTGAACGCCAGGTACACGCGGCTCTCGTCGAGCTGGATCCGGATGCCGTCGACGTGCACGGTCTGGGTGGGCCGGATCCGGACCCCCAGCTCGGTGACGACCTGGCCGTCGACCTCGACCCGGCCCTGGGTGATGAGGTTCTCGCAGACCCGCCTGGACCCGACGCCCGCTGCGGCGAGCAGCTTCTGCAGGCGCACGCCGTCGGGGTCGTGGACGTCGACAGCGGGGCGGTCGGGCCACTGGGGGACGGCGGTCGGCTGGCTGGGCCGGGTGGTTCCGGATGTCGGCCTCTTCGGCTTGCCCTTCCCGACGGGCTTGCCCTTCCCGACGGGCTTGCCCTTCCCGACGGGCTTGCCCTTGCCGGGGTTCTGGGGCCCACGGGGGTTCGGCGGCGTCATGAGCGGCCTCCTTCGGCGATCTCGTCGAGCAGGTCGACTTCGGGCAGGTAAGGGGCCAGGGCGGGCAGGTCGTCGAGGTCCTGCAGCCCGAGACGCTCCAGGAAGTACGAGGTGGTGCCGTAGAGGATGGCGGTCGACTCCTCGTCGTGACCGCGCTCCTCGATGAGCCCACGGCTGAGCAGGGTGCGGATGACCCCGTCGACGTTGACGCCACGCACGGCGGCCACCCGCGAGCGGGACACGGGCTGACGGTACGCGATGACCGCCAAGGTCTCGAGCGACGCCTGTGTCAGGCGGGCCTGCTGACCGTCGAGCACGAAGCGCTCGACGACCGGGGCGTACTCGTGGCGGCTGTACATCCGCCACCCGCCCCCGACCTGGCGCAGCGTGAAGCCGCGCTGCTGTGCCGCGTAGCCGTCCTCGAGCTCGCGCAGGGCGGCCTCGACGTCGCCGACGGGCTGCTCGATCGCGGACGCCAGCGCCATCAGCGTGACCGGCTCGTCGACGACCATGAGCACGGCCTCGAGGGCCGCGTGGATGCCACCCGGGAAGTCGGCGACGTCGAACGCCAGCTGGTCCTCGGGCGGCGTCGCCGCGTCCGCGTGCTCGTGCTCGTCAGTCATCGGTGCCCTCCTGGGCTGGGATCGGTGTCTCGTCGTCGTCGTCGAACTCGTCGTCGACCTCGATGTCGCCCTCTTCGGGTCCGGTCCACCGCACGGTGAGCTCGCCCAGCGCCTCGGCCTGCTCGAAGGCGATCGCCGACTCCCGGAACAGCTCGAGCAGGGCGAGGAAGCGCGCGACGACGACGAGGGTCGAGTCCGCATCCGCGACGAGGGTACGAAAGGACGCCACCCGCTCGCGCCGCAGCCGGGCCCCGATGAGGCCGGCCTGCTCGCGCACGCTGACCTGGGGGGCGTGCAGGTGGGAGAGCCCGACGGTCGGCACCGCTCGCGGCGCCATCGTCCGGGCCGCGATCATCGCGAGCTGCTCGGGCGTCACCGTCATGACGAGCTCGGGGAGCAGGGCCGCGAACTCGGGTTCCAGGGATGCCGTGCGCGGCTGCATGCGGCCAGCGGTCGCCATCCGCTGCGCGAAGGTGTGGGCGATGTCCTTGAAGGCGCGGTACTGCAGCAACCGGGCGAACAGGATGTCCCGGGCCTCGATGAGGGCGAGGTCCTCCTCGTCCTCGGGGCCCGAGTGGGGCAGCAGCCGCGCGGCCTTGAGGTCGAGCAGTGTCGCGGCGACGAGGAGGAACTCGGTGGCCTGGGAAAGGTCCCAGCCGTCGGGTTTGGCCCGCTCGGCCCTGATGTGGGAGATGAAGTCGTCGGTGACGCGGGCGAGCGCGATCTCCGTGACGTCGAGCTTGTGCTTGCTGATCAGGCCGAGCAGGAGGTCGAAGGGTCCGGTGAAGTTGTCGAGCGTGACCTCGAACGCGGTTGCCGCCGCCCGCCGGGTGAGCACCCCGCCGGGGGTGAGGTCGGTCGGAGCGGCACCCCCGACCTCTTCGGGGGCCGTCGTCATCGGATCAGGCCGCCCCGCCGCGCGCGATGAGCTCGCGGGCGAGCTGGCGGTAGGCCTCGGCACCCTTGTGGGCGGAGTCGTACGTCGTGATCGGCTCGGCGGCCAGCGACGCGTCGGGAAACTTCACGGTGCGCGAGATCACCGTGTGGAATACCCGGTCGCCGAAGTGCTCGACGACGCTGGCCACGACCTCACGCGAGTGCAGGGTGCGGCCGTCGTACATGGTCGCGAGGATGCCGTCGACCTGGAGCCTGGGGTTGATGCGGTCGGTGATCTTCTCGATGGTCTCCACGAGCAGGGCGACCCCGCGCATCGCGAAGAACTCGCACTCGAGCGGGATGATCACGCCGTGCGCTGCGGTGAGGGCGTTGACGGTGAGCAGCCCGAGGGAGGGTTGGCAGTCGATGAGCACGACGTCGTAGTCGTCGATGACCGGTCGCAGGACCCGCGCGAGGATCTGCTCGCGGGCCACCTCGCCGACGAGCTGGACCTCGGCTGCCGACAGGTCGATGTTCGCGGGCAGGACGTCCAGGCCCTCGACCCGGGTTGCCTTGATGACGTCGCGCACGTCGTGACCACGCTCGATCAGCAGGTTGTAGATCGTGACGTCGAGCTCGTGGGTGGGGATGCCCAGCCCGACGGACAGGGCCCCCTGCGGGTCGAAGTCGACGAGGAGGACACGACGCCCCACCTCGGCCAGTGCGGCTCCGAGGTTGATGGTCGTGGTCGTCTTGCCGACCCCGCCCTTCTGGTTGCACATCGCGATGACGCGAGCCGGGCCGTGGGAGGCCAGCGGCGGCGGTTCGGGGAAGTCGGGGAGCGGGCGCCCGGTCGGCCCCACCGTGCCGGCCGGGCTGCTGCGGAACGCCGTGTCGGAATCCAACTCTCTACTCCCCGGGTGGCCTGAAGTGTGTTCGCGGTCAGCATCGCGCTGATCGGGCCCGACCCTATCAGCGGGCACGGGGATGACTCTGGGCGTACACCTCGCGCAGGCGCTGCACGGTGACCAGCGTGTAGATCTGGGTGGTCGTCACCGAGGCGTGCCCGAGCAGCTCCTGGACCACCCGGACGTCGGCGCCCCCCTCGAGCAGGTGGGTCGCGAAGGAGTGCCGCAGCGTGTGCGGCGAGAGGTGTCCGCCCACCCGGGCCCGTTCGGCACAGGTCCGCAGCACCGCCCACGCGCTCTGGCGCGACAGCCGGGCACCGCGGGTGTTGAGGAACAGGGCAGGGGTGCCGGGGCCGCGGCGCGCGAGGGCCGGGCGGCCGCGCACGAGCCACGCTGACAGGGCGGTCGCTGCGTACGACCCGAGCGGCACCATGCGCTCCTTGCCCCCCTTGCCCCGCAGCCGCACGACGCCGTCCTCCCCCGCCACGTCGTCGACGTCCAGGCCCACGGCCTCGCTGATCCGCGCGCCGGTGCCGTAGAGGACCTCGAGCAGGGCCCGGTCACGCAGGGATGCCGGGGTGTCGCCGACCGACGCCGCCTCCAGCAGCCGCTCGACGTCCTCGACGGAGATCGCCTTGGGCAGCCGGGACGGGGCCTTCGGTGGGCTGACCCGGCGTGCCGGGTCGGCGTCGAGGACCCCTTCGAGGGCCAGGAAGCGGTGCAGCCCCCGCACCGCGACGAGCGTGCGGGCCGCCGACGTCGCCGCCAGCGGTCGGGTGTCCTCGTCTCCCTCGCGAAGGCGGGCGAGGAACTCGGTGACGTGGGCCTCCGTCACGCCCTCGGGCGCCTCCACCCCCACGGTGGTGAGGTACGCCGTCCACCGCCCCAGGTCGCGCCGGTAGGCAGCCAGTGTGTGGGGTGAGACCCCGCGCTCGACGTCGAGGTGGGTGAGCCACGCGTCGACG
>DATIAJ010000301.1:0-4066 GCA_035458105.1 Nocardioides sp. | reverse complement strand
ACACGATCGGCTACGACGGCCCGATCTCGGTGGAGTGGGAGGACGCCGGCATGGACCGCCTCGTCGGCGCGCCGGAGGCGCTGGAGTTCGTGCGGCGGCTGGCGTTCGACGCCCCGACCGCCGCGTTCGACGCCGCCTTCTCGACCTCGTCCTGATGGCCTACTGATGGCCCCCTGATGTCCACTGTGCCCCCGCCCGTACGTTCGAGGAGGACGACATGAGCACCACGCCCGAGGTGACGGCCAGGACTGGCGTGTGGTTCGTGGGTGCGCGGGGCTCGGTGGCCACCACAGCGGTGGTCGGTGCGTACGCCGTGGCGCATGGCCTCGCACCGACCACCGCTCTCGTGACCGAGCTGCCGGAGCTGGGGCCCGACGGCCTGCCGCCCCTGTCCGGGCTGGTCTTCGGCGGCCACGACATCAGCGCCCAGTCGCTGCCCAAGCGGGCCGACGAGCTCGCCGCGGGTGGCGTCGTGCCCGCCGCCGTCGTGGACGCCGTCCGCGCCCACCTCGAGACCGTCGACGCCGAGGTGCGCCCGGGTCACGAGGCCGGGTCGGCATCTGCAGCCGACGCGGTGGAGCGGCTCTCTGCCGACATCGCCGACTTCCGCGACCGGCACCGCCTCGACCGCGTGGTCGTGGTCGACGTCGCGAGCACCCAGCCTCCGGTCGCGGACCCCGACTCGATGACCGCCGTCGACGACAGGCTGCCCGTCGGGGCCGTCTACGCGCTGGCGGCCTTCCGCGCCGGCGCGTCCTTCGTCTCCTTCACCCCGAGCCCGTGCCTGCGGCTCCCGGTCGTCGTCGACGCCGCACGACGCAGCGGCCTGCCGTGGGCGGGATGCGACGGCAAGACCGGGGAGACGCTGCTCAAGTCCGCGCTGGCCCCGATGTTCGTGATGCGCGCCTTGGAGCTGCGGTCCTGGACCTCGGTGAACCTCCTCGGCGGCGGCGACGGTGCGACCCTGGCCGACCCCGAGGCGGCGCGGAGCAAGACCGTCGCGAAGCGCAGCGGTCTCGACGCCATCGTGGGGCGGCCGGTGCCGGGCCCGATGCACATCGACCAGGTCGAGGACCTGGGGGAGTGGAAGACGGCGTGGGACCACGTGCGGTTCGACGGGTTCCTCGGCACCCGGATGACGCTCCAGCTGACCTGGGAGGGGTGCGACTCCGCGCTCGCCGCGCCGTTGGTCCTCGACCTCGCGCGCCTGGTGTCCGCCGCCCACGCAGCCGGCAGGACGGGCCCACTCACCGAGCTGGCCTTCTTCTTCAAGGACCCCGTCGGAGCCAGCGAGCACCGACTCGCCCAGCAGTGGGACGACCTCGTCGCCTGGCGCCAGGGACTCGGGGCATGATCACCGCGGCGTGCCGAGGCGTGCTCCTCGCCGTCGTCCTCTCGGGTCTCGCGGCCCTGCTCGTGTGGGTTCCGGCGCCGCCCGCAGCCGCCCACGACGAGCTCCTCTCCTCCGACCCCTCGGAGTCGGGCGTGCTGGAGGCCCTGCCGTCGCGTGCCATCCTCACCTTCTCCGGGGCGGTCGCCGAGGTCCACGAGGTCACCGTGACCGGCCCCGACGGCAGCGTCGCGAACGGCGAGGCAAGCGCCGTCGGCGCCGAGGTCCGCCAGAACCTGTGGGCCGGCCCCGACGGCGCCTACACCCTCAGCTACGACGTCCTGTCCTCCGACGGCCACGAGATCGCCGGGGAGATCCACTTCGAGGTGGGCGACGGCGCGTCTGCCGAGGTCCGGGCGGCGGCGACCTCGGAGTCCGAGGGCGACTCCGACGGAACGCTCCGCGGGGTCGTCGTCCCGGCAGCGGTCGTCCTGGTGTCCGGTGCGTGCGCGCTGGTCATCCGACAGCGCCGCCGCGCGGCCCGGGAACCGGCCTGATCATCCGGCAGTACCGGCCCGGTCGGGCCGCGCGCTGGTCGCGGCTACCCGCCGCCGTCTCCGCCGTCTCCACCGCCGTCGGCCTGACCGCCGGTCCTCGTCGCCCGCATGGGGCCGCGAAGCGCGTTCTCGATGACCAGGCCCACGAGGAGGACGGCGAGAGCGATGACGAGGTAGGTCATCCGGCTCGCGTCCTCGGCCGTGGTGCGCCCTCAGGCGTCAGGTGACGTGGCATGGGTCCCCCCGTGGTGTCGAGAGGCTGGAGTCTGCCACCGTTCGGGCTCCAGCACGAGCACGCACGCTCATCGGCCCGGGCGGGCGCCCGGTGCGAAGCCGTGCCCCTGTCCGACGCGTGGTGGCCCGGTCGAGGGGTGCGGCATGGCCCGTGCGGGCCAACAGGTCTCTAGTCATCGCGGCACCTGTGCGTCTAGGTTGAGCGCCGCGGGCGACTACCCGAGTGCCTGCGCTTCATGAATGAGCGACAAAGGAGTCCTCTATGGTCAGCAGACGTTCTGGACGATCTCTGGGCGTTGCGGCAGCCGGTCTGATGGTTGCCACCGCGGGAGCGGCGGTGCCGCTGACGGCCTCGTCCTCGGCCGCGGCACCTGCCGACAAGGCGTGCGACAGCCGCAACAACAACACGTACTCGAAGCTCCTCGAGTGCGTCTCGGCCGAGGGTGTCACCAAGCACCTCGAGGCCTTCCAGGCCATCGCGGACGCCAACGGCGGCACCCGCGCCACCGACACGCCCGGCTACCAGGCCAGCGTCGACTACGTGGTCGACGTGCTCGAGAAGTCGGGCTGGTCGGCCGACGTCGTGCCGTTCACCTACAACGCCACCGACACGGTGCTGCAGCAGCTCACGCCGACCTCGACGGCGCACCCCCACGCCGGTGCGACCGGCACGGGCGAGGGAGACGTGACCGCTGCCGTGGTGCCGGTCGACGTCAACCTGACCGGGACCCGCGCCAACACCAGCGGTTGCGAGGCCGCAGACTTCGCCGGCTTCCCGGTGGGAGCCATCGCACTGGTGCAGCGCGGCACCTGCCCGTTCGCAGTCAAGGCGGTCAACGCCGAGGCTGCGGGTGCCTCCGGGGTCATCATCTTCAACCAGGGCGACGCGTCCGCCGGAGACCGGTTCGGCGTGATCAGCCCGACGTTGTCCCCGACCCCCGAGAACCCGACGGTCGTCGACATCCCCGTGGTCGGCACCAGCTTCGCCGCCGGTCAGTCCCTGGCCGCGGCCGGTTCGACGGCACGGCTGGCCGTGGAGTTCCGCGAGGTGACCGACTACAACGTGATCGGCGAGCTGGAGGGTGAGGTCGACGACAACATCGTCATGGCCGGCGCCCACCTCGACTCGGTGCCCGCGGGCCCGGGCATCAACGACAACGGCAGCGGCTCGTCCGGGCTGCTCGACGTGGTCGAGGCCATGGGCAGCTCCAAGCCCCACAACACCGTGCGCTTCGCATGGTGGGGCGCCGAGGAGATCGGCCTGCTCGGCTCGTCCGCCTGGGTCGCGCAGCGCACCCAGGCCGAGAAGGACGAGATCGCGCTCTACCTGAACTTCGACATGATCGGTTCGCCGAACTACTACTTCGGCATCTACGACGCCGACGAGTCGAGCTTCGTGGCGCCCGTGCCGGTGCCGGAGGGGTCGGAGCACATCGAGGAGACGCTGGAGTCGTTCTACACCGTCCGCAGCGAGCCGTACGACGACTCGGCGTTCAGCGGCCGGAGCGACTACCAGGCCTTCATCAACAACGGCATCCCGTCCGGTGGCCTCTTCACGGGCGCTGAGGTCGTCAAGACCCCGCAGCAGCAGGCGATCTGGGGCGGTGTCGCGGGTGAGTCGTTCGACCAGTGCTACCACCTGGCCTGCGACACGATCGACAACGTCAACCAGAAGGCGCTCGACGTCAACTCCGACGCGGTCGCGTTCGCCGTGCTCACCTACGCCTACTCGACCGAGGGTGTCAACGGCGTCGAGGGCCGCACTGTGCCCGGCAGGTTCACCGTCCCGGCTCCCGCCGGTCCGGAGCACACCTTCGCCGGGCCTCTCGGCGGTGACGACGGGCACGACCACGACCACGACCCCGTGGCCAGCTGAGCTGGGCTGAGCCCGGCTGAGGTCTGCACAGCACCATCGTTCGGCCGGGGTGGGGAGACCATGGTCTCC
>DATIAJ010000300.1:0-8850 GCA_035458105.1 Nocardioides sp. | reverse complement strand
CAACGTCATGACCAACGTCATCGCCGACCTCGGCACCGCCATCAAGCGTGACGACGTCCCGGACTTCCGCGCCGGCGACACCGTCAAGGTCCACGTCAAGGTCATCGAGGGCAGCCGCTCGCGTGTCCAGGTCTTCCAGGGTGTCGTGATCCGCGTGCACGGCTCGGGCATCGGTCGCACCTTCACCGTCCGCAAGGTCTCCTTCGGCGTCGGCGTCGAGCGCACCTTCCCGGTCAACTCCCCGATCTTCGAGAAGATCGAGGTCGTGACCCGCGGTGACGTGCGTCGCGCCAAGCTCTACTACCTGCGCAACCTGCGCGGCAAGGCTGCCAAGATCAAGGAGCGCCGCGAGGCGTGATCACGCGCACCGCGCCGCGAGGCGTCGGTTCGACCAGGGACTCGTTAGTCTCTGCGAGTGACTTCTGATGGCCGCGGTTCCTCGTCCCTCTCAGCGGGCGAGGAACCGCGGTCGTCGCGTGTGGGGGAGCAGTCCGAGGATGGCACCATGAGTGGTCGCGCCCAGCGGGCGTCGGAGCAGAAGACCGGTCGCGGCAAGCGCAAGCAGCTGCCGCTGTGGCAGGAGACGATCCTGCTGCTCGGCGTCGCGCTGGTGCTCGCGATCGTCATCAAGACCTTCTTCGTGCAGGCCTTCTACATCCCGTCCGAGTCGATGGAGCCGGGCCTCATCCTCAACGACCGGATCCTGATCCAGAAGGTCTCCTACTGGGGCGACGGCGAGCCCGAGCGCGGTGACGTCGTGGTCTTCAAGGACCCGGGGGGCTGGCTGCCGCCCGTCGACTCCGCCGGCCCCACCAACCCCGTCGCCAAGGTGATGGCCAAGGTCGGCCTCTACCCGACCGGTGGGCACCTCGTGAAGCGCGTCATCGGCGTCGCCGGCGACACCATCGAGTGCTGCGACGACCAGGGACGCCTCATCGTCAACGGGCAGCCGCTCGACGAGTCCGACTACGTCAAGCGCGGCGGCGCGAGCTGCAACGGCCCCATGCCGACCAACGGCGCGTGCGACGAGAAGTGGACCGTGGGCCCCATCCCGGACGGACACATCTTCGTCATGGGCGACAACCGCTCCCGCTCCGCCGACAGCTCGCAGAAGATGTGCCAGTCCGACGAGACCGAGTGCGTCCCCGGAGACGAGTTCGTCCCGGTCGACCTGGTCGTCGGCAAGGTCTTCGTCCTGCTGTGGCCCGCCGACCGCTTCCGCTGGAACACCCGTCCGACCACGTTCGAGGACGTGCCGGACCCGACCCCGTGACGCTCTCGCCACAGCTGCCGCCCGAGCCGCTGCCGGGTGGGATGACCGTACGCCGCGACGCCGGGATCTACGGCTACGAGCGCGCGCTGCGCCGAGCCGGGCTGGACCCGATCGCGGGCGTCGACGAGGCGGGGCGGGGTGCGTGCGCCGGGCCGCTCGTCGCCGGTGCCGTGATCCTCCCGCCGGGCAGGGCGGGCATCGTGCCGGGGCTGGCCGACAGCAAGCTCCTCACCGAGGCTGCGCGGGAGCGCGTCTACGCGCAGGTCGTCCGCCGGGCGCTGGCGTGGTCGGTCGTGGTGATCGACAACGAGGAGTGCGACCGGCTCGGCATGCACGTCGCCAACGTCGAGGCACTGCGCCGCGCGGTGGCCCGCCTCGGCACGCGGCCGTCGTACGTCCTCACCGACGGGTTCCCCGTCGACGGCCTCGGCGTCCCGGGCCTGGCGGTCTGGAAGGGCGACCGCGTCGCGGCCTGCATCGCGGCCGCTTCCGTGGTCGCGAAGGTGACCCGCGACCGGCTGATGGTCGGCCTGCACGACGAGTGGCCCGACTACGACTTCCGCACCCACAAGGGCTACATCACCGCCGACCACGAGGCTGCGCTCGCCCGGCTCGGCCCGTGCCCGGCGCACCGGATGCGGTTCGTCAACGTGCGGCGCGCGGCGGGTCTGGAGCCGGTCGTCGAGGACCAGGTGGCTAGTGTCGGCCCCGAGCCGGGCAGCACGACCGAGGAGGACCGATGAGCGCCGAGGATCTCGAGAAGTACGAGACCGAGATGGAGCTCACCCTCTATCGCGAGTACCGCGACGTCGTGGGCATCTTCAAGTACGTCGTGGAGACCGACCGTCGCTTCTACCTGTGCAACCAGGTCGACGTGAAGGCCCGTTCGGAGAGCGGCGACGTGTTCTTCGAGGTCTCGATGACCGACGCCTGGGTCTGGGACATGTACCGCCCGGCCCGCTTCGCCAAGAACGTGAAGGTGCTGACGTTCAAGGACGTCAACGTCGAGGAGCTCGCGCCGCAGGACATCGACCCGCCCAAGGACTGAGCTCGCCTCGTCCGTCCCGGCGCCGGTGACCGGCCGTACGCCGACGGGTCGGCGCAGCGGGTCGACGCGAGTCGATGGCCACGAATCGTCCACAGGCGGCCCCCGGTAGCCGCCGTCCACAGCCGTCGCACCGCGCGGGCCACCACGGTCGGTACGTCACGGTGTGCTGGTGCCTTCCCGATCCCGCACGACCCCGGAAGGCACCCACGATGGCCCGACGAGCTGCCGCATCCCCGTTCGCCCTCGATCCCGCGGCCGAGCACCGCCGCCGGCTGGGGGCGCGCGGCGAGTCGATCGCGGCCCGCCACCTGTGCGAGCTCGGGCTGGTCCTGCTCGACCGCAACTGGCGTTGCGACGCCGGCGAGATCGACCTGGTGCTGCGCGACGGCAACGTCCTCGTGATCTGCGAGGTCAAGACCCGCACGTCCACCGACTACGGCGACCCGCTCGAGGCGATCGACCGGCGCAAGGCAGACCGGCTGCGGCGTCTCGGGGCGCGCTGGCTGCTCGTGCACGACTGCCATCCCGACGACATCCGCATCGACCTGGTGGGCGTCCTGGCGCCGCGCGGCCGACCGGTCGAGGTCGAGCACGTCGAGGGGGTCGGCTGATGGCCTTCGCGACCGCTCGCTCGCTGGCGCTCAAGGGTGCTGACGGCCACGTCATCGACGTCCAGGTCGACGTCTCCCCGGGCCTGGTCAACACCACGATCGTCGGCCGCGTGGACAAGACCCTGTCCGAGGCCCGCGACCGGGTCCGGATGGCGATCAACAACGACTGCGGACGCTGGCCGGCGACCAAGCGGGTCACCATCCTGTTGGCGCCCGCCGACCTCCCCAAGAGCGGCACCCACTACGACCTCGCGATCGCGGTGGCGGTCATGGCCGCTGACAAGAAGCACGAGGACCTCACGCCCGACCTGCTCGACGGCTGGGCGTTCATCGGGGAGCTGTCCGTCGCCGGTGCCCTGCGCCCCGTGCCAGGGGTGCTGCCCATGGTGATCGCCGCGGCGGCCCACGGCATCACCCGCGTCTTCGTCCCCGAGCCGCAAGCGGGGGAGGCCGGGCTCGTGCCGGGGATGACGGTGTTCGGCGTCCGGTCGCTGGCGCAGGTGTCCGCAGTGCTCCGCGGCGTGGAGGTGCCCGAGGCTGACCCCGTCGTGGGGCCGTCGTCCAGCCCCCTGGCGACGTGGCGCGGCGAGGACCGCCTGGCCGACCTCGACCTCCGGGACCTCGACGGGCTGGAGGACGTCCGCTACGCCGTCGAGGTCGCAGCCGCGGGCGGTCATCCCACGATGCTGATCGGCCCCCGCGGCACCGGCAAGACGTCCATCGCCGAGCGCATCCCCACGATCCTGCCCGACCTGACGACCGAGCAGGCCCTCGAGGTGACGGCGCTCCACTCGGTCGCCGGCGTCCTTCCGGAGGGGAGCGGTCTGGTGCGCCGCCCGCCGTGGTTCGCCCCGCACCACTCGGCCACCGCCGCGAGCGTCCTGGGCGGCGGCACCGGCCGGGTGCGCCCGGGGCAGGTCAGCCTCGCGCATCATGGCGTGCTCTTCCTCGACGAGTTCCCGCACTTCCGCGCCGACGTCGTCGAGGCGATGCGGCAGCCGCTCGAGTCCGGGGAGGTGACCATCGCCCGCGGCGAGGAGTCAGCCACCTACCCGGCCCGCTCGCTGGTGGTGCTGGCGGCGAACCCGTGTCCGTGCGGCAACTTCCACGGACTGTCCGGCAGCAGCTGCGAGTGCAGCGACGTGCAGCGTTCCCACTACCGCCGCAAGCTCACGGGTCCGATCCTCGACCGGGTCGACATCTGGATGGAGGTACGCCCCCAGTGCAGGCGCACGGGGTCGTCGTTCCGACCGGAGCCGGAGTCGTCCGCCGACGTGCGGGCTCGCGTCGTCGAGGCCAGGCTTCGCCAGGCACGCCGCTACCGCGACTGCTCATGGCTCCTCAATGCGTCCTGTCCGGGCCCGGTCCTGGCGGAGCGGTGGCCCCTGGAGCCCGCGGGCCAGCGACTCGTCGACAAGGAGCTGTCCGACGGCAGGCTGACCCGACGTGGGTTGACCCGCGTGCAGCGCCTGGCCTGGACGGTGGCTGACTGCGCGGGTGTGGCGAGGCCGGGCGAGCGCGAGGCCGAGATCGCCCTGGCGCTGCGGTCCGACGACTCCACCCGCTCGCTGCCGGCGAGCGTCTTCCGGGTGGCGTCGTGAGTGCCGCACGCCTCCCGGCCGTGCCGCCCGCCGCCGAGCCGGCGAGCCGGGTGCGCGAGGCCGAGCGCCTCGCCCGGGTGACGCTGAGCTGCGCCGTGGAGCCCGGTGACGGTACGACGTCGTCGCTCGTGCGGCAGATGGGCGCGGAGCGCGCACTGGAGAAGGCGCGGTCCGCAGGTGAGGGCGAGGCGGGGGAGATGCTGGCGCTGCGGTTGGCCGAGGTCGACGCGGCCCGGCAGCTCGACCAGGCCGAGCGGTGCGGCATCCGCTTCCTCGTCCCGGGCGACGCCGAGTGGCCCACCGGCCTCGACCTGCTCGACGACGCCATCACCGTGGACGGGTTCGGAGGCACGCCTCCGGGCCTGTGGGTGAAGGGTCCGATGCCGCTCACCGAGCTCGTCACCTCGGTCGCCGTGGTCGGCTCACGGGCTGCCTCGGTCTACGGCGTGGAGATGACTCGCTCGGTCTGCGCGCACCTCGCCCTCTCCGGGGTGCCGGTCGTCTCGGGTGGGGCGCTCGGCATCGACTTCGAGGCGCACGACGCCACGCTGTCCGCCGACGGTGTCACCGCCGCAGTCCTGGCCTGCGGAGCGGACCGGGTCTATCCCGCCCACAACCGACCCCTGCTCCAGCACCTCGCCGCCGAGCTCGCCGTCGTGTCCGAGCAACCGCCCGGCTCGGCGCCCACACGGCCGCGGTTCCTGGCCCGCAACCGGCTGATCGCTGCCATGACCCGCGGCACCGTGGTGGTCGAGGCAGCCCTGCGCAGCGGCGCCCTCAACACGGCCGGGTGGGCCGAGAGCCTCAACCGCCACGTGATGTGCGTGCCGGGCCCGGTCACCAGCTACACCTCCCGGGGCGTCAACAACTTCCTCCGCGAGGGCCGCGGCACCGTCGTGACCCATGGCGCCGAGGTGCTCGAGCTGGTCGGCGCGGCGGGGGAGCACCTGGTCGAGCCACCGCGGGGCGAGGATCGGCCGCGCGACGACCTCACCCCGACCGAGCGGACCGTCGTGGAGTGGGTGCCGGTCAGCGAGCCGGCGGGGGTGGACTCGATCTCCCGCCTCTGCGGGCTCCCGCTCCGCACCACCGAGGGCGCGCTGCGCCGGCTGAGGTCCAAGCGGTTCGTCCAGCTCACCGACGAGGGATGGCGGCTCGCGCCTGACGTGTGAGCACGCTCGGCGCGCCTAGGCTGTGAGGGTGAGCGAGCCGGCCGTGACCGACCAGGGCAACGGGGAGGACCTTCCCGAGTCCTTCGTCCGCCTCCTCGGCGACTACGAGCGCCACCTGGTCTCCGAGCGAGACCTCGCCCCGCACACGGTGCGCGCCTACCTCGGCGATGTCGCCGGGCTCCTCGACCACTGCCAGCGCCTCGGGCTCTCGGACGTGGCCGACCTCGACCTGCGCACGCTCCGCAGCTGGCTGGCGCGGCTGCAGACGACCGGCCGCAGCCGCACCACGATCGCGAGGCGGGCCACCGCTGCGCGGGTGTTCACCGCCTGGCTGCACCGGACCGGCCGGTTGCCGACCGACCCCGGAGCCGCGCTCGGCTCCCCCAAGAAGCACAAGACCCTCCCGCCGGTGCTGCGTGCCGACGAGGCCGAGGCCCTGATCCGCTCGGCCGCAGACCTCGCCGACGACGGCACCCCCGTCGGCGTGCGGGACGTCGCGATGCTCGAGCTGCTCTATGCCACGGGGATCCGGGTCGGTGAGCTCGTCGGCCTCGACGTCGACGACGTCGATGACGAGCGCCGGGTCGTGCGCGTCTTCGGCAAGGGTCGCAAGGAACGATCGGTGCCCTACGGCACTCCGGCCGGCCGGGCGGTCGACCGCTGGCTGACGGCCGGTCGGCCGCACCTGCGGGTCGAAGGCTCGGGCCCGGCGCTGTTCCTGGGGGTGCGGGGACGGCGCATCGACCAGCGTGCGGTCCGCGACCTGGTGCACCGCCGCATCGCCGACGTACCCGGGGCGCCCGACATCGGCCCGCACGGCCTGCGCCACACGGCCGCCACTCACCTGCTCGAGGGCGGCGCCGACCTCCGCTCCGTCCAGGAGCTCCTCGGTCACGCCTCGCTCGCGACCACCCAGCTCTACACCCACGTCACGACCGACCGGCTGCGCCGGGCCTACCAGCAGGCCCACCCCCGAGCCTGACGTGGGGGCGGCTCAGGTGACCCAGTCGACCGGGCGTCGCCAGCGCGAGAGCGGCGGGCTCCACGGGAGCCGCACGGTGGCGGGGTCGTCGCGCCACAGCGGGAGGAGCCGCACCGGACCTCCACCGACGAGGGAGAGCGGATCGAGGTAGGTCCGGTCGTCGCCGTCGCCCTCCACGAGTCCCCAGTGCAGGCAGGCGGAGGGGAAGCAGTGGCTGTCGGTGACCACGAGGCGGCCGAGCACGTCACCTGCCGCCACCGCCTGGCCGCGCTCGACCGACGCCACGACCGGCTCGTACGTCGTACGACGACCGCCGTGCAGCACGGTGACGACCGGCTTGCCGCCGATGGAGCCGGCGAAGCCGACCGTCCCGGCCAGCGCGGCTCGCACCGACTGCCCGGGGGATCCGGCCAGGTCGACGCCGCGGTGCCCGGCCGCGTAGGGGTGGGGAGGCGGTTCGAAGTGGCGGACGACGTCGGGGCGCGGGTCGAGCGGCCACACCCCGATGGGCTGCTCGTCCGGACGCGAGTGGGCAGGCCCGGCGACACCGAGCACGAGCAGGAGGATGGTTCCGAGGACGGCTCGCATCCGCCGATCCTCACCCGAGGCGGGACGTCGGACGAGCCGCGGCAATGAGTGCTGTGGACGACGACCTCCACGCCCAGCCTGTGGACGTCCACGGGCCTCGGATCCACGCTCGGCCCACGCTCAGCGCAGGGGGTGGCAGTGATTCGCCTCGCAGGGAACCTCTGGCCTACGATGTGCGGAGCAGTCCACCCGGACTGACTTCGCACGCTCGCCGACCGTGCCCGGGATGCTCCGCAGGTCCCGGACCACCCGCGGGCGTCGGTCCTCAGTTCCTGCCAGCCCCACCGGCGGGATCGGACCGGCGTGCGAGCGTCAGGGCTCCCGGCACCCGCCGGGCGCAGCAACTGAAAACACTCAGGAGTCACGCTCCCGGTCCGACCTGCATCAAGGTCGGACACATCGAGGAGTGGGCCTCCGTCACCACAGGAGAACCCATGGCAGTCGTCACCATGCGCCAGCTGCTCGAGAGCGGCGTCCACTTCGGTCACCAGACCCGTCGGTGGAACCCCAAGATGAAGCGCTTCATCATGACCGAGCGCAACGGCATCTACATCATCGACCTGCAGCAGTCGCTGGCCTACATCGACCGCTCGTACGCCTTCGTCAAGGAGACCGTCGCCAAGGGCGGCGTCATCATGTTCGTCGGGACGAAGAAGCAGGCCCAGGAGGCCATCGCCGAGCAGGCGACGCGCGTCGGGATGCCCTACGTCAACCAGCGCTGGCTGGGCGGCATGCTCACGAACTTCCAGACCGTGCACCAGCGGATCAACCGCCTCAAGGAGCTCGACGAGATCGACTTCGACGACGTCGCGGGCTCCAACCGCACGAAGAAGGAGCTCCTCCAGATGCGCCGCGAGCGCACCAAGCTGGACAAGACGCTCGGCGGCATCCGTGACATGACCAAGGTCCCCTCCGCGGTGTGGATCGTCGACACCAACAAGGAGCACCTGGCCGTCGAGGAGGCCCGCAAGCTGCGGATCCCGATCATCGGCATCCTCGACTCCAACTGCGACCCCGACCTGGTCGACTTCCCGATCCCGGGCAACGACGACGCCATCCGCGCGGTCGGCCTGCTGACCCGCGTGGTCGCCGACGCCGTCGCCGAGGGCCTCATCGCCCGCTCCGGCGCCAAGGCCGGCGACGCCGACGAGACCGTCGGTGCCGAGGAGCCCCTCGCCGAGTGGGAGCGCGAGCTCCTCGCCGGTGACGCCGAGAAGGCGGCCGCGACCGCCACCGGTGACGCCGCCGCCGAGACCCCGGCCTCCGAGGCCACCGGTGCCGCTGCCGAGGCCCCGCAGGCCGAGGCCGCTGCCGACGCCGCGACCGAGGCCCCGGCCGAGGCCGCCGCCGAGGCGCCCGTCGAGACCGACGCTGCCGCCACCGAGGCGCCCACCGAGGCCGAGGCCGACAAGAAGGACTGATCCGGTCACGCCGGCCGCGGGCTCACGTCCGCGGCCGGCGCCCCGCGTCGTCCCGCCCATCGCCGGGTCGCTCCGAGCCGCCCGCGCAACCCCCTGGATCGAAGGAATAAGGACCATGGCCAACTTCACCGCTGCCGACGTCAAGAAGCTCCGT
>DATIAJ010000299.1:0-2560 GCA_035458105.1 Nocardioides sp. | reverse complement strand
GGACGTCCACTACGCCGGCACCATGCGGTTGGAGGCCGAGCTCGACATCGCCGACGCCCTCGACCTCGACCGGGCCGTCGCCCACGGCGCCGCGACCCAGGCCGCGCTCGGGTCGACCGAGTCCCTCGACGTGCGCCGGGCCAAGGCCCTCGGCGAGCTCGCCCGCACCCAGACCGCCCTCGACCTCCACACCTCGGGCGCGGGCACCACTGCGGTGAAGACCGCCGACGGCGACGGTCTGCCTCCCGCACGCGAGGTCGTGCTCCACGCCCACCTCGACGCCGGCTTCTTCGGCGACACCACCGTCTTCGGGCCCATCGGGCGCCTCGAGGAGGGCCAACGGCTCGTGCTCCTCGACCAGGTCCGCTCCTGGTGCGGCGACTCGCGGACCAGGGTCACCATCAAGCCGGTCATCGACCTCAACACCCAGCTCCACACCGACGCCTACCAGATCCCCGACCGGATCCGCGAGCAGGTCGTCCTGCGAGACCGCACGTGCGTGTTCCCGTGGTGCACCCGCCCCGCCCGACGCGCAGATGTCGACCACGTCATCCCCTACGACCCGGACGCCGAAGCCGAAGGCCGACCCCAGCCGGGGCCCACGCAGACCGACAACCTCGCCTGCCTGTGCCGCAGCCACCACCGCCTCAAGACCCACTCCGCCTGGCGCTACGAGATGGCCGCGCCCGGGGTCTTCGAGTGGACCAGCCCGCACGGGTACCGCTACCGCCGCGACCACACCGGCACCACCGCCATCGACCCACCTGATGAGGCGCTTGGCATCCCGCGACCCCGCCGACCCCGCCGACGATGACCCCGCCCCGCACCCCGCCACCCAACAGGTTGCGGGGCCACTGGCACGTCCGGAGCCGTGAGCAGGTGTCTCCCAGTCGCGGGTGACAGCGCAGTCGCCGGTCGGTTGCAGGCTCGGAGTCGGGGTCAGGGGACCGACCGCGGCCAGCGCTGCCTGCGCCACTCCTCCCAACTCTCCAATCCTGCCGGCGGGGCACCGACAGGTTCGCGACCGTCGAGCTCTCCTCGGGTCGGGACGCTGATGACGGCAGCCCACTCGGCGAGCTCCTCGTCGGACATGTGCCACGTCGTGTGCGGCTCTTCGGCCTGGCGCCGGTCAAGTCGTCTCCGCTGCTCCGCCGGCGGCAGCTCGAGGTAGCGCATCTCCACTGCCGCGCCGAGGTCGGCAGCAGCTTGGCGTAGCGCGGAGCGCTCGTCTCGAGCCCACAGGCCGAAGTCGATGACGACGTTGATGCCGAGCTCGAGTGCGCGCAGGCCGATCTCGATGAGCCGCCCTTCGATCACATCCGAGGCCGACGGCGGGTTTGCATGGGCGTAGAGGGCTTTCACCCACTCGTCCTTCGTCAGGCGGAGAGCCTGTTGCTCGACCTCGATGCGGCGTGCTTCTGTCGTCTTCCCTGTTCCCGGCAGACCGACAGTCAGGAACAGGGTCGGTCGTGTCGTCATCGATCCCCCCATCTGAACGGTGGCGTCATCATGCTGACAGCCGCTGTGGTCGGGATGCCGGCACTGTTGCGCACGGCGACATTGCGACCGATCGACGCAGGAAGGAAGACACCCGGCAAGGGCGAACGGGTGCGGCCAAGAGGCGCTCGCTCAGTCGTCGTGGTGGATGCGCCCGCTGGTCGCGGCCAGCCGCTCCCCCGACCCACCCCACTGGCGCGCGACGATCTCCGCCGCGATCGAGACCGCCGTCTCCTCCGGTGTCCGGGCGCCGAGGTCGAGGCCGATCGGAGAGGACAGGAGCGCGAGCTCCTGCTCCGACAGGCCCGCCTCCACCAGCCGCGCCATCCGCTCGTCGTGGGTACGACGCGAGCCCATGGCGCCGATGTAGCCGGGCCGTACGTCCTCGTCGAGGCGCAGCGCGACCTCGAGCAGCGGCACGTCGAACTTGGGGTCGTGGGTGAGGACCGCCAGGACGGTGCGGCGGTCGATGCGTCCGGCGTCGAGCTCGGCCCGCAGGTAGCGGTGCGGCCAGTCGACGACCACCTCGTCCGCGCCGGGGAACCGCGAGGTGGTCGCGAACACGGGGCGGGCGTCGCACACCGTCACGTGGTAGCCCAGGAAGGAGCCGACCTTGGCGACGGCGGCCGCGAAGTCGATGGCGCCGAAGACCAACATCCGCGGCTTGGGGGCGAAGCCCCACACGAAGACCCGCATCCCCTCGCCGCGCCGCTCGCCGTCCGGGCCGTAGGTCAGCGTGGCGTTGGTGCCCGCCGCGAGCAGACCGAGGGCGTCGTCGTGGACCGCGGCGTCGGCACGCGGCGATCCCAGTGAACCCTCCGCAGGGACGTCCGGCCGCACCACCAGGCGGCGCCCGACCCGGGCGGGGTCGGGGTGCTCGATCACGGTGGCGAGGGCCACCGGTCGTCCGGCCTCGATGTCGGCCGCCACCTCGCCGAGCTGCGGGAAGGTCTCGCGGGAGACCCGCTCGACGAAGACGTCGAGGATGCCCCCGCAGGTCAGCCCGACCGCGAAGGCGTCGTCGTCGGAGACGCCGTAGCGCTCCAGCACCGGCTCGCCCGAC
>DATIAJ010000298.1:0-2441 GCA_035458105.1 Nocardioides sp. | reverse complement strand
GGGTCGCTCGGCACCTCGAAGGTCAGGTCGGGGTAGTGGAACACCTCGAGCACGTGCGGCATCTGCTGCCACTTCAGGCCGGGCCCGCACACCAGGTCGAAGAGCCCTCGCAGCGTGCTGCCCGGTCGCAGCCCGCCCAGGTAGTGGATGCCGACGTCCCAGTGGAACCCCTTGCGCTGGAAGGTGTGCGTGAAGCCACCCAGCTTGAAGTGCGACTCCAGCACGAGCACCCGGCGCCCGTCGAGCCGGACCAGCAGGCCACCTGCCGCCAGGCCGCCGATGCCTGACCCGATGACGATGACGTCGTAGTCGACGTCGTCGTCGTCGCAAGCCCGGTCCATGGGTGCGCTCCGCTCAGCGTGAGGTCCTCGCAGCGTAGCGAGCGGGCGCAGCCGGAGCCTCAGCCGAGGTGGAAGGCGTACAGCTTGTTGTTCGCGGTGCCGAACCCGAAGTTGCTGTAGCCGGAACCCCAGTAGACGGTGCCGTTGGAGATCGCGGCGCCGGACAGGCACGAGCCGCCGCTCTCGAACTCCCAGAGCACCTCGCCCGTCGCGGCGTTCAGCGCGTACATCCAGCCATCGGGGTCGAGCGAGCAGCCGAAGACCACACCGTTGGCCGTGGTCACCGGGCCGGAGGTCGAACCTCCGTGCGGCGGCCGCGTCTCCCAGACCAGGGCCCCCGTCGCGGCGTCGAGGCCGCTCCAGACTCCCGTGGTGGCGCCCGACGGTCCCCACGGGATGCCGTTGCTGTTCGCGTTCTGGGTGTAGACCCGCTTGCCGTCGACTGCGGAGCCCCACTGCAGGCCACCCGCCGTCCCACCTGGACCGGCGAGGGTGACCCACTCCACGGCGCCGGTGTCGGGGTCGAGCGCCCAGTACTGACCGCTCTTCTGCCCGGCACCGACCAGCTCGGTTCCCTTCCCCGGGCCGTCCTTGACCGTGTACAGAGCCGGTGCCTGGCCGAAGTCGAAGTCGGGGCCCGACGGCTCAGGACAGTTGGTGCCGTCCCCGATGAAGGGGATGCAGTCCACGGTCCAGGCGTCGAAGTCCAGGGCGCGGGTCGCCCACTTGACCGCGCCGGTGCGCATGTCGAGCGAGAGGATCGAGTCGAAGTGGTTGTCCGCCGGCAGGCACGCCTGCCGCTCCGCGGGCGACGTCGCAGCCGCCACGCAGTCCAGTGCCTCGGGCGGTGCGTCGTAGTTGTTGCCCGTGGCGACGTAGACGGACTTGCGCTTGGTGTCGATCGCCGGCGAGCTGCCCCAGACGGCGTTGCCCGGGTAGTTCGGCGGCGTCATGTAGGTCTTCCAGAGCAGTGCTCCGGTGTCGAGGTCGAGCGCCACCATGGCGCCGCGGAAGCTGCAGCACGGGTAGCCCGCAACGACCGCCGAGAGCAGCTCCTCCTGCGAGGCGGTGCCGACGTAGACGACCCCGTCGAACACGGTGGCCGACTGCGTGATGATCGCCGCCGGGTGCGGGTCGACCTGGGTGATCCACACGAGGTCGCCGGTGTCCTTGTCGACCGCGAAGACCGCACCGCCGCCCCCGAAGGGCCCCTGGTTGCCCAGCACGAGCGTGTCCCCGGCGATCGCCGGCGTCACCCGCGCCTTGTCACCCCAGATGCCGGTGTACGACCTGATGGTGCGCTGCCACACGACCGCACCGGTGGCCCGGTCGACGGCATACAGGTTGCCGGCCCAGTCGGGGACGTAGACGCGCTCGCCGTCGACCGCCGGGGTCGCCGACACGTCCCCGCCGGTGGTGAGCGCCCACTTCTCGGTCAGGTCCCCCACGGTCGAGGCCGAGATCTTGGTCTCGTTCGGCTGCGACCTCGTGTTCTGCCGGTCGCCGCCGGCCGAGGTCCAGGTGTTGCCACCCGGAGCGGCCACGGCCTGCCCGCCGAGGAGGAGGGCACCGAGTGCCCCCAGCACTGCCACCAGCCGGATGCGTCGTCGCCA
Source organism: Nocardioides sp. (assembly GCA_035458105.1). Classification (GTDB taxonomy): domain Bacteria; phylum Actinomycetota; class Actinomycetes; order Propionibacteriales; family Nocardioidaceae; genus Nocardioides. The sequence goes on along the minus strand of DATIAJ010000298.1, from coordinate 487 downwards.
CGTCGTCGTCATGTCGGATCCTTGTCATGCGCCTGGCCGGGGCTCCGCGCGGTGGCCACCTGCCACGGTAGGACGCCGGCCACACCCGCGTACATGGCTCGATCGGGTGGTTGAGCCCGGCGCCGGGGGAGTCTTCGGCCCTACTTTCGTCCGCCACGGATCTCGCCACGGGCCCGGGCACCGCCCTACGGTGGATCCGGTCAGGCCACACCCACGCAAGGAGCCAGTGATGTCCCTCCAACGCCGCACCGTCCTCACGGGAACCGCCGCCATCGCGGGGGGAGCCGTGCTCGGGGGACCGTTCCAGGGCTTCGTCGCCGCCCCAGCGGGCGCCCTCGGCGCTCCAGCGTTCCGCGGTCTGCGACCCGTCCCCGACCTTCGCGACGGCACGATCCGCCTGCACCTTCCCGAGGGCTTCTCCTACCGTTCGTTCCACGACACGACGTCGACGGTCACCCTCGACGACGGCACGACCCTGCCGGGTCGC
>DATIAJ010000297.1:0-5342 GCA_035458105.1 Nocardioides sp. | reverse complement strand
GCGCCTGCCTCCTGCACGGCGCGCGCGTCGGCGATGACGCGGTCGCTCGCGTCGCCGCGCCCCTGGACGCGGTAGCCGCCGAGCGTGTGCTCGGACTGCGGCGTGAAGCCGATGTGCGCCATGACGGGGATGCCGCCCCGGGTGCACTTCTCGATGACGGGGGCCATCTCGGCGCCACCCTCGAGCTTGACCGAGTGGGCACCGGCCTCCTTCATGAAGCGGACGGCGGTGAGGTAGCCCTGCTCCGGTGAGGCCTGGTAGCTGCCGAACGGCAGGTCGCCGACGACCATCGCGCGCTTCACCGAGCGCGCCACCGCGCGGGTGAGGGGCAGCAGTTCGTCGACCGTGACCGGGAGGGAGGTCTCGTTGCCGAGGACGTTGTTGCTGGCCGAGTCGCCGACCAGCAGCAGGTCGATGCCGGCCTCGTCGAACGTCGCAGCGGTGTACATGTCGTACGCCGTCAGCATGGTGATCTTCTCGCCCCGCTCCTTCATCTCACGCAGGTGATGGGTGCGGACCCGCTTCACCGGCGCAGCCGGGGCGCTCGGACCGGAACCGTAGGGGGCAGTCTCTTCAGCCATGCTCGCTCCTCGTCATCTCGCGGCTCCCTGATGGAGTCCACGGACCGCTTCTCAGGCTAGTCGCGACCGGCGGGTACGGCGCTGTGGCGACGGTCACGTCAGCGCGGCGACACCCGTACGACGCGGTCGCCCGCGCCGTTGTCGGTGGTGACGAGCAGGTCGCCGTCGCGGGCCGCGGTGATCGACCGGAGCCGGCCGAGCCGCTGCAGCCGGGGCGGACGAGCGACCGACACCAGCCCGCCGTCGGCGTCGAACCGCAGGAACAGCACCTCGGAACCCTTCAGTGCCGCGACGGCGAGCGTGCCGTCGAGCGCGCCCCACTGCGGGCCACGCACCCATGCGGCGCCGGAGGTGGCGATCGTGGGGGTGCCGGAGGACCAGGCCGCGTCCTGCTGCTCGCCCGGCAGCGACTGGTCGGTCATCGGGACCGACTCGTCGTAGCCCGGGACGGGGTTCCAGCCGTAGTCGCCGCCGGCGACCAGCAGGTTCACCTCGTCGTCGCGGTAGCTGCCGTGCTCGACCGACCACACCGAGCCGTCGTCGCGCTGGGCCAGGCCCTGCACGTTGCGGTGGCCGTAGGTCCACACGAACCGGCGCGCGCTGCTCGCGCCGGCGAAGGGGTTGCCGGGCATCGGCGCACCGGTGCGCCGGTGGACGCGCAGGACCTTGCCGCCGAGCGAGTCGAGGGTGCGCGGGTTGGTGCCGACGGCGGCGTCGCCGGTGCCGACGAACAGGGCGTCGCTGCCGCGGTCGAGCATCAGCCGGCAGCCGCCGTGGCGGCCCGAGGTCGAGGGCAGGCCGGTCAGGAGCGTGCGCCGGCTGCTGAGCCGGGTCCACCTCGGGTCGACGCGCCAGCGGCTGACCTGCACGTGGGTGCCGCCCCTCGCGCTGCCGTGGCACGCCCACAGCGTCCGCGAGCCGGGGTCGACCGCGAGCGACATGAGCCCGGTCTCGCCGGACACCCACACCAGCCTCGACAGGTCGGCCAGGGTGCGCCGCTTGCCGTTGCGTACGACGCTCACGCGGGCGCGGTCGCGCTCGGAGACGACCAGCCGACCGCCGCCGGCCTGCTGGACGTCCCACGCGTGCTGCAGGCCGCGCGCAACCGTGCGGACGCGCAGCTGCGGCGCCCGCGCCTCCCGGTGGCCGGCAGCATCCCCGGCAGCCGGGGACGGCGGCGCGCTGGTCAGCAGGCCGCCGGCGAGGGCGCCGGTGACGAGGAGGGCCGCGACGTACGGGGACAGGCGGGTGCTGCGGAGGCTCTGGCGCACGCGGTCGACGCTAGGGCCGACCGATGGGCCGGGTAAAGGTCAGCGGTGGTCGAACAGGCCGGCGAGAGGCCGGGCGAGCTGGATGCCGACCATGGTCGTGTCGTAGCCGAGACGGGTGTTGAGGGCGCGCATCGCGGCGTTGCCGTCCTGGGTCCAGGTGTAGACCTCCTCGATGCCGTGCTCCGCGGCCCAGGCCAGCGTGACCAGCTTGAGGTGGATCGCGAGACCGCGGCCGCGCCAGTCGCGTCGTACGGCGGTGAGGGCGTTCTCGGCGCGCGTCGGCTGATCGGGGTCCAGCCCCAGCCCGGCGCACCCCACGACCTCGCCGTCGTGGAGGGCGAGGAACATCGGGTCGCCCAGCCACGACCGCACCCAGCCGTCCGGGGTGACCTCGAGCGGGGCGTCCACGGCGAAGCCGGCGAGCGCCTGCAGGCCGAAGCCGTCGTAGGCGCCCTCCCAGAGTCCCGGCCGTTCCTCGGCGGTGACGACCTCGATGCCGTCGGGCGTCGGCGTCGGTTCGACGGGGCCGGTGATCCGGTAGGTCTGCTCGACCTCGCGGTTGACCTCCTCGAATCCGAACCGGCTGGCGAAAGCGAGCGAGCCCTCGTCGTCGGCACCGGCGCGCACCGTCTCGAAGCCCAGGTCGGCGACGTGGTCGACCAGCCGGCGCAGCAGGGCGGTGCCGTGGCCGCGGCGCCGGTGCTCGGGGAGCACGCGCGGGATCACCGAGCCGGCCTTGCCGATCTCCGAGCGGTTGGCCATCCCGGAGCCGACGGCCACGCCGTCCTCACGCGCCAGGACGAGCAGCCGCTCCGGCGTCTCGTCCGCCCTGATCTCGGCGACGGACTGGGTGCGCTCGTAGGGAATCACCGCGATCCGCACGCGGCGCCACTCCTCGAGGTCGGCGTCGCTGACGCACGGGGCGATGTCGAGGGCCATGGGGCAGGATCGCCCGCCCGCCCGGGGGCGGTCCAGCGAGTTTCGGCCCGCCGCTTCCCTAGAGTGACCGCGTGGACTTCTACTCGGCCTACGCCCAGGGCTTCGCCCGGATCGCGGCAGTGACCCTGCCGGTGCACCTCGCCGATCCCGTCGCCAACGCAGCCGTCGTGCTCGAGCAGGCGCGGGCGTGCCACGACGACTCGGTCGCGGTCGCGGTGTTCCCCGAGCTGTGCCTGACCGGCTACTCGGTGGACGACCTCTTCCTGCAGGACACGCTGCTCGCGACGGTGGAGGAGGCCATCGCCGAGATCGTCGCGGCGAGCGCCGACCTGATGACGGTGCTGGTCGTCGGGGCACCGGTCGTGCACGGCAACCGGGTCTTCAACGCCGCCGTCGTCATCCACCGCGGCTCGATCCTCGGCGTCGCCCCGAAGTCCTACCTGCCCAACTACCGCGAGTTCTACGAGCGCCGGTGGTTCGCCCCCGGCGACGACCGCGAGCTGGAGTGGATCTCCGTCGCCGGCCAGGACGTCCGGTTCGGGCCCGACCTGATCTTCCGCTGTCTCGACGTCCCCGGGCTGGACCTGCACGTCGAGGTGTGCGAGGACATGTGGGTGCCGGTCCCGCCGAGCGCCGAAGCCGCGCTCGCGGGGGCCACGGTGCTCGCCAACCTCAGCGGCTCACCGATCACCATCGCGCGCGCGGAGGACCGCAAGCTGCTCGCCCGCAGCGCCAGCTCGCGGTGCTCGGCGGCGTACGTCTATGCCGCGGCCGGGCAGGGGGAATCGACGACGGACCTGAGCTGGGACGGCCAGACGATGGTCTACGAGTGCGGGTCCCTGCTCGGCGAGAGCGAGCGCTTCCCCGACGGGCCGCGGCGCACCGTCGTCGACGTCGACCTCGACCTGGTGCGCCAGGAGCGGATGCGGCAGGTCACCTTCGACGACAACCGTCGTACGCACCACGAGCGGGTCAACCGCTTCCGCACCGTCGAGTGGGAGCTCGAGCCGCCGACCGACGACATCGGCCTGCTGCGCAAGGTCGACCGCTACCCGTTCGTCCCCGACGACCCCGAGCGCCTCGCCCTCGACTGCTACGAGGCCTACAACATCCAGGTCTCCGGCCTCGAGCAGCGGCTCAGCGCGATCGGCACGCCCAAGGCGGTGATCGGCGTGAGCGGCGGCCTCGACTCGACCCACGCGCTGATCGTCGCCTGCAAGGCGATGGACCGGCTCGGTCGTCCGCGCAGCGACGTGCTGGCCTTCACGATGCCCGGTTTCGCGACGGGGGAGACCACCAAGTCGTACGCCACCCGGCTCTCGCAGGCACTCGGGGTGACGTTCGAGGAGCTCGACATCCGGCCGGCGGCCGAGCAGATGCTGACGGACCTCGGCCACCCCTACGGCCGCGGTGAGAAGGTCTACGACGTCACCTTCGAGAACGTCCAGGCCGGCTTGCGCTACGACTACCTGTTCCGCCTCGCCAACCAGCGCGGCGGCATCGTCGTCGGGACCGGTGACCTCTCCGAGCTCGCGCTCGGCTGGTGCACGTACGGCGTCGGCGACCAGATGTCGCACTACACCGTCAACGCCGGCGTCCCGAAGACGCTCGTGCAGCACCTGATCCGCTGGGTGATCAGCCACGGGGAGTTCGACGAGGCCGTGGGACGGCTGCTGGGCGAGATCCTCGAGCTGGAGATCACACCCGAGCTGATCCCCGTCGAGGAGGGCAAGAAGCCGCAGGCCACGCAGGACACCGTCGGGCCCTACAACCTGCAGGACTTCACGCTCGCCCTCGTGGTGCGGCACGGCTTCCGGCCGCGCAAGATCGCTTTCCTCGCCTGGCACGCCTGGAAGGACCTCGAGGCGGGGGAGTGGCCGCCCGGGTTCCCCGAGGACGCGCGGGTGGCGTACTCGTTGGAGGAGGTCCGCACCTGGCTGCAGGTCTTCGTCAAGCGGTTCTTCGCCAACCAGTTCAAGCGTTCCGCGCTGCCCAACGGCCCCAAGGTCAGCCCCAGCGGCACGATGAGCCCGCGCGGCGACTGGCGGATGCCCAGCGACGCGAAGGGCACCGCCTGGCTGGCGGAGATCGACAGGGACGTCCCCGTCTCCTGAGGCGCGAGTAGGCCTTTGCCTGCCCTTAACGGCCGGCTGGAGCGCGGTTAGCCGCGCTCGCGCGAACCTCCTTGCACGATGCCGCACCCGGCGTCGGACGACGAGGAGGAATCGTGCAGAAGAAGAAGGCAGTCATCGGGGGCGTCGCGGCCGCGGCGGTCGTGGTCGGTCTCGGGTCCTGGTGGGCCGTCGGCAACGCGGTCGAGGCCCAGACGACCGAGCGCGGCACCTGCGGCGGCGCTACCTGGGAGCTCAGCGCCGAGGCCGAGGACGGCGGCACCGAGGTGAGCGCCGAGCTGCAGTCGGCAGGACCCGGCGAGGAGTGGGAGGTCGAGCTGACCCGCGGCGACACGTCGCTGCTCACCGGCACCCGCACCACCGACGAGGACGGGGAGATCGACGTCGACGCCTTCAGCGACGGCAACCCCGGCGACGCG
>DATIAJ010000296.1:0-3014 GCA_035458105.1 Nocardioides sp. | reverse complement strand
CGTGCACCAGCGCGCTGTGACCGAAGCCCGGCGGGGTCGTGACCAGCTCGTCGTCGGCCAGGTCGGCGAGGTCGACGCGTGACCGGTCGCTGAACCGGTGGGTCGGCGGCACCACCACGACGAGCCGCTCCCGCTGCACCGGCAGCCACCCGAGGTCGGCGGCGCGGTCCATGGTGAGTCCGAGCTCGACGGCCCCCCGGTCGAGGTCGCTGCGGATGTCGTGGGCGGGCTCCTGGCTCAGCGCCACCTTCACCCCGGGCGCCTCGGCGTGGAAGGCCCGCAGCAGCTTCGGCACGAGCGTGGTGGCCATCGAGTCCAGGAAGGCGAGCCGCACGATGCCGGTGTCCGGGTCCAGCCGGTTGGCCAGGTCGGCGCGCAGCTGCTCGTGGCGTACGACGAGGTCGCGGGCGGCGTCGAGGACGACCCGGCCGTCCGGCGTGACCTCGACCCCGGTCGGCGTCCGTTCGAAGACCCGCACCCCGAGCTCCGCCTCGATCCGCGCCAGCGACCGCGACAGGGTGGGCTGGCTCGTGCCGAGCGCAACGGCCGCGTCGGTGACGTGGCCCGTCTCGCCGAGCTGCAGGAGCCACGCCAGGTCGCGGAGCATCATCCGGACATCATACGCCCCACGTATGGGATCGCCCCTCGATCGACATTGGACGTATCGCACGTGACGGCGCACCATCGACGGATGCCCACCGCCCAGCTCCCGTCCCTCGACGCCGGCCCCGCGCCGTACCGTCCGGGCACCGCCGGCTACCGGCGGGTGATGGTGGCGGTGTTCCTCGCCGGGATGGCCACGTTCGTGCTGCTGTACGACGTCCAGGCGCTGCTGCCCGAGCTGGTCGAGGCCTTCGCCGTCTCCCCCACCCGCGCGACGCTCGCGATGTCGCTGACGACCGCGACGCTGGCCGTCGCCCTGCTCGTCGCCGGACCCGTCTCGGAGGCGGTCGGGCGCACGCCGCTGATCCACCTCGCGCTCTGGTCGGCGGCCGTCGTCGCGGTCCTGTCCGCGCTGGCGCCGACGTGGGAGTCCCTCCTCGGGCTGCGGATGCTCCAGGGCGTGACGCTGGCCGGGCTGCCCGCAGTGGCGACGGCGTACCTCCGCGAGGAGCTGCACCCCTCCGCCCACGGACGCGCGTTCGGCCTCTACATCGCCGGAACCGCCCTCGGCGGCATGGCAGGCCGGGTCGTGACCGCGCCGGTCGCCGACGCCGCGGGCTGGCGGTGGGGCCTGGCCGCCGCCGCGCTCGCCGCCCTCGCGTGCGCCGCGCTCGTCGCCTGGCTGCTGCCGGCGTCACGGCACTTCGTCCGGCGTCCGGCCGACGTGCGATCGGTGCTCGGCGGTGCCCGCGCGGCGGTGCGCGACCGGGCGCTCGTGGCGCTGTACGTCCTGGGTGCTTGCGGGATCGGCACGATGGTCGCGGTCTTCAACGCGCTCGGCTTCCGGCTCAGCTCGGCGCCCTACGGTCTCTCCGTCGGGACGATCAGCCTGGTCTACCTCGTCTACGCCCTCGGCTCGGTGAGCTCGGCCGCGTCCGGGCGGATCGCGGACCGCATCGGCCGCCGCGCCACCATCCCGGTCGGCTGCGCCTTCGCGCTGGCGGGGGTATGGCTGACGCTGGCGGACACGCTGCCGGTCGTCGTCCTCGGGATGGCGGCCCTCACCGTCGGCTTCTTCTGCATCCACGGCCTGGCCAGCGGCTGGGTCACCGCGCGCGCCCACCTGGCCGGCGTACGCACCGGGCAGGCCGCGGCGTTCTACCTCTTCGCCTACTACGTGGGGGCGTCGGTGTTCGGCAACCTCGGCAGCGCGGCCTGGAGCCACGCCGGCTGGCCCGGCGTGGTCGCCCTCGCCTCCGCGCTCCTGCTCACCGTCTGCGCGATGGTCGTGGTGCTGCGCCGTACGCCCGCCCTGGCGCCACCAGGCGCTCCCGCCTGACGCCCGCGGCGCGTCCGGTCACCAGGCGCCGGGGAACCTCGCCGACCCTGCGATCGCGAGCAGCGAGACCACGAGCGCCACCGCGACCGCGATCAGCACCGACTGGCCGAGCCACCGGCGCCCGGGCACGGCCAGGAGCACCAACCCGGCCACCGCCGCCAGGGTCGGCAGCACCCACACCGGCACCGCGGCCGACAGCAGGCCGACCAGCAGCGCAAGGGCGACACCGCCCCCGGCGGCCCGGCCCAGCGGGACCGGTCGCGAGCCTCGGGGCAGCCCGACCTCGGTCACCGGCCCCGAGGCGGGCAGCTGGTCGGGGGCGAGCACCCGGAGCAGCAGGGTGATCGTGGCAGGGTCGGCCACCACGACGACATCGCGGAAGCGGTCGGCCACGGCGTGGCGTCGTACGACCTCGTCGAGCCGGTGCCCGCGGTCGACGTCGGGGAAGCGCACCGGCGCCAGCACCGTCTCGGGGTGGGCGGTGTGCCCCAGGCCCTGGACGATGCGCTTGCCGTCGGCGGTCGGAGCCGTGAGGACGACCGCGGACGACCCGATCCCGGCTCGCACCCGCGCGACCTCGGCAGCGTCGGCCTGCGTGCTGACCACGAGGATCCGCTGGAAGTCGCTCACGGGACGACCGTAGCGCTGGGCCGCGGGCGCATCCCACGGCAGACTGGCCTGGTCCGCCTCGTGCACGAGCCGAGTCCCAGGAGCACGCGATGCCTGTCACCCGAGGGTTCCACCGCCGCCGCCCCGAGCCGGAACGCGGCCGGCTGCCACCCGGGCAGTACGACACCGGCTCGTCGTGGCCGGTGCTGAGCGCCGAGGCGACGCCGCACCGGTCGGAGGAGGACTGGACGTTCAGCGTCGACGGCCTCGTCGAGGCGCCGCACACGTGGACCTGGCGGGAGCTGCACGCCCTCCCGGGCTCGACCTACTTCGGTGACATCCACTGCGTCACCACGTGGTCGAAGTTCGACATGACCTTCAGCGGCGTCAGCGTCGACGACCTGCTCGAGGTCGCGCGGCCGACGTCGGAGGCCGCCTTCGTCCTCGCCCACTCGGTCACCGG
>DATIAJ010000295.1:0-5800 GCA_035458105.1 Nocardioides sp. | reverse complement strand
CTGATCATGTCGGGAGACCTCGACGTGGGCGACGAGCACCGGCACTTCCTGCCCAAGCCGTTCAACCGGCGCGAGTTCCTCGCCGCCGTCGACACCCTGCTCGCCCTCCCCGGGGCACCCTGATCCGAGGAGGCCGAGCAGAGCAGTCTGCTACCGCCCCGAGGTGGACAGCGCCAGCCCGGTGCCGGCGTCGAAGATGTGGGCGCGGTCGAGGTCGACCGTGACCGACACCCGCTCCCCCGGCGTGCCCGAGACGGTCGGCCTGGCCTTGACCTTCACCATCTCCGAGCCCACCTTGACGTCGACGACGGTGCGGTCGCCCAGCGGCTCCAGGCCGTAGAGCTCGCCAGGCAGCGCAGCGTCGCCGCGCTCCTCGACCGACACGTCCTCGGCCCGGAGGCCGAGGAGCAGCGGCCGCCCGTCCTCAGCAGTGGTCCACCGGGGTCGCGGCAGGGACCAGCCCTGCTCGCCGACGAGCCGGTCTCCCTCCGCCCGGCACGCGAGCAGGCTGATGCGGGGGCTGCCGACGAAGCCGGCGACCCACTGGTTGGCGGGTCGTTCGTAGACCTCGGTCGGTGTGCCGACCTGCTGCACCCGTCCCTCGCGCAGCACCGCGATGCGGTCGGCCATGGACAGCGCCTCCACCTGGTCGTTGGTCACGTAGACGAAGGTGCCGCCGAGCGTGCGGTGGATGCGGGTGAGCTCGGTGCGCATCTCCACGCGCAGCTTGAGGTCGAGGTTGGTCAGCGGCTCGTCCATGAGGAAGGCGCGCGGTCGACGGACGAGGGCCCGGGCCAGCGCGACCCGCTGCATCTCGCCACCCGACATCTGGGCCGGCCGCCGCTCCAGCAACCGCTCGATGTGCAGCAGTGCCGCGACCTGCTCGACCGCCGCGGCGATGTCGCTCGAGGACACCTTGCGGGCCCGCAGCGGCGAGGCGATGTTGTCGTACGCCGTGCGCCGCGGGTAGAGCGCATAGCTCTGGAAGACCATGGCGAGGTCGCGGGCGGCCGGGGTGTCGGCCGTCGCGTCCCTGCCGTCGAGGTGCACCGAGCCCGCGTCGAGCTTCTCCAGGCCGGCGATCGCCCGCAGGGTCGTCGTCTTGCCCGCCCCGGACGGACCGAGCACCACGAAGAACGAGCCGTCCGGCACGTCGAGGGTGACCCCGTCGAGGGCCTGCACGTCGCCGAACGACTTGCGCATCCCGTGCGCTGCCACGGTTCCCATCAGGCCACCAGCTCTTCCGTGCTCGTGTCGTAGACCGGCGGGGTCCCGCCGGCATGGCGCAGCCCGACCTGCTCGTCGGCGGCGAAACGGACGGTCGGTGGCATCCGGACCCGTACGTCGTGCCCGCCGTGGTCGACGACGTAGATGATCTCGTCGCCCAGCGCCTCGGCGGAGACGACGCGAGCCGGGACGGTCCGTTCGGCGCCGGGCGCGGTGACCTCGAGCGCCTCCGGTCGTACGCCGGCGACGAGCGAGCGGTCGCGCGGCAGGCCGTCGGGCGGGGTGAGGACCAGGCCACCGGGGCCGCGGAGGGCGCCCTCGGCCACCTGCACCTCGATCAGGTTCATCGGCGGCGAGCCGATGAAGGCGGCGCAGAACAGGCTGGCGGGCCGGTCGTAGACCTCGAGCGGGGTGCCGACCTGCTCGACGCGACCCTTGTTGAGGATCGCGATCCGGTGCCCGAGCGACATCGCCTCGACCTGGTCGTGGGTCACGTAGACCATCGTGGTCCCGAGCTGGGCCTGGAGGTGCTTGATCTCGGTGCGCATGTCGGCGCGCAGCTCCGCGTCGAGGTTGGTGAGGGGCTCGTCCATCAGGAACGCGCGCGGTCGGCGCACCAGCGCCCGCGCCAGCGCGACGCGCTGCTGCTCCCCGCCGGACAGGCGGGAGGGTCGGCGGTCGAGCAGCGGCTCGAGCCGCATCATCCGGGCCGCCTCGTCGACCCGCTCCCTGACCTCCTTCTCGGGCTTGCCCTCGGCTCGGAGCGGGAAGGCGAGGTTGTCGCGGGTCCTGAGGTGCGGGTAGAGCGCGTAGAACTGGAAGACCATGGCGATGTCGCGCTCAGCCGGCGGCAGGTCGTTGACGACCGTGTCGCCGATGCGGATGTCACCGGAGGTCTGCCGCTCCAGGCCGGCCATCGCGCGCAGGGTGGTCGTCTTGCCGCAGCCCGACGGGCCGAGCATCACGAACAGCTCGCCGTCACCGATCGACAGGTCCACGTGCTCCACCGCGACGGTGCCGTCGGGGTAGCGCTTGTGCAGTGAGGTCACCTCGATGCCGGCCATCAGCGTCGCACCGCCCCGAGGGTCACGCCGGCAACGAGATGCTTGCGCACGAGGTAGGCGAACACCAGCACCGGCAGCGCGAACACCACCGCGGACGCCGCAACCAGGCCCCAGTCGACGGTGGTGCCGCCGATCAGGCCGGCGATGGCGGGTGGTGCGGTGCGCACCTCCTGGCTGGAGGTGAGGAAGATGGCGAAGACGAACTCGTTCCACGAGAAGATCAGGGCGAAGACAGCGGTCGCGGCGATGCCCGGCACGAGCAGCGGCAGGGTGACGCGCCAGAACGCCTGGAAGCGGGTGTAGCCGTCGAGCATCGCGGCGTCCTCGTACTCGGCCGGCACCTCGTCCACGAAGCCCTTCATCATCCAGATCGTGAACGGCACGTTGAACGCGGCATAGATGAGGACCAGGCCGAGCTTGGTGTCGATCAGCCCCAGCGTGCGGTACATGAGGAAGATCGGGATCACCACGACGACCGGAGGCATGAAGCGCGTCGAGAGGATGAAGAAGAGCTGGTCCTTCTTCGCCTTGAGGGTGAAGCGCGAGTACGCCCAGGCCGCCGGGACGCCCAGGACCGTGGCGAGGACGGTGGACGCGCCCGCGACGATCACCGAGTTGAGGAGCGACCCGGAAAGGTCCGACTGGCCGCCGCCCGGGGCGACGAACACGTCCTTGTAGTGGTCCAGCGTGATGTCGAAGCCGAAGAACTTCGCGGGGACGGCGTAGACGTCGCGGTTCTCCTTGATGGACGTCTCGAGCATCCACAGCACCGGGAAGAGCATGGCCACCGCCAGCGCGGTGAGGAGCAGGACCTCGACCACCATCCGGCCCCGACCACCGCCGCGACGCTGCTGCGGCGCGTCGTCCGTGGCGGGGCCGGGCACGGCCTCGTCGATGGAGATGGCCATCACCCCTCCTTGAGCTTGTTCAGGTAGCGCAGGTAGAACTGCGCGAGGACGATGACGACGAGGACCATGAGGATCCCGTACGCCGACGCGAGGCCGGTGTTGAAGCCGAGGAACGCGACCTTGTAGACGTGGAACGACAACGTCTCGGTGGAGACCCCGGGCCCCCCGCTGGTGAGGATGTAGACCAGGTCGAACAGCCGGAATGCCTCGATCGCGCGGAACATGACGGCGATCAGGAGCAGCGGCCACACCAGCGGCAGCGTGATGTGGCGGAAGCGGAACCACTCCGACGCGCGGTCGATGGACGCGGCCTCGTAGAGGTACTTCGGGACCGCGGTGAGGCCGGCGAGCGCGATGAGCATGATGAACGGCGTCCACTGCCACGTGTCGACCACGATCAGCGAGAACAAGGCCGTCCGCTGCCGGGTGAGCCACTCCACCTGCCCGAGGCCGAGCGAGCCGAGCATCGAGTTGATGACCCCGAACTGGGCGTCGAGCATGAACTTCCAGAACAGGCCGACCACGACCGGCGACAGCATCATCGGCACCAGGAACAGGGTGGTCAGCACCCCTCGTCCGCGGGTCCGCCGCGAGATGAGGTAGGCGATGCCGAAGCCCAGCACGGTCTGGAGCGCCACGGCCCCGGTGACGTAGACCAGAGTCGTGAGGGCCCGTTGCCAGACCTCCGGGGACGTGAGGACGGTGGTGTAGTTCTCGAACCCGACGAAGTCGGCCGGCGCGGCGCGCGTGGCGGAGTAGTCGGTGAAGGACAGGTAGAGCGCCCACAGCAGCGGGAACACCGACATCGTCAGCAGGAGCAGCATCGCCGGCGAGATGAACAGCAGGGCGAGCCGGCGGTCGGTGAGGCGGGGGGACCGCCCCGGTGCAGGCGGCGAGGTCGCGGACGCCTCCTGCACCGGGTGGTCGGTCGTGGTGGTCATGGCCGTCGACTCACAGCCCGCCGCCGCTGGAGTCGAGCACCTGCTGCTGCTGCTCGGCGATGTCGTCGAGCGCCTCCTCGGGGTCCTTGGCCCCGTTGAGGGCGGCGTTGACGTTGGTGTTCTCGATGTCGATCAGCTGGGCGTACTCGGGCACGTTCCACATGTCGCGCATGCGGGACACCGAGTCGGCGTACACCTGGTTGAAGGGCCCGGCCTCGAGGAACTCCGGGGACTCGAGCGCGTCGGTGCGCGCAGGCACTCCGCCGGCCGCGGCCCACTTCTTCTGGATGTCCTCCTGCTCGAACCACTTCATGAAGTTGAGCGCCTCGGCCTGACGCTCCGCGGGGGCGTAGGCGGAGATGTGCATGCCCATCCCGCCGAGGGGTACGACGTCGGCCTCCTGCGTGGGCAGGGTGGCGAAGCCGAGCTTGTCGAGGATCTCGTCCTCGGTCTCGCCGAGCGTCGACTGTGCGGGGTCGACCAGGCCGCCGGCGGCGGCGATCCACTGGAACGCGATGCAGGCCTTGCCCTGCGCGACCGCGGCGTTGACCTCGTCGATGAACCAGTTGCCCGAGCCCTTGGCGGTCAGCGGCTTCATCTCGTTGACCAGGACGTCCATGGCCTTCTGGCCGGCCTCGTCGTTGATGACGCCCTCGATCGTCTTGTCCTCGGAGTCCCAGAGGTTGCCGCCGTAGACACCGTTGACCGTGTTGTAGGTGACGGCGGCCGCGTCGGAGCCGTTGGCCTGGTGGAAGGCCAGACCGCTCACGCCGGGGTTCTCGTCCTGGCACTTCTGGGCGGCGTCGATCATCTCGTCCCAGGTCTCCGGCGGCTCGTCGCCGATGAGGTCCTTGCGGTAGATCATCGTCCAGGTGTCACCGAGCAGCGGCAGGCCGTACAGGCTGGCGTCCTCGTCGCGCTGGCCGGTCTCGGCCTGCGGGTACTGGCCGTAGGCGGCCAGGAGGTAGGGGTCGTAGGCGTCGACGTCGATGTTCTCGTCGACGAAGTCGGTGATGTCGAGGATGTTGCCGTTGGTGACCGCCTCGCCGATGTGCTGGGAGTCCAGGATCGGGATGTCGAAGTCGGTCTGTCGCGCGGCGAACTGGGTGAACATCGCGTCGTGCCAGTTGGCGTTGGGGACCGTGTTCACCTCGATGGTCACGTTGGGCCGCTCCTTGGTGTACTCCGCGTTGGCGAAGTCCTCCAGCGCCTGGGCCGGCGGCCACTCGAACCAGATGAAGCTGAGCGTCAGGGGGTCGTCGGTCAGCTCGGGGATCGTGGCGGGCGCCTCGGGACCGCTCGCTGCCTCCGCGCTGCCGCCGCCGTCGTCGTCACCGCCGCCACAGGCCGCCAGGGCCGACGCCACCAGGATGGCGGCCGTGGCCAGGCGTACCGGCCGGCCGGGGAGGGACCTGCGTCCCGCTCGCTGTAGGTACCGCATCTGCTTCCTGCTTCCTGCTCGGGGATTGTGACCGGGTGGTGCTGGAGGGTGCTGCTGGTGACGGTGCTGGTGGGTCGTTCGCCACGCTCACCAGGAGGTGGCGACGTACTGGGCCTCCAGGAACTCGAGGAGCCCCTCGGTGCTGCCCTCGCGGCCGAGCCCGCTCTGCTTGGTGCCGCCGAACGGGGCGGCGGGGTCTGACACGAGCCCGCGGTTGAG
>DATIAJ010000294.1:0-7694 GCA_035458105.1 Nocardioides sp. | reverse complement strand
CGGTGTGCCTGGGCCACCAGACGCTGTGCCAGCGGCTCGGCCTCGACCTCGGCTACAAGGACGTGGTCTTCCAGGGCACCCAGTCGCCGGTCCGGCTGGACGGTCGCACCGAGCGGGTGGGCTTCTACAACACCTTCGTCGGCCGGGTGCCGGTCGGCGCGTCCCCGCCCGACGGCGTACGCGTGGAGGCCGACGAGGCGACCGGGGACATCCACGCCCTCGTCGGCCCGCACTTCCGTGGCATCCAGTTCCACGCCGAGTCGATCCTCACCGAGAACGGCTACGACCTGCTCCACACGGCGGTGCGCGACCTCCTCGCCTGACCCCATCCGCGATACCTGAGGACGTCGTGGTCGTCCATCGTCGGCTTTTCCGTTCACGACGTCCTCAGATAGAGGGGTGGGTGCGCCTAAAGTCGAGTGAACGTGTAGACATTAGTTCGGCGTGGCAGGCAACGAATCGGTGGCGTGGGACGTCACCCTAGGTAGCCATCACGGGACAGGCGGGGGAGCAGTGGGGTACTTCAAGGGAGCGTGGGCAGGCGCGTGCCTGTTCGCACTGATGGCATGCGGCGCGACGGGCGGGTCGTACGACACCCCGCCGGGGGCAGCCGACGAGCCGCGACAGGCGACGAGCGAGGGTCCCGGGGTCGCGGAGATCCGGCCGGCAGCGGCTCGGGACGAGCGGCCCAACATCGTCGTGGTGATGCTCGACGACTTCTCGATGGACCTCGTCCAGACGATGCGGTCGGTGCAGCGGATGCGGAAGGCGGGGGCGAGCTACCCGCACTCGTTCGTCACCGACTCGCTGTGCTGCGTGTCGCGGTCGAGCTTCTTCACCGGGCAGTACCCGCACCAGACGGGCGTGCACACCAACACGTCCAACAAGGGCGAGTCGAAGCTCGGCGGCTGGCCCGCCTTCGACGTCAACGGCAACCCCGAGCGCGCGTTCAACGTGCGGCTCCAGGAGGCCGGCTACCAGACGGGCTTCGTCGGCAAGTTCCTCAACGAGTACGAGTGGTCGCCCGGCCGCGCGCTCCCGCCGGTCGTCCCGGGCTGGACGACGTTCAACACCGTCTTCGGCTCCGCCTACGACGGCTGGGACTTCGCCAGCACGTCGATCGCCGACGGGCGGCTGAGCCTCACCCAGCACCCGGCACCCCCGGCGAGCGCGAGCAACTCGGCCAAGGACAAGGCGTACGCCGGCGCGGTGATCGGCGACCTGGCGACGGACTTCGTCGCCGCCAACGAGGCGACCGGGGCGCCCTACTTCCTCGAGGTGGCGCTCTACGCGCCGCACAACCGCGTCAACCCCGAGGGCCACTACGCCGGCGACCCGCTCTTCCCGCCGATGTTCCGTGACCGGACGGGCACGCGCAGCTGTGGCCGCGTGGCGTGCCGCAAGCTGACCGTCGACGACCTCCCGGGCTTCGGAGACGACCGCAGGGACAACCGGCCGCGCCTCGCCAACGGCAAGCGTGCCCGCGCGTGGAACACCGCCCGCACGCTGCCCGCCGCGGTCGCCGTCCGCGACCTGCGCGACCGGGCACGGATGGCGCAGTCGGCCGACCGGCTCGTGAAGCGGATCCTCCGGAGCGTCGGTCCCGAGACCTACGTCGTGCTCACCTCCGACAACGGCTTCCACCTCGGCCAGAACGGCATGGGCCGCGGCAAGGGGACGCCGTACGACACCGACGTCCGCGTGCCGCTGCTGGTCACCGGGCCCGGGGTGGTGCCAGGCAAGCGTCGCGAGGTCACGAGCAACATCGACCTCGCGCCGACCTTCGAGGAGCTCGCCGGGCTCGCGCCGGCGCCCTACCGCAGTGGGCTCTCCCTCGTGCCGACCCTGGCCGACCCCGCCCTGGTACGGCAGTCCCACGCCTTCCTCGAGCACACGCAGCAGACGCTCACCGGCAACGACCCGGACGCGGCGTACGGCGGAACGGAGCTCGACCGGATCCCGTCCTTCACCGCGGTGCGGAGCCGGACGGCGCTGCTCGCGAGGTTCGACCTCGACCCGCGGCCCGGCAAGGTCAGGTGGGGCTACGAGTACTACTCCTACAAGCGCGACCGGTTCGAGAAGCGCAACACCTTCGCCGACAAGAAGAAGGCCCCGGAGGTCGCGGCGCTGATGGCCAAGCTCACCGCCTTCGACGGCTGCCGGGAGGTCGGCGACCAACCCGTGGCGGAGGACTGCCGCGCGGTGCGGCAGTAGCCCGGGGACCACTACTGTCGCTGCGTGCAGCCGGACGTGATCGTGGTCGACCACCACGACTCCTACACGTGGAACCTGGTGCACCTCGTCGCGTCGGTGACCGGCGCGCTGCCGCGCGTGGTCCAGCACGACGAGGTGACGGTCGAGGAGGTCCTCCGGCACTCGCACGTCGTCCTGTCGCCCGGCCCCGGGCACCCCGACACCAGCGCGGACTTCGCCGTCGGGCCGGAGGTGCTGCGGGCCGGTACCCGCCCCGTGCTGGGCGTCTGCCTGGGCATGCAGGGGCTGGTGACGGCGTACGGCGGCACGGTGCGGCGGCTGCCCCCGGCGCACGGTGACGTGGCCGCGGTACGCCATGACGGCGAGGGTGTGTTCGACGGGCTGCCCCAGGGTTTCGCCGCGGTGCGCTACCACTCGCTCGGAGCGGTCACGCTGCCCGACGAGCTCGTCGCGACCGCCTGGAGCGAGGACGGCGTGGTGATGGGCGTCCGCCACCGCTCGCTGCCGCTCGAGGGCGTGCAGTTCCACCCGGAGTCGGTGTTGTCGGAGCATGGCGAATCGATCGTGAGGAACTTCCTCCGTGAGTGACGACCCCGTCGCCTTCTTCCGGTCCGTCGCGGCGCAGCACCCCCGCTGCTTCTGGCTCGACGGCGGCGGCGCGCGCGAGTGGTCGGGCCGGCGCTCGATCATCGGCTGGCTCGACGAGGACGACGTGTCCCTGACGTGGTCGGCGGCCCGCCGCGAGGTGACCCTGCACGCAGGCGGCACCGCGACCGTCGTCGGCGACGACGTCTTCGCCGTCCTCGAGGACCGGATCGTCGCCGGCGAGCAGTGGTTCGGATACCTCGGGTACGCCGCCCGCACCGACCTCCCCGCCGCCCCCGACCCGACCCTCCCCGACGCCGTCTGGATGCGGTCGCGGGAGGTGCGGGTGTTCGAGCACGTCCTCGGGCCCTCCGGGGACTCCCCGCTCGAGCGGGGAGTCCGTCACCTGGAGGGGGTTGCAACCGCCTCCAAGCGTCGGACTTCCCCACCCAGCTCGTACGCCGCCGCGTTCGCGACCGTCCAGGAGCACCTGCACGCCGGCAACTCCTACGAGGTCAACCTCACCCACCGCCTGACCCGCACGTCCGCCCTCGACCCGGTGACGGCCTACCTCCGGCTGCGCGAGCTCAACCCCGCGCCGTACAGCGGCTTCCTCCAGCACGACGTCGACGGGGCCCGCGCGTGGCTGCTGTCGAGCTCGCCGGAGCGGTACGCCCTCGTCACCGCCGACCGGCACCTCGAGACCAAGCCGATCAAGGGGACGACCCCGCGCGGGGCGAGCGCCGAGGAGGACGAGCACCACCGCGAGCGGCTCGCGCGCGACCCCAAGACCCGCGCCGAGAACCTGATGATCGTCGACCTGCTCCGCAACGACCTGTCCCTGGTCTGCGAGGTGGGGTCGGTCGAGGTGCCGGCGCTGATGCAGGTCGAGACCTACGAGTCGGTGCACCAGCTCGTGTCGACGGTGCGCGGGCGGCTGCGCGACGACGTCTCCACGGTCGCCGCGCTGCGCGCGCTCTTCCCGGCCGGGTCGATGACCGGGGCTCCCAAGCTGCGCACGATGGAGGTCATCGGCGAGGTCGAGTCGACCCCTCGCGGGACGTACGCCGGCGCGTTCGGGTGGATCAGCGGCGACGGGCCCGCGGACCTCGGTGTCGTCATCCGCTCCCTGATGACCGACGGGTCCGGCACCTGGACCCTCGGCACGGGCGGCGGCATCACCGTGCAGTCCGACGTCGCCGAGGAATGGGCGGAGTCGGAGTGGAAGGCCGAGCGCCTGCTGCGGGTGTTCGACTCCCCGGATGCGCTGTAACGCCGGGTTGCTGGCTGTACCCACCCTGATGCATCTTGGTGGGTAGGTGCACTAACCCGGCGTTACAGCGCTGGGGACGCCGGGCAGCCAGAGGGCGAAGCGGGCCCCGCCGCCGGGGGCCTCGGTGATCTGGATCTGGCCGCCGTGGCGGTCGACCACCTGGCGCACGATGGCCAGGCCGAGCCCCGAGCCGGGCATCGCGCGGGACTCCTCGGCCCGGTAGAACCGCTCGAACACGTGCGGGCGGTCTGCTTCGGCGACGCCCTCGCCCTGGTCGTCGACGGTCAGCACGCCGTCGGCGAGGCGCACGGTGACGGTGCCCTCGGGAGGGCTCCACTTGGCCGCGTTGTCGAGCAGGTTGGTGACCGCGCGCTCGAGGCCGTCGGAGTCGCCCACGACCCGCCACGCGTCCAGCTCGACGTCGAACGACACGCCCTGGGCGCGGCGGCGTACGCGCGTCACGGCCCGCTCGACGACGTCGGCGAGGTCCACCTCAGCGACCGTCCGGGTCGTCGGCTCGTCGCGGGCGAGCTCGACCAGGTCGCCCACCAGCGCGCTCAGCTCCTCGATCTGGCCGCGCACGTCGTCGAGCAGCTCGAGCCGGGCCTGGGGCGGAAGCGCCCCTTCGCCATGACCGTTGCCCTCGGCCTGGCGGAGCAGGTCGAGGTTGGTGCGCAGCGAGGTGAGCGGGGTGCGCAGCTCGTGGCTGGCGTCGGCGACGAGTCGCCGCTGCCGGTCGCGCGAGGCGCCGAGCGCGAGCAGCATCTGGTTGAAGGCGGTGGCGAGCCGGGCGACCTCGTCGTCGCCCTCGACGCGCAGTGGTCGCAGGTCCTCGGTCATCGCGATGTGCTCGACCGCGGACGTGAGCCGGCGCAGGGGTCGCAACCCGTTGCGCGCCACCAGCCAGCCGGCGAGCAGCGCCGCCAGCACGCCCAGGGCGCCGAAGACGAACAACACACCGCCGAGCTTCTCGAGCGTGCGGTCGTTGGGCGCGAGCGGCTGGGCGAGGATCAGCGCCTCTCCGGGCCGCCCGGCCTGGACGGTCGCGACCCGGAATCGCTCGCCCTCCGGCGTCACCAACGTGCGGACCGCGGACTCACGCCGACCGGTCGCCACGTCGTACTCGGGTCGCCCCAGGGTCAGGCTCGGCACGTCGTCACCGGTCACGACACGTCCCCCGGCGGTGATGAAGATGATCCGGACGTCCGCGGCACCCAGCATCCACCCGGGCACGCCGTCGGCGGCCGCGCGGGACAGGGTGGTGAAGGCCGTTGCCTTGTGCGCGCGGTTGAGCAACGACTGGTCGAGCGAGCTCATCATCTGCTGGCGCATCACCACGAAGGCGGTGAAGGCCATCACGGCGATCGAGAGGCCCAGCGCGATCGTGGTGAGCACCGCGACGCGCGAGGCGAGGGACCTGCGGTAGTGCCAGCGGCCGTCGGGCCAGGCGGTGCTCGTGCGGGGTCCCCGAGGGGTGCTCATGATTCCTTCAGCACGTAGCCGACGCCGCGCACGGTCTGGATCAGCCGCGGCTCACCGTCGGCCTCGGTCTTGCGGCGCAGGTAGCCGACGTACACCTCGAGCGAGTTCGCGCTCGTGGGGAAGTCGTAGCCCCAGACCTCCTCGAGGATGAACGAGCGGTCGAGCACGCGGCGCGGTCGACGCAGGAACATCTCCAGCAGGGTGAACTCGGTGCGGGTCAGCTCGATCGGCCGGCCCCCGCGCGAGACGTCGCGGCTCGCCACGTCCATGGTGAGATCGGAGAAGGTCAGCACCTCGCTCGCGGCGTCGCCGTCGGGGACGACGCGGCGCAGCAGTGCGCGCAGCCGGGCCAGCAGCTCCTCCAGCGCGAACGGCTTGGTGAGGTAGTCGTCGGCTCCGGCGTCGAGGCCCTCGACCCGGTCACCCACCGCGTCCCGCGCGGTCAGGACCAGCACGGGTACGTCGTTGCCCGCCGCCCGCAGCGCGCGCGTCGTCTCGATCCCGTCGAGCCGCGGCATCATCACGTCGACGACCACGACGTCGGGGTGCTGCGCCCCGACCGCGACCAGGCCCTCGGCGCCGTCGGCGGCCAGCACGACCTCGTAGCCGTTGAACTCCAGCGACCGGCGCAGCGAGTCGCGCACGGCCCGGTCGTCGTCGACGACCAGCACGCGGGGCCGGGACTCAGTCACGGGCCAAGGATGCCACCGCGTCCTGAGGCGGTCCTGAGAAGTCGAGTGCGCGGCCCTGCGGCGACTACGACCGCGAGCGCACTCGACTCGGGGGATCAGGCGTAGCGGGCCGCCACCGCGCCGGCGCGGGCGCCGTACCCGCCGCCGAACATGCAGGCGTGCACGAGCAGGGGGAAGAGCTGGTGGATCCCGAGGCGGTCCTCCCAGCCCTCGGCGAGCGGCTGCGCCTCGTCGTACGCCGCCATCACTCGCGGCAGGTGCGTGAGGCCGAACAGGTGCAGCATCGCCAGGTCGAGCTCGCGGTGGCCGCCGTGGGCGGCGGGGTCGATGACGTGGATGGCGAGGTCCTGGCCCCACAGGCAGTTGCCGTTCCACAGGTCGCCGTGGAGCCGGGCGGGCGCCTCGTCGGGCAGCAGCCCGGTCAGCTTGCCCACGACGGCCTCGACCGCGGCGGCGTCGGTCTCGGAGATCGCCTCCCGGTCGCGGGCGAGCTTGAGGTAGGGCAGGACCCGGCGCACCGCGTAGAACTCCGGCCACGAGTCGGCCGGCTTGTTGGGCAGCGGCAGCCGTCCGATGAAGCCGTCGTGGTCGAGCCCCCAGTCGTCGGCGCCCGCGGCGTGGGTGGTGGCGAGCTGCTGGCCGAAGGTGACGGCGGCCTCGACCGGCGTCTTCGGGCTCTGCTCGACCCACGCGAGGACCAGGCAGTCGCTGGCGGCGGCGAGAACCTCCGGCACCGGCACCCCGCCGTCCACCTCGGCGAGCCACCGCAGCCCCGCGGCCTCGGCCTCGAAGAAGCCGTCCGGCGCGTGGGGAAGCGTCTTCATCAGCGCGGTCTGCCCGCTGGACAGGCGCAGCCGCGTGGCCGTGGCGATGTCACCGCCCGCCACCGGCGAGGTCGCCACCACGGCCGTGCCGAGGAGCTCCGCGGCACGCCTGGCGACCAGCGGCTGGCGAGCCATCAGCCGGGCACCCGGAGTGCGCTCGGCAGGGCCGCCACGATCGCATCACTCGTGCGCTCGACCATCGCCAGCACCTCCTCGAACCCGTCGTCCCCACCGTAGTACGGGTCCGGTACGGCGCCACCCGGATCGAGCGGATCGAGGTCGCGGAACATGCCCACCCGGTCGGTGCGCCCGCCCACGTCGGCGAGGTTGGCCTCGTCCATCACGAGCACGAGGTCGTACGCCTCGGGCCAGGTGGCGTCGTACTGCCGGGCGCGGTGCCGGCTCGGGTCGTAGCCCGCGGTGGCCAGGGTGGCCGCGGCGCGGGGGTCCATCGGGTTGCCGACGTGCCAGCCGCCCGTGCCGGACGACGCCACCTCGACGCGGTCGGCGAGACCCGCGTCGGCGAGCCGGCTCTCCAGGACGACGTGCGCCGTGGGGGAGCGGCAGATGTTGCCGAGGCACACGAGCGCGATCCGGTAGCGCCCGGGCTCGCGAGCGGGGGGA
>DATIAJ010000293.1:0-3395 GCA_035458105.1 Nocardioides sp. | reverse complement strand
ATAGTCTCGGACCGTGCTCTATTGGTTCCTGAAGTGGATCGCCCTCGGGCCCGTCCTGCGACTCGTCTTCCGGCCCAAGGCCTACGGCATCGACCACGTGCCGGAGGAGGGTCCCGCGATCCTCGCCAGCAACCACCTGTCGTACGCCGACTGGCTGTTCATGCCGCTCACCCTCAACCGGCGCGTCACCTTCGTCGCCAAGGCGGAGTACTTCACGACCCCCGGTATCAAGGGGTGGTTCCAGAAGAAGTTCTTCACCGGCGCCGGGCAGGTCCCGATCGACCGCTCGGGCGCCAACGCCGCCGAGGGCGCGATGAAGTCGGCGATGAAGATCCTGGGTGAGGGGGAGCTCTTCGGGATCTACCCCGAGGGCACTCGCTCCCACGACGGCAAGCTCTACCGCGGCAAGACCGGCGTCGCGCGGCTCGCTCTCGAGAGCGGCGCCCCGGTCGTCCCGTGCGCGGTCGTAGGCACCGATGTCGTCGCCCCGTCGGGCAAGGTCTACGGCACGTGGACGCGTCCGGTCGTGCGATTCGGCAAGCCCCTCGACTTCTCGCGCTACGCCGGCATGGAGAACGACCGCTACATCCTGCGCTCGATCACCGACGAGATCATGTACGAGATCATGCGGCTCTCCGGCCAGGAGTACGTGGACCTCTACGCCAGCAAGGCCAAGGAGCTCGCCAAGGAGAAGGCCCGCCAGGACGAGCGTGAGAAGGCCGAGCGGGAGAAGACGGAGCGGGAGCAGGCGGCGCGCGAGCAGGCCGGGGACGGGCCCGAGCAGAAGGCGTCCTGAACGCCCTCACGGACCCGCGGGCGCAGCACCCGCGGACCGACTCCGCGCTCGCCGTCGAGGACCGGCTCTACTCCGCGCTGGCCCTCGTGCGGGTGGTCGTGACGGTCAACATGGTGGGGCTCAACGCCTACCGTCGTGACAGCTATGCGCACCCCGACCTCGCGCTCGCCGTCGTCCTGGCGCTCGTGGTCTGGACCGGTGTCGCGATCTGGCTCTACAGCCGGCGGTCGCGGCGTACGCCGGCGCTGCTCGTCGCGGACCTGCTGATCGCCGTGGCGGCGATCGCCGTCACGCCGTGGCTGAAGTCGGAGGGCTTCCAGGCCACGCTGCCCGGCTTCTGGGTGATGGGGGCGCTGCTGGCCTGGGCGATCCACTGGCACTGGAAGGGTGGCCTCGTCGCCGCCGTCGCGCTGTCGTTGGCGGACCTCCTGCCGCGGCAGGAGGTCGACCAGGGCAACTACGGCAACATCTTCCTCGTGCTCATCGGCGGTCCGATCGTCGGCTTCATGTGCGAGTCGCTGCAGCGGATGGCGCGCGAGCGTGACGCCGCGGAGCGCGCGGCGGCGGCGGCCGAGGAGCGGACGCGACTCGCCCGGGCCGTGCACGACGGCGTGCTTCAGGTGCTGGCCATGGTCCAGCGGCAGGGCGCCGCGGCCGGCGGGGAGTGGGCCGAGCTCGGTCGGTTGGCGGGCGAGCAGGAGCGCGGGCTGCGGTCGCTGATCCGCCAGCAGGACACCGTCCCGACGCGGTCCGGTGGCCGGGTCGACCTCGCCGGCGCCCTCGAGGCGATGGCGACCGCCCACCCGGTGCGCGTCGAGGTCGCGACGCCCGGGGGCGCGGTCCTGGTGGACGAGCACGTCGCCAACGAGACCGTCGCCGCGGTCAAGGCCTGCCTCGACAACGTGCTCGCGCACGTGGGTCCTGGCGCCACCGCGTGGATCCTGGCCGAGGCCGCCCCCGACACGATCACCGTCTCGGTGCGCGACGACGGCCCCGGGCTGCCTCCCGGCCGGCTCGAGGAGGCCACGGCTGAGGGCCGGCTCGGGGTCGCGTCCTCGATCCGCGGACGCATCGAGGACCTCGGCGGTACGGCTACGGTGCAGAGCGGTGAGTGGGGCACCGAGTGGGAGCTGAGGGTGCCGCTAGCGTGATCGCGTGACCATCCACAGCGGCCACCCGTTCCCGACCCCGGACGACCCCGTACGACGCCTGCGCGGGCGCCTCGGCGGGACGGTGTCGCTCTGGACGGCGGGCGACGATGCGGAGCGGGCGGGGCTCACGGTCACGTCGTGGCTGGTGGCAGGGGGCGAGCCCGGCCGGGTGCTCGCGCTGCTCGACCCCGACGCCGACCTGACCGAGCTGCTGCTCGAGTCCGGCCGAGGCGTCGTACAGCTGCTCTCGTGGGCCGACCGAGACCTGGCGGACGCCTTCGCCGGCACTGCCCCCGCGCCGGGCGGTCCGTGGCGGATGGCCGGGTGGGACGAGACGGCGTACGGGCCGCGGCTCGCCACCGCCGCCACCTGGGCCTGGGTGAGTGTGGAGACCGAGGTTCAGGTCGGCTGGTCGCGCCTGGTGACCTGCACGTTCGACGAGCTGGTGGTCGGCGACGAGACCGAACCGCTCGTCCACCGACGGGGGCGTTACGTCCCGCCGGGCGGCTGAGCGGTCTACGCTGCGGTCCAACCTTGGGAGGGGAACCGCATGGTGAGGGTGATGGTGGTCGACGACCACCCGATGTGGCGTGACGCGGTCGAGCGCGACCTGCAGGCGGCCGGGCACGAGGTCGTGGCGGTGGCGTCCAACGGGCGCGAGGCGATGGCACGGTTCCCCGCGGCGGCCCCGCAGGTGGTCGTCCTCGACCTCCAGCTGCCGGACAGCACCGGCGTGCAGGTCACCAGCATGATGCTGGAGCACGACCCGACGGCGCGCGTGCTGATCCTGTCCGCGAGCGGCGAGCAGGACGACGTGCTCGAGGCGATCAAGGCCGGCGCCACCGGCTACCTGGTGAAGTCCGCCTCGAGCGCCGAGCTCATCGACGCCGTGACGCGCGTGGCCGACGGCGACACGGTCTTCACGCCCGGGCTGGCCGGCCTCGTGCTGGGGGAGTTCCGCCGCATCGCCGATGGGCCGGCTGACGACCCACGCGACCAGCTCACGGAGCGGGAGACCGAGATCCTCAAGATGGTCGCCACGGGGATGAGCTACAAGCAGATCGCCGCGCGCCTGGTCCTCTCGCACCGCACCGTGCAGAACCACGTGCAGAACACCCTGCGCAAGCTGCAGATGAACAACCGCGTGCAGCTCACCCGCTGGGCCATCGAGCACGGAATCGACGACGACGCCTGACGGCGCTGCTCAGGACGGGTTGTTCAGGACGGGACCGTCACGACGGCCAGCACCCGGTTGCCGGCGTCGGTGTCGTCGAGCTCCACCCGCCACTGGTCGTCGCTCTCGGCCCTCCCGCAGGGGACGGGCTGCTCGCCCGGCTCGGCGCACGCGAGCGACAGCACCTCCTGCGAGCGCACCACCCGGACGTCGCGCGCCTGCGTCGCGGTGACGCCTAGTGACGTCGTGGCGGCGAGCCCGCGCCCCTCGGCGG
>DATIAJ010000292.1:0-9439 GCA_035458105.1 Nocardioides sp. | reverse complement strand
GTGCCTGCCGGGTCGACGTACGCGAGGGCTGAGCACGCGTCCTCAGCCGGCGGGTGCGAGCTCGTCGTCGAACTGCTTGCGGTTGCCCGCCTCGTTGCCCGGCCAGGTGTCGCCGGGGCACGGACGGGCGGCGGCGCGCGTGTTGCAGGCCGGCTCGTAGTGCTTGACCTCGGGCTCGGGCAGCTGCACGCCGATGTCCTGCGCGGGGGGCTGCACCTCGTCCCCGCACGCGGTGGTGGCGAGACCGGCGGCGGCGATGGTGGCCGCCACCAGGCAGGTGCGCACAGTCGTGGTGATGTTCATGGTCGTGTCCTCTCGAGACGGTGGTGGAGCCGGACCGGGTGTCCGACCACCCGACGGTCCAGTGGGCCGGTATCCGACGAGCCCATCTGCGGTATCCGTCCGGTATCCGCCCCGTTGACGCCGCCCGGGTGCGGGAGCACGGTGGAGCGGTGGGCATCCAGGTCCTCGGTCCGCTGACCGTGGACGGCTCGGGACGTCTCGGTCCGCGTGACCGTGTCGTGCTGCAGGCCCTGGCCGTGCGCCGGGGCCACCCCGTCACGACCGACGAGCTGACGGACGCGCTGTGGGGCGACTCCCCTCCCCCGTCGGCACACAAGAACCTCCAGTCGTGCATCGTCCGCCTGCGAAAGGCACTCGGCTCCGACGCCATCGAGACCACGGACGACGGCTACCGGCTCACGGGTCCGGTGGGTGACCTCGACGCCCAACGGTTCGAGTCCGAGGTGACGAAGGCCCGCGAGCTCCTCGCGCTGGGCGAGGTCGACCGCGCCGCGTTCCTGCTGCAGAAAGCGCTCCACCTCTGGCGCGGCCCGGCCTTCCCCGAGCTCGTCGACTGGCCGCCGGCACGGCGTGAGGCCGGCCGCCTCGAGGAGCTGCGGCGCGACGCAGAGGAGCTCCTGCTGGACGCTCAGCTCCGCGGCGGCCGTGCCCGCGAGGCCCTCCCCCGAGCGCACGAGATGGTCCGGGCCGCTCCCCTCCGTGAACGCCGCTGGGAGCTGCTCGCCCTCGCCCAGTACCGCACCGGCGCACAGGGCGAGGCGCTGCGCACCATTCGGCAGCTCCGCACGGTCCTCGCTCGCGAGCTGGGCATCGACCCGGCGCCCGAGGTCGTTGCCCTCGAGCAGTCGATCCTGCGGCAGGACCCGGAGCTGCAGCACGACGAGGCGGTCGCCGCCCTGCCCACGTGCCCGTGGCAGGGCCTGCAGGCCTACGACGTCACCGAAGCCGACCGGTTCTTCGGCCGCGAGGAGGAGATCGAGGCGTGCCTGGCGATCCTCGACCGGCACGGGCTCCTCGCGCTGGTGGGCCCGTCGGGCTCCGGCAAGTCGTCGCTCATGCGGGCGGGCATCGGAGCCCGGCTCCGCCAGCGCGGCACGTCGCTGGTGACCCTCACCCCGGGGCGGTACCCCGTGCAGGCGCTGTCGGCGCTCGCGACGTCCGGCCGCGGCGACGCACTGCTCGTCGACCAGGCGGAGGAGCTCTTCACCTTGTGCGAGGACCCCGACGAGACCCGTGCCTTCGTCGACGCCCTGGTGGCGGAGGTGACTCACCGGCCCGTGGTCGTGGCGCTGCGTGCGGACCGGCTGGCCGACCTGACCGCCCACACTGCCTTCAGCCGAGTCGTCGAACGCGGGATGTACCTCGTCGGCGGTCTGGACGAGGAGGGCCTCCGCTCGGCCGTGGAGGGGCCCGCACGGCAGGCGGGGTTGCTCCTCGAGCCCGGCCTGGTCGACCTGCTCGTCACCGAGGTGCGTGACGACCCGGGCGCCCTCCCCCTCCTCTCCCACGCGCTGCTCGAGACCTGGAAGCGGCGCGAGGGCAGCACCCTCACCGTCGAGGGCTACCGGGCCAGCGGGGGGATCCACGGAGCCGTGGCGCAGTCGGCCGAGCGTCTCTACGCCCAGGTCGAGCCCGACTCGCGGGAGGCACTGCGCGACCTGGTGCTCCGCCTGCTCTCACCTGGCTCCGAGGGTGAACCGGTGCGCACCCGGGTGCCGCGGCGGCTCGTCGGCACCGACCCCGAGCACGACCGGTTGATCGAGATGCTCGTCGCAGCCCGCCTCGTCACCAGCGACGACGGCGTCCTCGAGATCACCCACGAGTCCCTGGCCCGGGCCTGGCCGCGCCTACGCGGTTGGCTGGAGGACGACGTCGACGGCCGCCGCATCCTGCACCACCTCAGCTCGACGGCCGACGCGTGGGACGGCCTGGGTCGTCCTGACAGCGAGCTCTACCGGGGCGTCCGGCTCACCCGCGCACTGGACTGGTGGACCACCAGCGGCGCAACCCTCACCAGTGGCGAGCGCGACTTCCTCGAGGCTGCGCGGTCGCAGGCCGAGGCGGAGGAGCAGAGCGCGGCCGTGCGTGCCCGGGAGCAGGCGCGCCTGATCCGACGCCTTCGCCTGGTGCTGGCAGGGGCCCTGGTGCTTCTTCTCCTAGCGGTGGCGGGTGGTGGCGTCGCCCTCTCGCAACGCGAGCGCGCCGACGAGAACGCGGCCGCCGCGGCCGCCTCGGAGGTCAGGGCGATCGCCAGGCGAGCCGGTGCCGCGGCGCTGGCCACAAGTGACGTCGACGCGGCCCTGCTCCTCGCTGTGGCCGCCGTCCGCCTCGACCCCGGGGCCGGCACCGACGCGAGCCTGCTCGCCGCGATCACCGAGCGACCGGAGCTCTTCGCCTCCACCCCGCTCGAGGGCGACCTGCCGATGGCCATCGACGCGAGCGCCGACGGGCGACACGTCGCCATCCTCGACGAGTCGTACCACCTCCGCCTGGTCGACGCCGACAGCGGACAGCTCGTGGCCGAGCGCCGACTGGGTGACCCGTACGTCCGGGTGGGCACCTCGGTCGGTGACCCGGTGAAGTTCAGCCCCGACAGTCGCCTGCTCGCCGTCGCGCGCAGCGCCAACGCGCGCCGGCCGCTGGAGCTGCTCGCCGTGCCCAGCCTCCGCCCGGCTCGCACCCTGCGGGCCCTGCCGGGACCCGGCTGGCAGACGACGGACCTGTCGTTCAGCGAGGACGGCACCCACCTCGCGGCCGGGATGCAGGGAGCCTCCCGGTCCGGTCCGGCGGCGGGTGTCGCCACGGCGCTCGTGTGGGACCTCGAGCGACGGACCCAGCCCCGACGCTTCCGCTTCAACGCCGTGGAGATCCAACCCCAGGTGGCGCTCGACGCCAGGGGCGAGGTGCTCTACACCTCCCACCCGCTGACGAGGCGATCGGTCGTCACCGGATCGTCCCGCAGCCTCGACCCGGAAGCGGAGCACTACATCTGGTCCCTCGAGGCGCTGCGGGGCGGGAGGGACGTCATCACCATCGACGACAACACCGTGCGCGTCCTCGACGGCATGAGTGGCCGCACGCGTGCCAGCTACCCGACGGACGGCTACGTCATCTCGCTGCGGGTCTCCCCGGACGGCAGGAGCTTCGTCGTGACCACGGTCGATCGCGAGGTGCAGAGGTGGACCCTCGACTCGGAGGACGAGCCGGAGAAGACCATGATCCTCGACCGCGGCAACGCCAACGCCGTCGACTACTCCGCCGACGGCACCTTCCTGCACGCCGCCGGGCGGGGCGGCACCGCCCTGAGGAAGTGGGACCTCACCGGAGCACGCGGCTACGTCAGTCAGGTGCCCACCTCGGGTCCGGGCAGCGGGTTCGGTGTCATCGCGCCCGACGGCCAGCGTGCGGTGGCGCTGTGGAACGGCAGCTGGGACCTGACCGACTACCGCGACGGCACCCTCAGCACGATCCCGCCCCAGGACGGCTTCCGCAACACCTACGGCGCCTTCCACCCCGATGGCAGGCACTTCGCCACAGCGGTGGACGACCGCGTCGTCGTCTGGGACCGGGACGGGACGAGCGCACTGCGTCGCACCGTCGTGCCCGGACAGCGCATCACCGAGCTCGACTACACCGCCGACGGGAGCAGGATCGCCGTCGTCGAGCTCGACGGCACCGTGACGATGCTGGACGCCGCCACCCTGCGCCCCGTGGGGACAGCCGTGGATCTCGGCGAGCCCGCGCAGTGGGTCGTCGCCCGCCCCGATGGTCGCACGGCGGTCGTGCTGCTCGGCGGCGTCGACCCGAACGGTGACTTCGTCACGCCGACGGGCGGGTGGGCGCTCGTCGACCTGGTCGACGGCGTCGTGGTCCGGAGCGGCCAGCTGGAGATGCGCTACCACCAGTGGCTCGACGTGTCACCGGATGGAGCGGTCGCAGTGGTCACTGGTGGGGAGCACGGCGACGGCGCGCTCGCCGGTGCGCGGGGTGAGGTGGAGCTGATCAACCTGTCGACCGGCGACCACGTGGTGCCGCCCCGGGAGTGGTCCGGCAACCCCAGGTCACAGGTGGTGTTCTCCGCCGACGGATCCCAGCTGCTGACCACCAGCCCGAACGGCTTGGCGGTCGTGTGGGACGCGGCGACGCTGACACCGTCGGGAACACTCGTGCTTCCCTGGACGTCGGGTCTGAGCGGCGCCCTGCTCGCTGACGGGCGCACTGCACGCATCCTCGACTGGAGTACCGGACGCGCCTACGACTGGGACCTGACGGGCGAAGGCGCCGTCGAGTTCGCCTGTCGCGCGGTGGGCCGCGACCTCACCCGCGAGGAGTGGACCGAGAACTTCGGCGACCTGCCGTTCCGCGAGACCTGTCCTCAGTAGCCGCGCCCTTCTGTGGCTGCACGCTGTGCTCGAAGCCGACGTCCTGCGTCGGCGGACCGACCTTGTCGCACCCCGCCAGCACGGCCGCGAGCACGAGTGCACCGATGCCGACGGTGTGGCGTGCGCGACCGGTCACGGCAGCGAGTCGGGGGCCGGACGCGCGTGGTACCGGTCGAGGTCGTCGACCCGCCCCCTCAACACCGTGGTGCAGACAGGGTGCTCCCACCCGCGTGGGGTGTTCCACTCCGGCCGGGCCAGGTAGCAGGGTCGGTCGACCTCGGTGACGGAACCGGTGGATCCGACTCCACCGGTGTCGGCGGGAGCCGGCGCGAGCGGCGCGACCCCGCCGGTGGCGGGAACGACGAGGATGGCGCTGACGGCCGCAGTGCCGATCGCGCCCGTGATGGCCGGGAGCCACCACCAGCGGTGCGAGTCGGCGGCGAGCGAGTAGCTGTTCATGACGATGCTCCTTCGAGGGGGACGGACCCGGGCGGTCCGACCCCCTGACGCTCCTGCCGCGCGGTATCGCACTGGTCCAGTCCCGGTATCGCGCCGGTATCGCGACGCTTGACGCCCCCACCACCCGAGCGGATCGTGGCGGGAGTGGGCATCGGCGTACTGGGCCCGCTGACCGTCGACGACTCGGGCGCGCTGGGCCGGCGCGACCGCATCATCCTGGAGGCGCTGGTGGCGCGCGCCGGGCGACCGGTGAGCAGCGACCAGCTCGCGGACGCAGTATGGGGCGACCGGCCCCCGGCATCGGCGGCCAAGAACGTCCAGGGGTGCGTCGTCCGGCTCCGCAAGCTCCTCGGCCAGGACGCCATCGTCACCTCCTCCGACGGCTACCGACTCGCGCTTCCCGTGGACGAGGTCGACGCCCAGCGGTTCGAGCGGAGCGTGGCCCGCAGCCGCGAGCTGCTCCTGCTCGGCGAGCACGACCGCGCCGCGTTCCAGCTCAGCGAGGCCCTGGCGCTGTGGCGAGGCGATCCCTTCGGCGACCTGGAGGGCTGGGCCGGCGCCGAGACCGAGGTACGGCGACTCCAGGAGCTGCGCCTCGACGCCGAGGAGCTCCGCATCGAGGCGCATCTCGCCGGCGGCCGGCACCGGGAGGTCCTGGCCGAGGCCCAGGCCCTGGTCGGTGCCGCACCACTGCGCGAACGACGATGGGCGCTGCTCGCGCACGCCCAGTACCTGGCCGGCCGGCAAGGTGATGCGCTCCGCACGATCCACCAGCTCAGGGCAGTGCTCGCGGAGCACCTCGGCATCGACCCCGGGCCGGACGTCATGGCGCTGGAGCAGGCCATCCTCCGCCAGGACGACTCGCTCCTGAGCACGGCCACCGCCCAGGCACGAGCCACCTGCCCGTACCAGGGACTTCTCGCCTTCGAGCTCGACGACGTCGAGCGCTTCTTCGGTAGGGACGCCGACGTCGAGGCCTGCCTCCGGGTGCTGCGCCGCAGCTCGCTGCTGGCACTGGTCGGGCCGTCCGGCTCGGGGAAGTCCTCCCTCCTGCGCGCCGGCCTGGCGGCCGCGCTGCGTGACCTCGGCCAGGCGAGCCTGGTGATCACCCCGGGCCGACACCCGATCCAGGGGTGGACCGCGCTCGCAGGCGCACCGCCGACCACGGCGCTCCTGGTCGACCAGTTCGAGGAGGTCTTCACCGTCTGCGAGGACGTCGAGGAACGGTCCGAGTTCATCGCCGCCCTGGTGGCCGAGCTCGACGCGCGGACCGTGGTCATCGCCCTGCGGTCCGACCGGCTGGCCGACCTCGCCGCACACCCCGACCTGGGCCGACACGTCGAGGAAGGGCTGCATCTCGTCGCCGGCCTGGGTGAGGAGGGCCTCCGCCAGGCCGTCGAGGCACCTGCCCGCCAGGCCGGCCTGCACCTCGAGCCCGGCCTGGTCGACCTGCTCGTCCGTGAGGTCGAGGGCGACCCGGGGGCCTTGCCCCTGTTCTCGCACGCGCTGCTGGAGACCTGGAAGCGTCGCGAGGGCAGCACCCTCACCGTCGACGGCTACCGCGCCACCGGCGGGATCCACGGAGCCGTCGCGCAGTCGGCCGAGCGGCTGTACGCACAGACCGACGACGAGCACAGGCCGATGTTGCGTGACCTGATCCTCCGCCTGGTGTCACCGGGACCGCAGGGCGAGGCGGTGCGCGCTCGCGTGCCACGCCGGCTCGTCGCGGCCGACCCCGACCACGACCAGCTGATCGACGCGCTCGTCGCGGCCCGCCTCGTCACCAGCGATGGCGGATCCCTCGAGATCACCCACGAGGCCCTCGCCCGCGCCTGGCCGCGCCTGCGCGCGTGGCTCGACGACGACGTCGAGGGCCAGCGATTGCTGCACCACCTCTCGAGTTCTGCGGACGCCTGGGACTCGATGGGCCGACCGGACAGCGAGCTCTACCGTGGAGTCAGGCTGGTCCGGGCGCTGGACTGGCAGGCAAGGACGACGTCCGCGCTCACCGACGCCGAGCGGGAGTTCCTCGACCGGGCGCGCGTCGTTGCCGAGATCGAGGAGCAGACCGCCGCCGAGCGGGCCCGCGCGCAGTCCCGGCTGATCAGGCGGTTGCGGATCGTCCTGGGCGGGGCCGTCGCGCTCCTCGTCCTCGCGCTCCTCGCCGGCGGGTTCGCCGCGGTCCAGTCCGAGCGCGCGAGCGAGCAGGCGGCACGAGCGGAGCAGGCGGCCGTGTCGGCAGATGCCCGGCGCGTCGGGCTCCGCTCCCAGCTCACCGACGACGTCAGCCTCTCGCTCCTGCTCGCGGCCGCCGGCGCCCGACTGGACGTCTCCCCGGAGACCCGGGTCAACTTGTTGGCCGCGCTGGCCAGACGCCCTCTGCTGGTTCGGTCGGCGCCACCGGCAGGCGGCTTCCTGGAGGTGCTCGAGGCGAGCCCTGACGGTCGCTGGATCGCCTCGTCCGACGACCAGAACCGGATGCACCTCTACGACGCCTCCACCAACAAGCTGGTGCGCAGCTACGACGCTGGCCGCCTTCCCGAGGGCGAGCAAGCATTCATGTTCGCGGCGTTCAGCCCCGACAGCACGCAGCTCGCCGTCGTCCTGGAGAACGTGCCGTCCACCGAGCCCGTGCGCCTGCTCGACACCGAAACCATGCAGCCGAGCGCATCCGGCCTCGCCTTTCCTGGCAACCAGTCCCTCTACGGCGCCGCCGCGCAGTTCAGTGCCGACGGCCGCCACCTGGCCGCCACCGTCTTCCCGTCGGGAGAGGAGGGCACTCCCCCGGGATCCGTCGACAGCCCGGGTACCGCCCTGGTCTGGGACCTCCGCTCCCCGGACAGCCCACCGGTGCGGATAGCGGTCGGCCTCGGCCTCCAGCCGATGGCGCTCGGCCCGGATGGCCGAACCCTCTACACCGGCTGGCCGCTCACGGCGTACGACGTGGCGTCGGGCACGCAGGTGTGGCGCCGCCCTGGAGTGCGCACGTTCGGCCTCGAGCTGAACTCGGAGGGGACCCTGCTGGCCCTGGGGGGCAACGGCAGCCCGGAGGACCCAGTCCTCGTCGACGCGGCTGGTGGCAGGACCGTTCAGCGGCTGCGCGGCCACCGCGACGAGGTGTTCGACCTCAGGTTCTCGCCCGACGGGTCAGTGGTGGGCTCGGTCTCCAGGGATGGTGAGCTCATCATCTCGGACCCCGCCACCGGCCGACCACTCGAGCGGTGGGACACCCTCGACCCCTACGGCGTCGGGTTCGGACCGGG
The DNA here is from genome assembly GCA_035458105.1 of Nocardioides sp. GTDB lineage: Bacteria > Actinomycetota > Actinomycetes > Propionibacteriales > Nocardioidaceae > Nocardioides. Next base: position 1,032 of record DATIAJ010000292.1, on the reverse strand, counting down.
CAACGATCTCGTCCACGGCGGCGGAGCCGACTCGATGCTCCGCAGCTGGGACCTGTCCGGAGATCAGACCTACCTGCAGCGGACGATCGAGGTGGACGACGTCCCCGAGTTCGCGCATGCGGACTTCGCACCCGATGGGAGCCGGGTGGCCTTCAGCTGGCTCGACGACCGGCGCAAGGGATGGATCAGGTTCGTCGATCTCACCACCGGCAGCGCCACGCCACCGTCGCGGGCCCCCGTGGACGCATGGGAGGAAGGCTTCGGCTGGCCGAGCGGTACGTGGCACCCCCACGGCCGGGAGTACGTGGCGTTCTGCACCATCGAGTGCACCTCCGGGCGCGCCGCCGCCTGGATCGACCCTGCCACCGGACGACAGATCCGACGCCGGGCCATCGTCGACGGCACGATCGCGTCGCTCGCATACGTGGACTCGGAACGCAGCCTGCTCGTGGGCGACTCCAAGAAGACAACCACCCTCCTCGATGCAGAGACGCTTCGACCTCGGGGCGAGCCACTCCGTGTGGCTGCGGAGTGCTGCACCACTCCTGTCGGCGACGGAAGGGCAGCGATGGTCTACGAGGTCTCCCCCGTTGTCGGAGGCGGCATGCAGTGGCGCGTGGTCGACGTGGACACGGGAGACGTCACTGTGGAGGGCCACGTGGACCAGTGGGTCCACGCTTCGGCCCTCTCCCCGGACGGCTCGACCGTGGCGGCCGCCGGGGTCGACGGCGACATCGTCGCGATCGACATCTCGACCGGTGAGGAGCTGAGGAGGTCCACCAGCGCGAGCAGCGCCGTGTACTGGCTCGACTACTCCGGTGACGGTGAGCTGCTGGTCTCGGGCGCGGAGGACGGTGGGGTCCGCCTGTGGGACGCCGCGACGCTGAACCACTTGGGCACGGTGTACCCACCCCGCCGCGGAAAGCCCGTCCCGGTCGGGGCGCGGTTCATCGGCGACGGCCACGACGTCGCCATCGCGTCGTACGACGGCAGGGTCTACCGGTGGGACACCGACGTGGACCGAGCCCTCGA
>DATIAJ010000291.1:0-3308 GCA_035458105.1 Nocardioides sp. | reverse complement strand
GCCCGCCGCATCTGGGCGGTGACGATGAAGGAGAAGTACGGCGCCTCGGAGCGCTCGCAGAAGCTGAAGTACCACGTCCAGACGAGCGGCCGGTCGCTGCACGCGCAGGAGATGGACTTCAACGACATCCGCACCACGCTGCAGGCGCTCATCGCGATCTACGACAACGCCAACAGCCTCCACACCAACGCGTACGACGAGGCGGTGACGACCCCGACCGAGGACTCCGTACGCCGCGCGCTGGCGATCCAGCTGATCATCAACCGCGAGTGGGGCCTGGCGATGAACGAGAACCCGCTCCAGGGCTCGTACGTCATCGACGACCTCACCGACCTCGTCGAGGCCGCGGTCCTCCAGGAGTTCGACCGGATCAACGAGCGCGGCGGCGTGCTCGGCGCGATGGAGACCGGCTACCAGCGCGGCCGGATCCAGGACGAGTCGATGCTCTACGAGCACCGCAAGCACGACGGCTCGCTCCCGATCATCGGCGTCAACACCTTCGTCAAGGAGTCCGCGGCCGACGCGCAGCCGAAGGAGGTAGAGCTCGCCCGGGCGACCGAGGCCGAGAAGGAGTCGCAGCTCTCCCGGGTGCGCGCCTTCCAGGCCGCGCACGGCGCCGAGGCGCAGGAGGCGCTCGCCCGGCTCAAGGACGCCGCGATCTCCGGCGACAACGTCTTCGCCGTGCTCATGGACGCCGCCCGCGTCTGCTCGCTCCAGCAGGTCACCGAGGCGTTCTTCGAGGTCGGGGGCCAGTACCGGCGGAACGTCTGAGCCTCCAACGTAGGCGGTTGGCGAGCCCAGGGCGTACGTCCCCGCGCGGGCCGGTCAGCCGGGAGCCGAACTGCCTGGCGAAGGCGCGGCGGCCGGGAGGTCGAACCGGAAGACCGTCCCACTGCCCGGCGGGGTCGTGAGGCACTCGATGGTGCCACCGTGGCGCTGCACGATGGTCTTGCAGATCGACAGGCCCATCCCGGTCCCGCGGAAGTGGGCGCGGACGGCCCCGCTGCGGTGGAACCGCTGGAAGATCAGCGCGCGCTCGGAGTCCTCGACGCCGACCCCCTGGTCCTCGATCTCGACGACGACGCGCGATCCCTGACGTCTGGCGCGCACGGCGATCGTCGCGGGTTCGCCGGGCTTGGCGTACTTGACGGCGTTGCCGATGAGGTTGCCGAAGAGCTGGCGCGCAGCGACCGGGTCGGCGCGCACCGGCGGCAGGTCGGGGGCCGCCTCGAGGACGTCGTCGGGCCCGAGCAGCCCGGACACCTGGTCCAGGACGCCACCGGGACCGACGATGGGGACCTCGCGCGCGGCGATCTCACCCGACTCGGCCAGGGCGTGCTCGAGCAGGTCGCGGATGAGCTCCGCCATCTGCTCGGAGGCCCGTTCGGCACGGCGCAGCGGCTCGACGGCCTCGGACCCCGGGTCGAGGTCGTCCACGGCCAGCGAGAGCCAGGACCGGATGGCCGACAGCGGACCGCGCAGGTCGTGGGCGGCGGTCGACGCGAAGCCGGCGAGCGGCCGCAGGCCGGAGCGGTGCTCGGTCACCTCCCGCAGCACGAGCAGCACGCCGGGGCTCCCGCTCGTGCGGGACAGCGTGGCGCGCGACACGGCCAGCACGACCTCCTCGCTGTTCGGCAGCGGGATGACGACGTCGCCGACGCCCAGCTCGGCACGTACGGCGCCGGTGTGGGACGGCTCGGGGTCGCGCAGCCGCGCGACCAGCTCGGCCAGCGCCTCGTCGTCGGTGGTGGCGACGCTGACCCGGTGGGCCAGCCTGCGGCTGGCGCCGTTGCTGCGCTCGACGCGTCCGTCCGCGTCGAGCACGACCAGCCCCTCGTCCATGCTCTCCGTCATCTCCGCGAGCAGCTCCGCCTGCTCGGCGGCGTCGGCGCGGGCCGCGGTCGCGGTGGCGTACGACTCGTCGACCCGGTCACCCAGGGCCCCCACGGCCAGGGCGGTGACCAGCACGGCGACCACGAAGAGCTGCGAGACCAGCACCTGGACGACCGGGTCCTCGATGGCGGCGAACGGGCCGTGGTCGGTGAGGCTGAGCACCAGCGCGATGCCACCCAGCGTCAGGGAGTGCAGGGCGGCGGGGAACGTCCGGAACCGGGCGGCCGACCACACCGCGAAGACGATGACGAGGTAGACGACCGGGTAGGGCTGGACGAAGAGCAGGACGGTCGTGGCGACCGACAACGCCCACAGCAGCGCCAGCTCCGCGCGCGAGCCACCGCGAGTGCGGGCCGGGATCTCCTGGGTGTGCCACTCCCACGCGAGGTGGCCCACCGCGCCCACGGTGAGGACACCGACGATGTGGCGCGCGAACCACGCCACGGGGGTCAGGGCCTCGACCGGGACGCCGTCGAGCCAGAGCCCCAGCGTCCCGACCATCGCACCGAGCGCGCAGCCGATGGCCGCGGCCCCGGCGGTCGCGGCCAGGTTCCGGGGCGACCGGATGCTGTGGGTGCCGCCGGCGCCGAGCATCGTCGGGCACCACCGGCGCAGCAGCAGGCCGGCGACGGCGGTCTGCAGCGTCACCGACACCGCGCCGAAGAGGCCCAGCAGCGGCGAGACCCCGGTCGCGACGACGACGCCGAAATGGAGGACCAGCAGCGGTACGAGCACGCGCAGCACGTGCCGGGGGGACTCGGCGAGCAACCACAGGAACGCGACACCGGAGCCCGGCCAGACGAGGCTGACGACCTGGCCCTCGATCGCGGTCGCCCGTCCGACGAGGGTGAGCACGACGTACGCCGTAGCGAAGGCGGTCGCCCGTGCCGGCGACAGGGCCCTCGTCATGGGCAAAGACTACGACCGGGTACAGGCGTCCGAGGGGGGTTCGCGGAGCGCAGACCCCACGATCTGCTCACATCTGCTGCAGAAACCGCGCCACGGCGCGACAGCGGCGCGGGCCGGGGTCCAGACTTGGACGCATGGCCCTGCGCAGCCTCGTCGCGGACGACGAGCCCGACATCCGCGACTTCATCGGGCACGTCCTCGAGCGCGCCGGCCACGTCGTCACCCTCGCGGTGGACGGCGCCGAGGTCCTCGAGCACACGACGGCAGAGAGCTTCGACCTCGTGGTGGTCGACCACCACATGCCACGGATGACGGGCCTCGCGGTCGCCGAGGAGCTGCGCCGCTCCAGCCCGTCGACCAAGGTCCTGATCATGTCGGGAGACCTCGACGTGGGCGACGAGCACCGGCACTTCCTGCCCAAGCCGTTCAACCGGCGCGAGTTCCTCGCCGCCGTCGACACCCTGCTCGCCCTCCCCGGGGCACCCTGATCCGAGGAGGCCGAGCAG
>DATIAJ010000290.1:0-4327 GCA_035458105.1 Nocardioides sp. | reverse complement strand
CCGCCGAGGTCCTGGATGCCGGCGATCACGCCCGCGGCGAACAGCTCGAGGGTGCACTCGATGAGCAGCTTCTCCATGAAGGGGTCGCCGACCTGGACGCTCGGGCGCTTGGCGGGGCCGGTCTCGTCGAAGGTCTCGCTGGCCAGCACCGAGACGCCGCCGATGCCGTCGCCACCGGTGCGGGCGCCGTACAGCACCACCAGGTTGCCGGCGCCCGACGCCTTGGCGAGGTGGAGGTCCTCGTGGCGGAGCACGCCGACGCAGAGGGCGTTGACGAGCGGGTTGCCGGCGTAGGTCTCGTCGAAGACCGCCTCGCCGCCGATGTTGGGCAGGCCCAGGCAGTTGCCGTAGCCGCCGACGCCGGCCACGATCCCGGGCAGCACGCGCGCGGTGTCGGGGGCCTCGAGCGGGCCGAAGCGCAGCGGGTCCATCACGGCGACCGGACGGGCACCCATGGCGAGGATGTCGCGGACGATGCCGCCGACGCCGGTGGCCGCGCCCTGGTAGGGCTCGACGAACGACGGGTGGTTGTGGCTCTCGACCTTGAACGTCACGGCGTAGCCCTGGCCGATGTCGAGGACACCGGCGTTCTCCCCGATGCCGGCCAGCATCTTGCCGACCGGCGTCTCCTGAGGGATCTCACCGAACTGCTTGAGATGCACCTTCGTGGACTTGTACGAGCAGTGCTCGCTCCACATCACGCTGTACATCGCCAGCTCGGAGCTCGTCGGGCGACGACCGAGGATCTCGCGGATCCGCGCGTACTCGTCGGCCTTGAGGCCGAGCTCGGCCCACGGCTGCTCCCGCTCGGCGTCGGTGGCCGCCAGGGCCACCGTGTCGAGGCTGCCGGTCGCGCCGGAGGTCGTCAGACCGGCGTTCGCGAGGGAGGGGGACTGCGGGGCGGCGCTCGTGTCGGGCACGGCGCCAATCTACCGGCGCCGCTCCCCCACCGGACGCCCGGGCGCCGCCTCGTGGACCACTCGTACGGACTGGCGCCGCTCGCCGCTGTCGGGCTGCTCGTCGCCGTCGCCGTCGGAGTCCGCCCCGGCCTCGTCGTGCTCGTCGTGCTCGTCGTGCTCGTCGTGCTCGTCGTGCTCGTCGTCGCGGCGGGACTCCTTGCCCGCGGTCCCGGGGCGCTGGGCGTCGCGCGCCGCCTCCCGCTCGGCCTTGCGGGCCGCCCGCTCCGCCCGCTTCTCCTCGAGCGCTGCCCGCTTGGCCTCGCGCAGCGCGTCCTTCTCCCGGGCGGCGCGGGCCGCGGACTCCTCGGCCGCGGTCGGCTCGAGCCGCGGTGTCGCCACCCGGGCGGGACCGCCACGACCGCTCGACATGCCGCGCGACATCGTCCCCGCGCGCGCCGCCATGCCTCCGGCTGCCATCCCGCCGACGGGCGGTGTGCCTGCGCCCGGCGGGCGGGTGCGGTCGCGCCGGCCGAGCGACCCGCCGGCGGCGCTCGCGGCCAAGGAGGTCAACCCGGCCGAGGAGAGGCCGGTCAGGTCGGGGACGGAGACCGCGACCGGCGCGAGCGGCGGCAGTGCCGCGACCCCGGACTGGGCCGAGCCGGCCACGGAGGCGGACGCCGGCGACGGTGCGACGACGATCCCCGACTGCGTCCCGCCGGGACCGCCGGGGTCGCCGAAGAGCGCCCCGAAGCTGCCCCCGGTGAGGAACATCAGCTCGGTGCGCACGGTCACCATCTCGGCGCGGGCCGACCGGAGCCGGGCGCTCTCCTGGTCGAGCGCCACGGTCAGTCGCCCTCGGATCTCGTCGGTCTCGGCCTGGCCGCGGGTGACTTTGCCGCGCTCGTCGTCCTCGGAGGGCTTGAAGACGAGGTGTCGTGACTCGCCGACGACCTCGTGGGGCACCATCGCGACTGTCGTCCAGGCACGGTCGAGCTCCTTCTGCGACGACGTCATCACCTCGGCCGCCGCACGCAGGCAGTCGGCGACGAGGTCGGCGAGGGTGGTGAAGCGGTCTAGCCGGGCGAGCACCTGCCTGCGGTGCTGCTCGTAGGCCTCGGCGGACGCCGCGTCCCACACCTCGGTGGCGCGCCGGGCGGCGTCGACGAGCTCACTGCCGCGACGCGAGACCAGGGCACTGATCTCGGTCCACCGCTGGGCGGCGGCCTCGAGCGGCCGGACGTCGGCACGCAGCTCCCACGGGTTGGCCGGCACGTCAGCGACCTCCCGGGCCCGGCGGCACGATCCCGGAGGGGCCCTCGCCCAGCAGGTGGGTGGCGCGGCCGAGCTCGGCGGCCACGACGTCGTCGGCGCGCAGGGCGTCGCGGGCGGCGTCGACCAACCCCGCGACGCCGAGCTCGAGAGCGCCGGCGAGCGAGGTGAGGACCGCGTCGGCGTCGGCCAACGCATCGGCGTACGACGCCGCGAGCTCGGCGGTGCCGGCCGCGTCACCGAGGGCTGCGCACGCCCCGGCGAGCTCGTCGACGGCGTCGGCCCAGTCGTGCCTCATCGCGTCGAGGATGCGCTCGGACGAGCCCGCCAGCTCCACCAGCCTGGCCGGTTCGACCTGCATCAGGGATCGCTTGCCGTGTGCGCTCACCTCTGCGGGATACCCGCGCCCACAGGGGTCAAACACGGCCACGACCGGCCTGTGGGCAAAGGGTGGGACGAGCGGTTTCGCAGGCGCCCGGACGGGGAACGTCGATGGGCGAGCCCCCACCCTCTCGGACACTGCAGGAGCCGCGATGAACGCCGTGATGACCGTCGACCTCTCCGAGCTCGACGCCTGGTCCGCGCAGGTCCAGCGCGCGAGCGACGACCTGGCCGGCGTCGCCCGCAACGGCGGCCATGCGCTCGTCCGGACAGAATTCGGCCCCATCCTCGAGACGATGATGGGCGCCTACCACGCCCTCCTGCCGTCGGTGCACCAGTCGCTCGAGGACAACGGCACCGGCATGTGCGACCACGCGGACGCACTGCGGGCCACCGCCCGCGACTTCACGCTGACCGAGGACGGCGTCGTACGTCGCCACCAGGCCGCCGGCATCGACGGCCGCGGCGGCTCGAGCAGCTTCTGGGACGTCGCCGACACCACGATCCGGCGGGCGGCCCCGACCGAGAGCGGCCTCCCGCAGGTCAGCTTCGGCGTCCCCTACGACACCGTGTGCGACCTGGTGCGGATGCTCACCGGCTTCGACATCCGCGCCGAGCTCGCCGAGAGGATCGGAGGCGACGTGGTCAGCGCCTCCAGCCAGGGCTCGTCGTTCGCCGCGCTCGGCCAGTCGATGCGCGGCGTCGCGGCCAACCTCGAGAGCGGCAGCCGCACGATCTCGCAGACGTGGCAGGGCGGCGCGTCCGACGCGGCCGTCGCGCAGATCGGCAGCTGGGTGGGCTCGCTCGACGCCCAGGCCGGCCAGCTCGTGCAGATGGGCCAGACGCTCGTGCAGGTGTGTCGCGACGCGTGGCAGACCGCGCTGGCGGTGGTGCAGTGTGTGAAGGCTGCGGTGCAGACCGTCTCCGCCGCGCTCGCGACGATGAGCATCCCCGGCGTCGGCTGGGCACGCGTCGTGCAGGCCGTCCTCGAGGCCTTCCGGGCCGTGATGAAGGGCTACCAGGCACTCATGAGGCTGATCAACATGCTGAAGCAGGTGGGCTCGCTCATGACGACGGTGAAGAGCTTCTTCGACGGCGACCAGGCGCCGGTCTCCACGCCCGGCGTCCCGGTGGGCCCCGCAGCTGCCCCGGCGTAATCTCCCGTCATGAGCGATCCGCGCAGCCAGGCCGAGATCCTGACCGCGATCAGCGCCGCACGCGAGGACCTGACCTCCAGCCTGGCCGACCTCACGGCGACCGTCGAGGAGCTCGAGAAGCGACCGCTGCTCACCGACGAGGAGAAGCACGCGCTCGAGGAGCAGGCCGAGGCGGGCGAGCTGGGCGAGGACATGCGGACCCTCGTGGAGACGATCCGCGGCGGCGAGGACACCTGGGAGCAGGTCTTCTCCGGTCAGTCGCCCCACGGCGCGCTGCTGCAGGAGCACCTGACGCGGATGGTCGACGAGCACCAGGAGGACATCGCCCTCGCCTTCGAGGAGCTCATCGAGGAGGAAGAGGCCACGGGCAACTTCCTCCTGGACGACGTGCCGACCCGCGACTGACCCACACGAACTACGGCGGTGTAGTTCGCTCGAACATCTGTTACGCGTGTGACTCATGTGGTTCTCTGGTCGGGCTTGTCCGCCGTCGTACGCCTTCCCCGCCCGCTGGAGTCACCATGCGTCGCCTCGTCCTCGCTGCCCTCGCGCTCGTCCTCGCCGCACCCCTCGTCGGCTCCGTTCCCGCGACGGCGGACGAGACCGCGCCCCAGGCGCGCA
>DATIAJ010000289.1:0-19582 GCA_035458105.1 Nocardioides sp. | reverse complement strand
GACGCCGCGGCGCCGGCCTTCTTCGCGGACCGCTTGCCCGCCTTCTTCGCCCCGCCTGCGCCTCCGCCGTTCGCGGCCAGTCCGCCGAGCCCGGCGGGCAGCACGACCTCGAGCCGGCGGCCGCCGACCTCGACGGTGACCTTCTGCCGCTCTCCCTGCTCGTCGGCCTCACCGTGCTCGCCGGCGTACGGCTCGATCTGGTTGTCGAACTCGGTCTCGATCCACTGCGTGTAGACGTCGAAAGAGCCCTCCCCGGACGGGGTGGAGGCACCGACGTACGCCGGGTCGGAGACCACGGCGCGGTGGAAGGGGATCACGGTGGGCATGCCGTCGACGACGAACTCGTCGAGGGCGCGGCGCGAGCGCTCGAGGGCCTGGGTTCGGTCCTTGCCGGTGACGATGAGCTTGGCGATGAGGGAGTCGAAGGAGCCGGGGATGGTCTCGCCCTGGTCGTAGCCGCCATCGAGACGTACGCCGGGTCCCGCGGGTGCGTGCCAGCGGGTCAGGGTGCCGGGGGCGGGCATGAAGTTGCGCCCGCCGTCCTCGGCGTTGATGCGGAACTCGATGGAGTGGCCGCGGATGTCCGGGTCGTCGTAGCCGAGCTCCTCGCCGGCTGCGATGCGGAACATCTCGCGCACGAGGTCGATGCCGGTGACCTCCTCGGAGACGCAGTGCTCGACCTGGAGGCGGGTGTTGACCTCGAGGAACGAGATGGTGCCGTCCTGGGCGACGAGGAACTCGCAGGTGCCGGCGCCGTGGTAGCCGGCCTCGGTGAGGATCCGCTTGGAGGACTCGTAGAGCTCGGTGCGCTGGGCGTCGGTCAAGAACGGGGCTGGCGCTTCTTCGACCAGCTTCTGGTTGCGACGCTGCAGCGAGCAGTCGCGGGTGGACACGACGACGACGTTGCCGTGCTGGTCGGCCAGGCACTGGGTCTCGACGTGGCGGGGCTTGTCGAGGAACTTCTCGACCAGGCACTCGCCGCGACCGAAGGCGGTGACGGCCTCGCGGACCGCGGACTCGTAGGCGTCGGGGATCTCCTCCAGCGTGCGGGCGACCTTGAGGCCGCGCCCGCCGCCGCCGAAGACGGCCTTGATCGCGACCGGGAGGCCGTTGGCCTTGGCGAACTCCACGACCTCGTCGGCATCCTTGACGGGGTCCTTGGTGCCGGGGGCCAGGGGGGCGTTGGCGCGGTCGGCGATGTGCTTGGCCCGGGCCTTGTCGCCGAGGGCCTCGATCGCGGACGGCGGGGGGCCGATCCAGATCAGCCCGGCGTCGATGACGGCCTGGGCGAACTCGGCGTTCTCGGCCAGGAAGCCGTAGCCGGGGTGCACCGAATCAGCACCGGTCTTCTCGGCGACCGCGATGATCTTGGCGATGTCGAGGTACGACTCGGCCGGCGTCGCGCCGCCGAGGGAGTGGGCCTCGTCGGCCAGGCGCACGAAGAGCGCGTCGCGGTCGGGGTCGGCGTACACCGCGACGGAGCCGATGCCGGCGTCCTTGCAGGCGCGGATGACGCGGACGGCGATCTCGCCGCGGTTGGCGATGAGGACCTTCTTCAAGCTCACGCGAGGACTCCTGACGGTGACTCTGGGTCGGCGGCGCGGTGGCCGGAGGGCGTACCGCTCGGCAGGCTACCGCGCTCCGAGCACGGTGCGACCGACTGCTTGGTGCACGGGCCGTACGACGCGCGCGTAGGCGATCCCGACTGTGAGGGACGCCACAAGCGCGAGCCACTGGTGACCGGCGTCCTCGAGCGGCGGGTAGACCTGCCAGTGCGTGAGGTAGATGAACAGGCTGGCGCCGGCGAGCACGCCTGCTGCCCTCGCGATCAGGGGCGTGACCCGCACCTGCGGGAGCCACTGCAGCAGGAGGAAGCCGCCGAGGACGATGACCTCACGGTGCACCTCGCCGAAGAACCCGGCGACGAGGACGAGCGCCAGGGCGGACACGACCGCTCGCTGGCGGGTCGTCGTCGCCCGGGCGCCCGCCCACCCGAGTGCGAAGAAGAACGCCACGACGAGGGTGGTGTAGCGCTCGGTGGGGCCGGCGCGCAGGCCGACCTCGGCGAGCCGGGCCACGGTCGCCACGGCGAGCACGCCGAGCGCGAAGCGGAACGGCGTACGACGCTCCAGCCGGTGCAGCACGGGCAGCGTGGTGACGGCCAGGGCCGCGGCGGTGAGCCACACCAGCGACTCGAGGAACCACAGCTGCCACTGGTCGTCCCACTCCGAGCCGTTGACCACCTCGCGCAGGAACAGCACCGTGGTGAGGTCGTAGCTGCCGAGCACGAGCGCGACTGCGCCGACCCACAGCACCGCCGGGACGACGAGCTGGGCCAGGCCGGCGAGGCCGTGCCGCAGCCGCGTGCGGGCGCCGCCGGGTGCGGACAGCTGGAAGCGCGCGAAGTTGAAGCCGGCGAGCGCGAGGAGCAGGTGGGCGCCACCCTCGAGGCCCACGAGGTCGACGTGGCTGGCCACGATCATCACGATCGCGAGCGCTCGCAGCGCGACCGACGTGTCGAGGTGGGTGCGTGGGCGGCTGACGTCTCCAGCGCTGTTGCAGGGCGCCCCGGTCGTGGCCGGTCGGGCGTCTGCGTCGCTCGCCAGCCGCTCGAGCTCGCCGATGCTCCTCACGTGCCACCCGGAGGGCAGCCCACCGGAGAAGTGGTCGGCGAGCCGGGTCGCGAGCTCGACGTAGGACAGCGAGTCGCCACCGAGCGAGACGAACGAGTCGGCGTCGGTGGCGTCGGGGCGGCCGAGCACGCGCACCACGTCGGTGCGGACGGTGCGGACGGATCGGGCGGGAGCGTCCGCAGCACTCTCCTCCTGCTCGACCTGCGCGGCCAGGTCGCCGAGGGCGGTGTAGTCGGGCTTGCCGCTGGTGGTGTGCGGCACCTGGGGCACGACGGAGACCCGCGCGGCATGCGGGGGGATGCCGCACCGGTCGGCGACGAGCGACCGAGCGGCGGCGCTGCCGCGCCCGCTGGTCACGAAGGCGTGGACGGCGCGGCCGGTGGCGACGACCCGGGCGTGCCGGTCGACGTCGGCGCGCAGGCTGCGCTCGACGGCGTCGAGGTCGATGCGCAGGCCGAAGACCTTGCCCCAGCGGTTGCGTCGCCCGACCACCTCGAAGAGCCCGTTGCGCTCGCGGGCGAGGTCGCCGGTGCGCAGCTCGGTCGTGACGCGCGGCAGGGCCAGGTCGGCCGGCTCCTCGGCGTAGCCGAGCATCACGTTGGGGCCGGAGTAGACGAGCTCGCCGACGCCCGGGCGGTCGTCGACCGACTCGTCCAGGCGGAGGTGTCCGCCGGGGATCGCGACGCCGATGCTGCCGGGGTGCTCCTCGGCGAGGTCAGGGGGCAGCCAGGCCATCCGGGCGGTGGCCTCGGTGGCGCCGTACATCACGACGAGGTCCCACCCGCGACTGCGGCCGAACCTGCTCCAGCGGCGTACGTCGTCCGGCGGGAGCCGGCCGCCGGCCTGGGTCACCCGACGCAGGGTGGGGAGGTCGCGGTCCTCGAAGCCGCTGGCGGCCAGCAGGTCGAAGGTGTGCGGGACGCCGGCGAGGCCGGTCACGCCGGTGCGCGCGACGAGGTCCCAGAAGCACTCGTCGACGACGCTCAGGTCGGTCAGCACGATGCTCGCCCCGACGGCGAGGTGGGAGTGCAGGACCGACAGGCCGTAGCAGTAGTGCAGCGGCAACGTCGTGACGGCGCGGTCGCTGGAGGTGAGGCCGAGGTAGTCGGCGATGGCGGTGGCGTTGCTCGCGACGTTGTCGCGCGAGAGCCGCACGAGCTTGGGCGAGCCGGTGGTCCCCGACGTGCTCAGCAGGAGCGCGAGGTCGGGGTGCAGGTCGTGCGCGGTCGCGGGGCGTCGTACGTCGTCGGGCGCGCCGCTGGCGCACACGATGTCGGGGTCGTAGGCGGTGACGGTGGCGTCGCGCTGCGCGGGGCGGTCGTCGGGGACGACGAGGGCGACGTGGCCGTGCTGCAGGGCGGCGAGGTAGGCGACGAGCGAGTCGAGGTCGTCGGCACCCTCGACCAGCACGAGCCGGCGGGCCGGGCCCCACGTGGCCGCCCGGTCCGCCACGCGCTGCGCGAGGTCGGCGTGGGTGAGGACCTCGTCGCCGGCGACCACAGCGGGGGCGGTGCCGAACCGCGCGTGGTCGAGGACCGGTCCGAGCCGAGTGGACCGGTCGAGCGCGGGCTGGGGCGAGGTGAGCGTCACGGCGCGCCAGCCGGGTGGTAGGCGCGGACCAGGCCGGTCACGCGCAGGTGCACGGTGTCGCCGGGGCCGGGGTGGCGCACACCGGCCATCCGCGCCAGGACCGAGGTGCCCTCGTCGAGGCGGACCTGCACCGCGCAGTCGTGGCCGTAGTAGCTGACCTCCTCGACGGTGCCCCGCACCCCGATGGCCTTGGCGCCCTCGGCGGGCGCGAGGTCGACGAAGACCTGCTCGGGCCGGATCATCAGCGCGACCGGTCCGGTGGTGGGCTCGGTCAGCACGACCTCGCCCAGCGCGCACGTCGCGCGGGCGTCGGTGGCGGTGCCGGGCAGCACGACGGCGCGACCGACGAACTCCGCGACCTGCGGGTCGGTGGGGGAGAGGTAGACCTCGCTCGGCGGGGCCGACTGCACCAGCCGACCGGCACGCATCACGGCGACCTGGTCGGCGAGGGAGAGCGCCTCGTTCTGGTCGTGGGTGACGAGCAGGGCGGTGGTGTTGGTCGCCTCGAGCGCGCGTCGCACGGCCCGCGAGGTGCTGTCGCGCAGGCTGGCGTCGAGGGAGGAGAAGGGCTCGTCGAGTAGCACGACGGCGGGCTGCGGCGCGAGCGACCGGGCCAGCGCGACGCGCTGCTGCTGGCCGCCGGACAGCTCGTCGGGCCGCCGGTCGCGGAAGTCGGCCGGCAGCTCGACGAGGTCGAGCATCTCGCCCACGCGGTCGTGTCCCGCCCCGCTGCTGCGTGCCTCGCGCGGCAGGCCGAACGCGATGTTGGCGGCCACGTCGAGGTGGGGGAAGAGCGCGCCCTCCTGGGGGACGTAGCCGACCCGTCGCGCCTGCGGGGCCACGGGGCGTACGCCGTCTCCCGCGACCACCGTGTCGCCGAAGGCGATGCTGCCCGACTCGGGGGCGAGGAAGCCGGCGATGAGCCGCAGCAGGGTGGTCTTGCCGCAGCCGGACGGGCCGAGCACGGCGGTGAACGAGCCGTGCGGCACGTGGAGCGTGACGTCGTCGACGGCTCGGGTGGCGCCGAACGACTTGGTCACGCCGGTGATGGAGACGGAGCTCATGCCGGGACCCTTTCCGTCTGGTTGGCCGGTGAGTCCGTGCGCATCAGCAGCACGGTGGCCGGGATCGAGACGAGCACCAGCAGCAGCGCGTAGGGAGCAGCGGCGCCGTAGCGCAGCTCGGAGGACGCCGACCAGAACTCGGTGGCGAGCGTGCTGGTGCCGATGGGGGAGAGCATCAGCGTCGCGGTCAGCTCGGTGGAGATGGCGAGGAACACCAGTGCCGCGCCGGCCCCGAGGCTGGGCGCGATGAGCGGCAGGGTCACCCTGCGGGCGGTCGCGAGCGGGCCGGTGCCGAGGCTGTGCGCCACGTCGTCGAGCACGATCGGCGCCTGCTCCAGCCCGGCGCGGACGGTGACCACGGCCCGGGGCAGGAAGAGGATGACGTACGCCGCCACGAGCAGCGCGGCGGTCTGGTAGACGCCCGGAACGAGGCGCAGGGAGGCCACGACCAGGGCAAGGCCGACGACGATGCCGGGCAGTGCGTTGGCGACGTACGTGCTGCGCTCGATGACGGTGCTCGCCCAGCCCCGGTGGCGTACGGCCAGCCAGACGACCGGGATCGCCGCGAGCGTGGTGACCACCGCGCCGGCGAGGGCGAGCAGGACGGTCGCGACGAGCGCCTCGGTCAGCTCGGCCAGCGGGAACTCGGTCGACGTGCCGACGGCCAGCCAGCGCAGGAGGGAGTAGGCCGGGACGCCGATGGCGAGGGCCACCACGGTGCCGGCGGCGGCGAAGGCGGGCAGCCGCCACGGGCCGAGCGCGAGCGGTACGGCGCTGCGGGCGGCGCCGCGACCCAGGCGGGCGTACCTCCGGTCCCCGCGCAGCCGCAGCTCACCGAGCAGCAGGACCAGGCAGAGCAGCACCAGGACGACGGCCATCGCCGTGGCCGCGGCGCCGTTGAAGGTCGAGCCGTACTGGTCGTAGATGGCGGTCGTGAAGGTCGGGAACCGCAGCAGCGACAGTGCCCCGAACTCGGCCAGCAGGTGCAGTCCGACCAGGAGCGCACCGCCGAGCACGGCCGGGCGCAGCTGCGGCAGCACGACGGTGCGGAAGGTGCGGGTGCGGGAGTGGCCGAGCGACCAGGCGGACTCCTCCAGCGCGGGGTCGAGGCGGCGGAGCATCGCGACGACCGGGAGGTAGACGAGCGGGTAGTACGACAGGGTCACGACGGTGAAGGCTCCCGCGAAGCCGTGGATGCTGCGGTCCAGCGAGACCCAGGCATAGCCGTTGACGAAGGCGGGGACGGCGAGGGGTGCGACCAGCAGGCCGTGCCACAGGCGGCGGCCCGGCAGGTCGGTGCGCTCGACGAGGACGGCCAGCGCGACGCCGAGCGCGGCTGTGGCGGCCATGCAGGCGGTCGCGAGGGTGATGGTGTTGCGGAGCAGCTCGGCGATGCGCGGGCGGGCCAGGAGGTGCCAGAGGTCGACCGGACCGATGACCACCACGTAGGCGGCCACGTAGAACAGCGGCACCAGCGCGAGGACGGCCACCGCCGCCCCCGCCACGAGGAGCGGGAGCGGCGTACGACGCCCGGTGCGGGCAGCGAACGTGGTCAGAGCAGCCCTGCCTCGGTCATCAGCTCGGTCACCTGCGGTCCGTTGAGGCTGGCCACGTCGACCGCGGGCGGCTCGAGCTCGTCGAAGGGCTTGACCTCGGGGGCGAGGCTCGCGTCGGGGTTGAGCGGGTACTCCAGGGCGTACGACTCCGCCATCGCCTGCTGCGCCTCGGTGCCGGTCAGCCAGGTGACGAACTCCTCCGCGGCCGGCTTGTTCTCGCTGCTGTCGAGGATGCCGGCGCCGGAGATGCTGAGGAACGCGCCCGGGTCCTGGTCGCCGAAGAAGTGCAGGGCCGAGGTGTCGGAGTCCTCGCCGTTCTCCTGGCGGTCGCGGTACCAGTAGTAGTGGTAGGCGATGCCGGCGTCGACCTCGCCGGAGTCCACCGACTGCATCACGACGAGGTTGTTCTGGACGATCACGCCGTTGGCCTCCAGGCCGGCGAGCCACTCGGCCGTGGCCTCCTCGCCCTCGAGCTCGAGGACGGCCGACACGATCGCCTGGAAGTCGGCGCCGGTGGGGGAGAAGGCGACGCGGCCCTGCCACTCCGGGTCGGCGAAGTCGAGGATCGAGGCGGGCATGTCGGCCTCGGTCATCGTGTCGGTGTTGTACATCGCGACGGTGGAGCGGGCGAGGAACCCGGTCCACGTGCGGTCGGCCGGGACGTACTGCTCCGGGATCGTCGCGGTGGCCGACTCGGGCAGCTCGGCGAACAGGCCGGCGTTGTCGACGATGCTCATCGCGGGGGAGTTCTCGGTGAGGAACACGTCGGCCGGGGAGTCGCCGCCCTCCTCGACGATCTGGTTGGCCATCTCGAGGTCCTTGCCGCTGCGCAGCTCGACGTCGAGACCGGACTCCTCCTCGAACAGCGGGACGATCTCGTCGAGCAGCTGCTCGTGCTGGGCGTTGTAGATGACGAGGTCGGGCGACCCGAACACCCCGCACCCCGACAGGGTGGAGGCGGTCAGGAGGGTGGCTGCGAGGGCCACGCTGGCGCGCGTGGTCGCGCGGCGCGGGGAAGTCGTCACGGGGGCGTCCTTACTTTGCTTAGGCTGCCCTAACTCTAGACCCGGTCGAGGTCGTGCGGGGAATCGCGTCCGTCACATCGCCTGCCGGCCCCGTCTCAGGCGTGCACGCGGGGCAGGACGTCGTGCACGACCCGATCGAGCTGGGCCACCTCGTCGGCGAGGGGCCACACGTGGACCCGCGCGCAGCCCGCGGCGGCGTACCGTCCCAGCAGGTCCGCGCAGTGCTCGGGTGTCCCGACGCAGACCCGCTTGCCGAGCTCGGCCGGGTCGCGCCTGACCAGGGGCGCCAGCACGTCGACGAGCACGCGCTCGGCGTCCGCTGGGTCGTCGGCGACCCACGTCCACATGGTCGCCACCGCGGCGGGCACGTCGGGGCGCTCGAGCCGGGCGCGTTCGCGCGTGAGCCGTCGACGTCCCTCGGCGAACGCCTGCGGCGTCGTGTTGTACGCCGACGCGAGCCAGCCGTCGCCCCACCTGGCGACCCGCCGCAACCCTGCCGGCGATCCCCAGCTGGCCACCCAGACCGGCACCGGTCCGGGAGGCGCGGCGACCTCCGCTCCCGCCAACAGGTCGGCCCAGCCGGCCGGCACGGGGCCGCCCCCGACGAGACCGCGGAGGACGGCAAGGGACTCCTCGAAGCGCCGCCACCGGTCCTCGAAGGGCACCCCGGCCAGTGCATGGTCCGTCGCCGACGAACCGGCTCCGACGCCGGCGACCACCCGCCCCGGCGCCAGGGCGCCGAGGGTGGCGAGCACGGCGGCGAGCTGGACGGGACCGCGCAGCGACGGCAGCGCGACCGTCGTGGCCAGGTCCATCCCGCCGGCCCGGTCCGCCACGGCCGCGAGCAGCGTCGGACCGTCCAGCCAGGGCCGGTGGAAGGCGAGGTGGTCGTTGGCGCAGACCGCCGCCAGGCCGAGGTCACGGGCGGCGTCGACCACGTCCCGCACGCGGCGTACGTCGACGCGCTCGCCGCTCGCCGCGACCTGCGGCAGGTGCACGCCCACCTCCATCCGACGAGCGTCCCACAGCGGGTTCCCGCCGGGGGTTAGCGATCGCTAACCTGCGGCGCTAGTCTGCGAGGCATGACCTTCGAGCTGTCCCCCGAGCACGAGCAGTTCCGCCGCAGCGTCCGCGACTTCGCCGAGGC
This sequence comes from Nocardioides sp., assembly GCA_035458105.1. Lineage (GTDB taxonomy): Bacteria > Actinomycetota > Actinomycetes > Propionibacteriales > Nocardioidaceae > Nocardioides. The sequence continues at coordinate 10,567 of DATIAJ010000289.1, read as the reverse complement.
CGAGATCGCGCCGCACGCCGCCCAGTGGGACCGCGACCACCACTTCCCGACCGACGTGGTCCAGAAGATGGGCGCGCTCGGCCTGATGGGGCTGACGGCCCCGGAGGAGTTCGGCGGCGCCGGCATGGCCGGCGAGGACGGCGGGTTCACCTCGCTGTGCCTGGCGATCGAGGAGATCGGCCGCGTCGACCAGTCGATGGGCATCACGCTCGAGGCGGCGGTCGGGCTGGGGATCAACCCGATCCTGACCTACGGCACGGACGAGCAGAAGAAGACGTGGCTGCCCGAGCTGGTCGCGGGTGAGAAGATCGCGGGCTTCGGCCTGACCGAGCCCGGCGCGGGCTCGGACGCCGGGGCGACGAAGACGAAGGCGGTGCTCGACGGCGGCGAGTGGGTCGTCAACGGCTCCAAGCAGTTCATCACCAACTCGGGATCGGCCATCACGTCGCTCGTCACGGTCACCGCGCGCACCGGTGAGCGGGCCGACGGTCGTCCGGAGATCTCGACCATCATCATCCCGTCCGACACTCCCGGCTTCACCGCGGAGAAGGCGTACGACAAGCTCGGCTGGCACGCCTCCGACACCCACCCGCTGTCCTTCGCCGATGCGCGGGTGCCCGAGGCCAACCTGCTCGGGGAGCGGGGTCGCGGCTACGCGCAGTTCCTCGCCACCCTCGACGACGGGCGGGTCGCGATCGCCGCGCTCGCGGTCGGGTGCATCCAGGCGTGCCTGGACATGTCGCTGCAGTACGCCGGTGAGCGCCAGACCTTCGGTGGTCCGATCGGGCGCAAGCAGGGCCTCGCCTTCCAGGTCTCGGACCTGCAGGTGATGCTCGACGCGTCGCGGCTGCTGACCTACAAGGCGGCGGCCATGAAGGACGCGATGGACGCCGGGTCCTCCTCGGTCACCATGGGGTCCTTCAAGCAGGCGGCCGCCGTGGCGAAGCTCTACGCCACCGAGTCCGCAGTCACCGCGACCCGCATCGCGACCCAGGTGTTCGGCGGCTACGGCTTCATGGAGGAGTACCCCGTCACGCGGTTCTACCGCGACGCCAAGGTCCTCGAGATCGGCGAGGGCACCTCGGAGGTCCAGCGGATGCTCATCGCGCGCGGTCTCGGCCTGCCGGTCGAGTGATGCCGGTGCCCCGTCGCTGCGCTCAGGCGGAACGCGGGGCGTACATGATCACCGCGACCCCGACCAGGCAGACCAGCGCACCACCCACGTCGTAGCGGTCGGGGCGGAAGCCGTCCACGACCATGCCCCAGGCCAGCGACCCGGCGACGAACACACCGCCGTACGCCGCCAGGATCCGCCCGAAGTGGGCGTCCGGCTGCAGGGTGGCGACCAGGCCGTAGAGACCCAGGGCGATGAAGCCGGCACCGACCCAGATCCAGCCGCGGTCCTCGCGCACGCCCTGCCAGACCAGCCACGCCCCACCGATCTCGGCGAGCGCGGCCAGCGCGAAGAGGGCGAGCGAGGCGACGAGAGTCATGGCGGGAGTGTGTCAGGCGACCTGATCTCCCCCTCCCGACGGATCCGGTGACGCGCGGCCCGATCTACCCTCGCCCCATGCCCAGCACGAGCCAGCGCGCCCTCACGTGGTTCGGCGTGGACGACGAGTGGGAGCGCCCGCGGCCGCCGGTCGGGCGGCAGGACGTCGTGCTCGCGGTCAGCGTCGAGGCGTTCAGCCTGCTGGCGCTGGAGCTCGTGCGCAGTGCGGGCGGGCTCGACCACACCGACGCGCCGGTGTGGACGCAGTGGCTCGCCGTGTCGACGGGGGCTGCACTCCTCCTGGGTCGACGCCGGTGGCCACTGGTGGTCGCGAGCCTGGCAGCGCTGCACATGTTCGTCGCCGGCGTGACGATGCCGCAGGTGATGGGGCAGGTGTCGTTGCAGATCGTCTACTTCGTCGCCCTGCTCTCCGGCGTCGCCTACGCCCGCGACCGGCGCGCGATGGTGGTCGTGATCGGCACGATCGTGCTCTTCATGTTCGCCTGGATCACCTGGCAGTTCGCCGTGGGCTCGGCCGCCCAGGACATGATCGACGAGACCGAGGACGGCGAGCAGGTCGGGCTCTTCGGCGCGATCCCCGCCGCCGTGGCAATCACGCTGCTGGTCAACGTCCTCTACTTCGGCGGCGCGATCATCGGCGGGGGCGTGTCCTGGCGTGCCGCCCGGCAGCGCATCCGCCTCGAGGAGCAGGCCGGGACGATCGCCGCGCAGGCCGGACGGCTGCGCGAGCAGGCCGTCGTCGACGAGCGCCTGCGCATCGCCCGCGAGCTGCACGACGTCGTCGCCCACGGGGTGTCCGCGATGGGCATCCAGGCGGGCGCGGCGCGGCGGGTCCTCGACCGCGACCCCGACGCGGCGCGTACGGCTCTCTCGCACGTCGAGGAGGCCTCCCGCGACGCGCTGACGCAGATGCGGCGCCTGCTCGGCACCCTGCGCGAGGGGCCGGCGGACCGCGACGCGGACGGGACGGACGGCGCGGACGCGGGGAGCGGAGCGCGTACGTCCGAGGCGGGCGTCGACGACCTGCCGGACCTCGTCGCGCGGGCCGGGCAGGAGGGGCTCGCCGTCCACCTCGACGTCGTCGAGGACCCGGCGTGCGCCACCAGCCGGCTGCCGCGCGGCATCGGGCTCGCGATCTACCGCACGGTCCAGGAGGCGCTGACCAACGTCCGTCGCCACAGCACCGCCGACACCGTCTCCGTCGTGGTCCGCGTGCACGAGGCCGCTGCGTACGCCGAGGTCGAGGTCGTCGACAACGGCCGGCCGCGCCACGGCACCTCCGGCAGCGGGCTGGGCCAGCTCGGCATCCGCGAACGCGCGGCCACCCACGGCGGCCAGGTCGACATCGGGCCACGCGTGACGGGCGGCTACCGGGTCCGCGTGCGCTACCCGCTGGCGGCGTCGTGAGGGAGCGGCCGCTGACCGTGCTGCTGGTCGACGACCACGCGATGGTGCGCTCGGGCTTCGCCATGGTGCTGTCCGTCGAGGACGACATCGAGGTCGTGGGCGAGGCCGCCGACGGGCTCGAGGCGATCGAGCGCGCTCGGGCGACCCGCCCCGACGTGGTGCTGATGGACGTCCAGATGCCGCGGATGGACGGCATCGAGGCCACCCGCCACCTCGTCGCCGACGACCTCGGGCACGTCGTCATCGTGACGACCTTCGACCGCGACGACTACCTCTTCGACGCCCTGCAGGCGGGGGCGAGCGGCTTCCTGCTGAAGAACGCCGGGCCGGAGCAGCTCCTCGACGCCGTACGCGCCGCCGGACGTGGGCACGCACTGCTCGCGCCGGAGGTGACCCGCCGCGTCATCGGGAAGATGGCCGGCGGAGCAGCCAACGGGGCGGGACCGGTGGCGACCGAGCGGGCCGAGCCGAAGGAGCTGGCGCTGCTCACCGCCCGCGAGCGGGAGGTGCTGGTGCTGCTGGGCCGGGGCCTGTCCAACGCCGAGATCGCCGGAACCCTCGTGCTGGGCGAGGCGACGGTGAAGACGCACGTGTCCAACGTGCTGGCCAAGCTCCACCTGCGCGACCGGGTGCAGGCGGTCATCTACGCCTACGAGGCCGGCCTCATCCTCCCGACGGAGGAATGAGCGAGCCGCGAGAGGACTCCTCCGGAAGGTTCCGTCGCGCGGTGGATCACACGGGTCACTCCGGTCACTAGCGTCGTGGCCATGTTGGAGATCAGGGAGCTGACCAGGCGGTTCGGGGACAACACCGCCGTGGACCACGTGTCGTTCGACGTGCCGGCCGGGCTGATGACCGGCTTCGTCGGCGGCAATGGTGCGGGCAAGACCACGACGATGCGGATGATGATGGGCGTGCTCGGCATCGACGAGGGGGACGTGCTGTGGCAGGGCCGGCCGATCACGCGCCTGGACCGCCGCCGCATCGGCTACATGCCCGAGGAGCGCGGCCTCTATCCCAAGCAGCCGATCCTCGACCAGCTCGTCTACATCGCCCAGCTCAAGGGCATGGAGCGGGTCGCCGCCCGCACCCAGGTGACCGAGCTGCTGGAGCGGTTCGGGCTGGGGGAGCGGACCAAGGACCACCTGGAGAAGCTGTCGCTGGGCAACCAGCAGCGGGTGCAGATCATCGCCTCGGTGCTTCCCCGGCCGGCCGCGCTCGTGCTCGACGAGCCCTTCTCGGGGCTGGACCCGAAGGCGGTCGACTCGATGGTCGACCTGCTGCGCGAGTACACCCGCGACGGCGTGCCTGTCCTGTTCTCCAGCCACCAGCTCGACCTCGTCGAGCGCCTGTGCGACCGACTGGTCGTGCTGTCCCACGGACGCCGGGTCGCCGCCGGGACGGTCGCGGAGCTGCGCGACGCGGGGGTGCCGCGCTTCCGCCTCGTCCTCGGCGGCGACGCCGGTTGGGTCCGTGACCTGGGCGGGCTCGAGGTCCTCGACCTCGACGGCCCGACCGCACTGGTGGAGGTCCGCCAGGACGGCGCCGAGCAGCACCTCGTCGCCGAGGCCACCAGCCGCGGTGACGTCCACGAGTTCGTCCGGGTCCGCCCGGCCCTCAGCGAGATCTACCGGGAGGCCACCGCATGAACACCGACAAGAGCTCCGACCGCAGCACCGAGCCCGCCTGGCTGCTCGTCACCCGCCGGGAGGTCGTCTCGCGCATCACCGACAAGTCCTTCCTCCTCGGCACGGCGTTCATGGTCGTGCTCATCGCCGGGTTCATCGGCTTCAACGCCTGGCAGGAGGAGCGCACCGACCAGGTGACCCTGGCCGCGACGCCCGACTCGGTCGCGATGGCCACGGCGGTCGCGGACGGTGCGCCGCAGGTCGACGAAGACGTCGAGGTCACGGTCGTCGAGGTCGACGACCGGACCGCGGCCGAGGCCGCCCTCCTCGACGACGAGGTCGACGCGTGGCTGCACCCGGCCGACGACGGCTGGCAGCTGACGTCGGAGTCGAGCGAGCAGGGGTCGCTGAGCGACGTCGTCCAGGCGGTCGTACGCCAGCAGGTGCTCGCCGACAACGCCGCCGAGGTCGGCACCACCGTGGAGGCCCTGCAGGCGGGCAGCACGGTGAGCACCGACTTCCTGCGCGGGGACGCCGAGAAGGCCGGCGTGGCCGAGGCGGTCGGCTTCGTGTTCGTCTTCCTCTTCTACTTCGCCGCCCTCGTCTTCGGCATGCAGCTGGCCTCGTCGGTGATCGAGGAGAAGCAGAGCCGGATCGTCGAGATCATCGCGGCCGCCATCCCGCTGCGACACCTGCTCGCTGGCAAGGTGCTCGGCAACACGGCCCTGGCGATGATCCAGCTGCTCGTCTACCTCGCGGTCGGCCTGGTGGGGCTGTCGTTCACGTCCTACTCGTCCTACGTCCCGGCGCTGTCCGGCCCGACCGCGTGGTTCATCGGCTTCTTCTTCGCGGGCTTCGTGGCGCTGGCCTGCCTCTGGGCGGTCGCCGGGTCGCTCGCCTCGCGCACCGAGGACCTGCAGGCGACCTCGACGCCGCTGACGATGCTGATGCTCGTGATGTTCTTCGGGGGGCTCTCGCTCGACGGCAGGGGACAGGTCATCGCCTCGTTCGTGCCGCCGGTCTCGGCCGTGGTGATGCCCAAGCGCATCCTGGCCGGCGGTGTCGAGTGGTGGGAGCCGCTGCTGGCGCTCGGCCTGCTCGCCGCCTTCGCCGCGGTCACGGTGTGGATCGGGGAGCGCCTCTACCGCCGGGCGCTGCTGCAGACGGGCGGGCGGGTCAGCCTGCGCCAGGCGTGGGCCGCGGCCGAGTGACCGCACCGGGCTGAACGGTGGCGGGAACCTCAGAAGAACCCGACCAGCGACGAGGTCCCCGTCACCACCGCCCAGAACCTCAGGCCGCGCCCGAGCAGGCCGGTGACCATGAAGATCCAGAACGGCACCCTCAGGGTCCCGGCGAGCACCGCGGTGATGGCGTACGGCGGGATGCCCGTGCTGGCCGAGACGAACAGCAGGCCGGCCGTGAACCACGGCCGGCCCTCCGCGCGCTCGTGCCACCTGTCCAACGAGGCCCGCACCTTGGGCTTCTCGAGCTGGCGGTGGACCCAGGGCGCGCGGTCGACGTGCATGCCGCCCCAGTACCAGAGGATCTTGCCGAGCATCTGGCCGATCGTGGCGGCCACGAGCAGGGCCCACAGCTGGCCGGGCGCCTGGCTGACCGAGACCACCAGGATGGCCTCGATGTTGATGAGCGGCACGAGGGCGGAGGCGATCGAGGCGCCCATGACGCTCCAGAACAGCATCAGCCCGCGGCTCCCGGGACGGGCAGGCCGATCTGCGCGAGGCGGCGCAGCGACACGCACTTGAGGACCAGCAGCGCCGTGGCGATCACCAGTCCGACCCACATCCAGCCGGTGACGAGCAGCAGCACGGCGAACAACGCACTGTTGACCGCCTTGGCCGGCTTGGACCAGTTCCACAGCCAGATGGTGCGGTCGACGACGAAGAAGTAGTTGGGGCTGCGGATCGGCCAGGCGAGGAACGCGATCGACAGGAAGCAGTCGACGACCATGAACTCGGCGAGGTAGACGAAGATCGCCGGCGACAGGTCGGGCTGCAGCCACGCGAGACCGATGTAGAACGCGGCGGCGTTGAACCGGTCGCACATGATGTCGAGCACGGCCCCGATGCGGGTCTCGCAGTCGCGCACCCGGGCGTAGAGGCCGTCGAGCATGTCGCCGACCCAGTAGACGCCCAGGGCGACGACCAGGAGGGTCAGGCTCTGCTGGTGCGCGGCCGTCGCGGCGAGCACGACGGACGCGACGGTGCGGACCGCGGTGATCACGGTCGCACCCGTCAGCAGCCGCTCCTCGCGGACGCCGTAGCGATCGCCGGGATCGATCTCCGCCCGTCCCGCCGTGCCCCCGGGCACCCCGCTCCCCACGACCGGGATGCTATCGGGTCAGGTCCACAGGTCGGTCCACGCGTGGCCGAGCTCGAGGACCAGCTCGCGAAGCAGCGGCAGGCTCACGCCGACCACGTTGTGGTGATCACCCTCGATGCCGCGCACGAACGCGCCGCCGAAGCCGTCGATGGTGAACGCACCGGCGACGTGCAGCGGCTCGCCGGTGGCGACGTACGCCTCGACCTCGTCGTCACCCACGTCGGCGAAGTGCACGACGGTCGAGCCGGTCGCCGCGGCCACCCGGCCCGTGGCGACCTCACGCAGGCTGTGGCCGCTGTGCAGGACCGCGGTGCGCCCGCGCATCGTCCGCCACCGCGCCCGTGCCTCGTCGGCGTCGCGCGGCTTGCCGAGGGCCTCGCCGTGCCCGCCCGAGCCGGGTGGCGGCGGCAGCTCGAGCACGGAGTCGCAGCCCAGCACGAGCGCGTCGGGAGGTACGTCGTCGCGCGCGGCGACGGCGGCGCACTTGAGCTCGGCGAGCTGGAGCGCCAGCTCAGCCGGCGGCAGACCGTTCACCTGGTCCTCGTCGACCCCGCTCACGATCACGACCGGCTCGATGCCCGCTGACCGCAGGGTGGCCAGGCGGGCGGGGGAGGCGGAAGCCAGGACCAGCGGGACGCGGGCGGTCGTCACAGTCGCCCCAGCGCCGCGCGCAGCGGGTCGAGCCCGAGTGAGCCGAGGTCGAGCGCCTCGCGGTGGAAGGCCTTGAGGTCGAAGTCATCGCCCTGCCGCGCCTGCACCGCCGCGCGGGCCTCGAGCCAGATCCGCTCGCCGACCTTGTAGGACGGTGCCTGCCCGGGCAGGCCGAGGTAGCGCTTGACCTCGAACTGGATGACCTCGTCGTCCATGCGGCAGTGCAGCCGCATGAACTCGAGCCCGAGCTCGGGGGTCCACGTCTCGCCGGGGTGGAACGCGGCGCCGCCCGGGCCCAGCCGGTTGTCCTCGGGGATGGTCAGCTCGAGGTGCATCCCGATGTCGACGATCACCCGCGCCGCCCGCAGCGACTGGCCGTCGAGCATGCCGAGGAGGTCGGCCGGGTCGTCGAGGAAGCCGAGCTCCTCCATCAGCCGCTCGGCGTAGAGCGCCCAGCCCTCGCCGTGCCCGCTGCACCAGCACATCAGCCGCTGCCAGCGGTTGAGGGTGTCGCTGCGGTAGGCCGTCTGGGCGACCTGCAGGTGGTGGCCCGGGACGCCCTCGTGGAAGACGGTGGTGACCTCGCGCCAGGGGTGGAAGTCGTCGATGCCGTCGGGCACCGACCACCACATGCGGCCCGGCCGCTCGAAGTCCTCGGACGGGCCGGTGTAGTAGATCCCACCGTCGTTGGTGGGGGCGAGCATGCACTCGATGCGCCGGATCGGCTCGGGGATGTCGAAGTGCACGTCGGCCATCGCGACGATCGTGCGGTCGGCGAGCTCCTGCATCCAGTCACGGAACGCCTCCCGGCCGTGGACGACTCGCTCCGGGTCGGCATCGAGGTGGGCCACCGCCGCGTCGACCCCGGCGCCGGGGAGGATCCGTTCGGCGGTGGCGACCATCAGGTCGGAGAGCCGCTGCAGCTCGGCCCAGCCCCAGGCGTAGGTCTCGTCGAGGTCGACCTCGGCGCCGAGGAAGTAGCGGCTCGCCAGCGCGTAGACGTCGCGCCCGACGCCCTCGCGCTCCGTGCCCTGCGGCTCGAGCTCGTCGGTGAGGAACAGCCCGAACGCCGCCGTGGCGGCGCTCGCGGCGCCGGCCAGGGCCCGCAGCTCGTCACGGTCGCCGCCCTGCAGACGGTCGACGAGGCCGAGGTAGAAGTCGCCCGCCTCGCCGGTCTGCCCTGTCCAGCGGCGCACCTGCTCGGCCACCTCGGCGTACTGCCGTGCGGCGACGACGTTGCCCTTGCGAGCCTCGTCGGAGAGCGTCACGCGCAGGCCCTCGAGGGCGGCGGGTACGCCGGCGAGCCTGGACGCGATGGCCGCGACGGCGTCGTCGCCCTCGGTCGGCATCAGGTCGAAGACCCCGCGGATCTCGTGCAGGGGGCTCCACAGCACCGACATGCGCGCGCGGTTGACGCCCGCCTCCTCCAGCTCGATCTCGAGCCGGGTCCGCTCGAGGAACGCGTCCTTCGCCGCGGCCTCGCGGTCGTCGACGGGGGTCGCGGCCTCGACCGCGGCCACGGCCGTCCGTGCCAGCTCAACGCGGGCGTCGAAGCCGGCGGGTGAGAAGTCGGTGAGCTCGTGCTCGTGCCCGGCGACGCCGATCGAGGTGGCGGTCAGCGGGTCGAGGGCGCAGTAGTCCTCGACGTAGGCGTCGCAGAGGGCATCGATGGTGCGTCGGGTCACGCGGGCGACCCTAGCCCCGGAGCCCGACAGTGGAGCGCGCGGCCGCTAGGTCGGGCCGTTCACTCCACTGTCCACCGAGCAGTCCGGCCCGCACGCTCGCAGTGCCCCGCGCCATCCGCGCAGCTGCAGCACCCGACCGACGATCCCGGCGAGCCGGCACGGCTCCAGGACCTGTGCCCAGCCGGGACGGAGCGTGACGTGGTCGCTCACCGATGCGTCGAGGTCTCGCTGGAGGTCCGCCCAGCGGTCGACGGAGTCCCGGTGTCCGAAGGCACCGTCGAGCTCGACGAGCGTGCGCTGGTCGGGATACCGGACGTCACGGCAGACGACCCCCGACACGGTGTGCTGACGCAGCTGGCGCTGGCCCGGGGGCAGTCCGTGCGCGCGCTCGACGTCACGCAGGTAGCGCCGCTCGAGGACTGACCGAGCCCCCGTTGCGACGTCGGCGAGCACGTCGGTGAGCAGGGCGCGCTGCCGGAGCCGGGGGAGGGCGGCGATCGTCTCCACCAGACGCCCGGCGGTGGTGAGGCCCTGATGGACCGCGTCGGACAGCAGGGCGATCGCGCCAGCCTCGTCACGAGCGGATGCGGCCTTGAGGAGGGCGAACTCGAACACGGCCCGTGGCGGCCGCCGGTGCTGCTGGACCCAGGCCTCGTGGTCGTGCACCCGCTCCAGCAGCACGCCGGCGGGAGGTGAGATGCGCCGCTCGCGCGCGACGAGGAGATGGATCGGCTCGTGCTGCCTCGCCGGCGCCCGGTCCCGCGTCATGCCGTGGGCGTCCAGCGCCGACTCGCGGTGGAGGGCGGCGGGGGCGCACGCGAGCACGGCTGCCCATTCCAGCTGGCGCCGGCTGTGGTGGCCGGTGTGGGTCACGTAGACCCGCGGGTGCACCTCGACCAGCTCGCGACGCGCGAGCATGCGGCGTACGTCGGCCCGCGAGGCGCCGATCGATACCAGCTGGCCGCGGGCGACCACCCCGTCCTGTGCCCGCAGCAGCCGGCGCAGGACAGACATGTCGAGCGAGCTCGGCGTACGGACGGGCATGCCCCGACCATCGCCCGCCGGCGGAGGTCGGCGCCACCGCCTCGGTGGGCGCCTGTGGATGGCCGTGCCGGGACAGTGGAGCGCGCGGCCGCTAGGTCGGGCCGCCCGCTCCACGGTCCATCGAGCAGTCCGGCCCGCCGACCCAGTCGGGGAGACAGGTCAGTTGCCGCGCCCGCGATGCTTGGGCAGGCCCGATGAGCGCCAGCCCCCAGGACCGTGCGAGTAGTACGGCCGGACCTGTCGGTAGGGCGAGTTCCACTCCGCGACCGGGCGTCGCTTGACGGCAGGCGCGGAATCCA
>DATIAJ010000288.1:0-6456 GCA_035458105.1 Nocardioides sp. | reverse complement strand
ACCCAGCTGGTCACCGGCTCGGGCCACCCGACGTGCGGCTTCGTCTACAAGCTCGTGGCCCGTGAGGACGCAACCGGCGAGCTGGTGTCGGTGGCGAAGAAGTCGACGGACAAGCAGTCCATCGGCGGCCGGAAGTACGCCCTGCGCCGGCGTGGTCCGAGCGGCGTGGCGGAGGCCGAGGTCGTCGGGATCGGGGCAGCACCCGAGGACGACGGTGACGACCGCGCACTGCTCGTCCCGCTCGTGCAGGACGGCGAGGTCGTCGGCCGGGCCACGCTCGACGAGGCCCGGGCCCGCCACCGCGCCTCGGTCGCCGAGCTGCCCCGGGCGGTCACGATGATGTCGGCCGGCGAGCCGGTGATCCCGACGGTGCACCTCGGCCCCCGCTAGCCTCGGTCCATGGCCCGAGCCCTGATCGTCGTCGACGTCCAGAACGACTTCTGCGAGGGCGGGTCGCTCCCGGTCCCCGGCGGCGCGCGGGTGGCGGCCGACATCAACGAGGTGCTGCACCGCTGGCACGCGCGCGGCGACGACGCACCGGCCTACGACGTCGTGGTCGCCACGAAGGACCACCACGTCGACCCCGGGTCGCACTGGTCGCTCAAGCCCGACTTCGTCGAGTCGTGGCCGGTGCACTGCAAGGTCGGCACCGAGGGGGCGGCGTTCCACCCCAACCTCGACCCGGTGCCCTTCGACGAGGTGTTCTTCAAGGGTGAGCACGAGGCGGCCTACAGCGGCTTCGAGGGTCGTACGACGTCGGGCGAGCCGCTTGCCGACTGGCTGCGTGCCCGGCAGGTCGAGGAGGTCGACGTGTGCGGCATCGCCACCGACCACTGCGTGCGCGCGACCGCCCTGGACAGCGCGGGCGCGGGCTTCACGACCAGGGTCCTGACCGCGTTGTGCGCCGGGGTCGCGGAGGAGTCCACGGCTGCCGCGATCACCGAGCTCGCGGGCGCCGGCGTCGAGATCGCCTGAGCCCTCAGCACCACTTCTCGGTGACGGTGCGCAGCACCTTGACCGTGCGCGCCGTGCCCTGGCCCAGGGCCGCCAGCTCCTTCGAGGCGAGGAGCCTCGAGGTGTGGATGTTGCCCTCGAGCAGGACGTAGGCGGCCCGTCCGTCGACGACGACCACCTCGCCGTCGTGCTCGAGGGCGTGCGCCGCCTCCACGGCCGCGGCGGGCGGAGGGGCGGCGTACAGCGTCACGTAGTGCTGCCCCGCGGGGTCGTGCTCGGCGTGCAGCTCCTCGGCGCGCGCGGTCAGCGCGGCCAGGTCCTTGGTCGTGAACACGATCGTCGGCACGTCGAAGCCCGCCGCGGAGGCGTAGGCCTCTTCCAGCGCCTGCTGCACCTTCGCCACCGACCGGGCGGGGTGGGTCAGGCGCACGTTGCCGGTGTTGGTGTAGGTCTCGACGTCCGTCCCGCCGGCGGCCTCGGTGGCCGCCTTGATGGCGTCCTTCGGGAACTTGCGCGTGGCGCCGAGGTTGATGGCGCGGAGGAAGGCGACGTAGGTGGGCACGGCCCGATCATGCCCCCAGGACGGGCGACGTGGTCGACGCGCGGCAGGTCAAGGGTTGATGCCATGAACACTCGAGCACTCGCCATCGGGACCAGCCTGGCCGCCCTCACCCTGCTCGCATCAGGGTGCGCCAAGGACGACACCTCGACGACCACGGAGTCGGGCGTCACGCTCGTCGAGGGCGGAACGCTGACCATCTGCACCCACCTGCCCTACGAGCCCTTCGAGTTCACCGAGGGCGGCGAGGTCGTCGGCTTCGACGTCGACGTGCTGAAGATCGCCGCTGACGCCGAGGGCTGGGACACCAAGGTCGTGGACATCGGCTGGGAGACCATCGTCTCCGGCGAGGCGCTCAACACCGGGCAGTGCGACGTCGCGGCGGGAGCCATGTCGATCACGCCCGAGCGCGAGGCCGTCATGGACTTCTCCGAGCAGTACTTCGAGGCGAAGCAGGCGCTGCTGATGAAGGCCGGGGCCGGCTACACCACCCTCGACGACCTGGCCGGCAAGACGATCGCCGTGCAGGACGCCACCACCGGCGCCGACTACACCCGCGAGAACGCCCCGGACGACGCCAAGATCGTCTCCTTCGAGGACTCCGCCCTGATGCAGCAGGCCGTCAAGACCGGCAAGGCCGACGCGGGCGTCAACGACAACGGCCTGCTCAACTACTTCGCCAGCCAGAACCCCGACGTCGAGGTCGGCGCGGAGTTCGAGACCGGCGACGTCTACGGCTTCTCGGTGAAGAAGGACAGCAACGACGAGCTGCTCGGCATCGTCAACGACGCCATCGCCAGCGACGACTACGACGCCGCGTACGAGAAGTGGTTCGGCGCCGCTCCGGAGTGACCTCCCCGAGGTGACCCCGGCCCGACCTTCCACGTCCTGACAGGAGTGATCCATGGCGAGTCCCCGCCAGCGTGCAGCGCGGCTGCGCTACGTCCAGTACGCCGTCCTCGTGGTCGTCGTGCTGGCCATCGCGCTGCTCGCCGACTGGGACCAGCTCCAGCGGGCGTTCTGGGACTGGGAGGTCGTGAAGGCGCAGTTCCCCGACGTGATCACGATCGCGTTGAAGAACACGATCATCTACACCGCGTGCGGGTTCACGTTCGGCCTGGTGCTGGGGCTCGTCCTGGCCCTGATGCGCCTGTCCAGCGTGGGCCCGTACCGGTGGATCGCCACCGGCATCATCGAGCTCTTCCGTGGCCTGCCCGCCCTGGTCGTGTTCATCGCGCTCAGCGTCGGCTTCAACCTCGCCTTCCCCGACCGTCAGATCCCCTTCGGCAACCTCGGCATCGTCACCCTGGCGCTGGGCCTGGTCGGCGGCGCCTACATGGCCGAGACGATCCGCGCCGGCATCCAGGCGGTGCCGAAGGGCCAGATGGAGGCCGCCAGGTCGCTCGGCATGTCCCACAGCCGAGCCATGATCAGCGTCGTCGTCCCGCAGGCCTTCCGGATCATCCTGCCGCCGCTGACCAACGAGCTGATCCTGCTCACCAAGGACTCCTCGCTCGTCTACATCCTCGGCCTCGCGCTGGAGGACTACGAGCTCACCAAGTTCGGCCGCGAGGGCATGAACACCGCCGCCAACCTGACCCCGATCATCGTCATCGGCCTGTGCTACCTGCTGATCACGGTGCCGCTGTCGATCGTCGTACGCCGCATGGAGAGCCGCGCGGAGAGGGCCCGCTGATGACCACCCACCCCACCCCCCACGACGCCACCGACCGGTCCGCCGCAGCGATCGACGTGCAGGACCTGCACAAGAGCTTCGGCGACAACGAGGTCCTCAAGGGCATCGACTTCCACGTCGGCCACGGGCAGGTCGTGTGCGTCATCGGCCCGTCCGGCTCCGGCAAGTCGACCCTGCTGCGCTGCGTCAACATGCTCGAGACGCCGACCAGGGGCCGGATCTTCGTCGAGGGCGCCGAGATCACCGACCCCGACGCCGACGTCGACAAGCTGCGCGCGCGGATCGGCATGGTCTTCCAGCAGTTCAACCTCTTCCCGCACATGACGGTGATGCGCAACCTCACCATCGCGCAGGAGAAGGTCAAGGGCCGCAAGAAGCACGAGGCGGTCGAGATCGCCCGCGCCAACCTGGCCAAGGTCGGCCTGGCCGAGAAGGAGTCGGCCTACCCGGCGCACCTGTCAGGAGGCCAGTCGCAGCGCGTCGCGATCGCGCGCGCGCTGTCGATGAGCCCCGACATGATGCTCTTCGACGAGCCCACGTCGGCGCTCGACCCGGAGCTCGTCGGCGACGTGCTGGCGGTCATGAAGGACCTGGCCTCCGAAGGCATGACGATGATGGTCGTCACCCACGAGATGGGCTTCGCGCGCGAGGTGGGCGACAACCTCGTCTTCATGGACGACGGTGTCATCGTCGAGGAGGGTGACCCGCGCCAGGTGCTCGGCGACCCGCGTCACGAGCGGACCCAGTCGTTCCTCTCGAAGGTGCTCTAGCGCCGATCCTGCGGCGGGCGACTCACACCCGCCTGGGTCAGGCTCGCTTGCACTGGCTGGGCGGGGTGACGGCGGGGTCGAAGACGTGCTGGGGCGGGGTGATGCTCGACCCGTCCTGCGACTCCTTCATGGTCATCGCCCACCAGCCCGCCTTGCGGGTCTCGATGGCGGCGAGCTCCTCCTCCGGCAGCGCGTTCCACATGTTGAGGACGTCGACGCCGACCTCGACCAGGTGCCCGTGCGGGGTGACGACCGCGCGGGCCTCGACGCCGTCGAGCGCAGCGGGCACGGTGGGGAAGAGTCCTCGCGGCATGCCGGTGATCACGGCCTTGGCCGGCACTCCGACGGCCACGCCGTCGCCCGCCAGCCGGACCGCGCGTGCCGCTGTGACGGGCCAGGTCGGGTCGAGGTCGGTCGGCAGCGCCCAGCTGCGTGACTGGTCCTCGGTGATGTCGGCCCAGCAGTCGGCGGCGTTGGGGCCCCAGACGTCACTGTTGAAGTAGGTGCGTCCGGCGACGACGAGGTAGTCGACCTGCTGCACGTTGCCGTTGATCGCGGAGTCCATCGACAGCTCGCTGTAGCCCGTGGACGGGCTGTAGCGGCCGTCGAGGTCGAAGATGCGCTTGCCGCCGTTGTCCGGGTTCTTGGTGAGCAGCTGGCCGTGCCACTCCACGATGCCCATCTTGTCCACCTGGCTGCTGATGGACTCGAGCTTCTCGCCCTCGAGCATGAAGTCGTCGCCGCCCTTCGTGGCGGCGGCCTCTCCGGACCCGCCGCAGGCACTGAGGGTGAGCACCAGACCAGCACCGAGCGCTGCGGCCCACGATGCGCTTCGACGACGTGCCACTGGGGGTTCCCCGATCAGGTCGTGACGAGCTCCGTGCTCGATCTCGCTGGGAGCCTAGGTCCGGCTCCGGGGGCTGTCAGGCAAATCCAGACATCTTGTCCGAGCGGCGGAGGAACCGCTCAGCCCGACATCCAGCCGCGGGCCGCGCCCACGACCGCGTCGGTGAGGTCGTCGACCAGTGCCGAGCCGAGCCGCCAGTGCTGCCAGAACAGCGGCACCTCGGGCCGACGGCCCTCGACGAGCTCGACCAGGTCGCCACGGTCGAGCTCGTCGACGACGTCGGACTCGGGCAACAGGCCCCACCCCATGCCGACCCGGACCGCCCGGTCGAACTCACGCACCGAGGGCACGTAGGTCACCGGGGGCGCGAGGTGGCGGCGGGTCACCCGTCGGATGAAGTCGTGCTGGAGCGAGTCGCTGCGGTCGAACGCCACGATCGGCGCCTCCCCCAGCGTGCCGGACCCGACACCGTCGGCGAAGTGGGCCGCGTGGAAGTCGCGCGTGGCGACGGCGGCGTACCGGAGCCGGCCCAGGCGCACCACGCGACACCCCGGCACGGGCGTGGGCTCACCGGTGATCGCCGCCACCACCTCTCCGCGACGCAGGCGCTCGGCGGTGCGCGTGTGGTCCTCCCGCACCACCTCGAAGACCACGCGGTGCCGCGACTGCACCTCGGCGAGCGCGTCGACGAACCAGCCGTAGAGCGCGTCGGCGTTGACCGCGATCGGCAGCGAGGCGTACGACGTCCCGCCGGCGTCGGCCTCCTCGACGAGCTCTGCGACGGCCTCCCGCTCCAACAGCTCGGTCTGGGTGGCCAGCCGCACCAGCACCAGACCGGCTTCGGTGGGCTCCAGCGGCTTGACCCGGTGCAGCAGGACGCGGCCGATCCGGGTCTCGAGCGCCTTGATGCGCTGGCTCACCGCGGACGGGGTGACGTGCAGCTCGCGGGCGGCCGCTTCGAAGGTGCCACGTCGCACGGCAACGGCCAGTGTGCGCAGGGCCACAGGGTCCAGCTGCGTGATGTCTTTCATACTTAGACATCCTAATGATTCGTGAAAATCCTTCGCTGGATTGAACCACCGCCGCGACCTAGCGTTGTACTCATGTTCCAGGTTGCTCTCACCGGTCTGCTCACCGGACTCGCCCTCATCGTCGCCGTCGGCGCGCAGAACGCCTTCCTCCTCCGTCAGGGGATCCGCGGCGAGCACGTCCTGCCGATCGTGCTGACGTGCCTGGTCTCGGACGTCGTGGCGATCACGGCCGGTGTGGCCGGTCTGGGAGTCGTGCTCGAGCGGTGGCCGGCGGTCCTGCCGGTGGCCCAGGTGCTCGGCGGCCTCTACCTCATCGCCTTCGGCGTCCACGCCGCGATGCGGGCGTGGCGACCGGCCGCCCTGGAGGCCGGCGAGGCGACGGCGGCCCTCACGCCCGGCCGCGCGGTCCTGCTGACGCTGGCCCTCACCTGGCTCAACCCGCACTTCTACCTCGACGCGGTGCTGATGCTGGGCACCGTCGCCAACAGCTTCGGGACCGACCGCTGGTGGTTCCTCAGCGGCACCCTCGTCGCCAGCCTGCTGTGGTTCTTCGGCCTGGGCTACGGCGCGCGGTTGCTGCGCGGCCTGTTCGCCCGGCC
>DATIAJ010000287.1:0-16527 GCA_035458105.1 Nocardioides sp. | reverse complement strand
CGGCATCGAGACCGTCGCCGTCCACTCCGACGCCGACGCGGGCCTACCGTTCGTCTCCGAGGCCGACCGCGCCGTACGCCTGCCCGGCAACGCGCCCGCGGACACCTACCTGCGCATCGACCTGGTCGTCGAGGCGGCACTGCGGTCGGGCGCCGACGCCGTGCACCCGGGCTACGGCTTCCTGTCCGAGAACGCCGACTTCGCCCGCGCCGTCATCGAGGCCGGCCTCACCTGGGTCGGTCCGCCGCCCGAGGCCATCGAGGCGATGGGCGACAAGGTCCGCGCCAAGGAGATCGCCGAGAGGGCCGGCGTCCCGGTGCTGTCCGCCCCGGACGCCCCGACCGAGGGCGACCTCCCGCTGCTGGTGAAGGCGTCGGCCGGCGGCGGCGGTCGCGGCATGCGCGTCGTCCGCACCCTCGACCGGCTCGAGGCCGAGATCGCGTCTGCCCGGGCGGAGGCCGAGTCGGCCTTCGGGGACGGCACCGTCTTCGTCGAGCCCTACGTCGAGGCCGGGCGTCACGTCGAGGTGCAGGTCATGGCCGACGCGTCGGGCGCCCGCGCGCTCGGCACCCGCGACTGCTCGGTGCAGCGTCGTCACCAGAAGGTCGTCGAGGAGGCCCCGGCCCCCGGGCTGTCCGCCGAGACGGAGCGCGCCATGTGCCTGGCGGCCGAGAGCCTGGCCGAGGGCATCGGCTACCGCGGCGCGGGCACGGTCGAGTTCCTCCACGACCCGGCCACCGACCGGTTCTTCTTCCTCGAGATGAACACCCGCCTCCAGGTCGAGCACCCCGTCACCGAGCTGGTGACCGGCGCCGACCTCGTCGAGCAGCAGGTCGCCGTAGCCGAGGGTCGGAGCATCGACGTCTCGCAGCCCCCGGGCGGGCACGCGATCGAGGTCCGGCTCTACGCCGAGGACGCGGCGTACGTCCCCCAGAGCGGCCGCCTGGTCACCTTCGACGTCCCGGCCGACGGTGGCTTCGGGCTGCTGGCCGGGAGCGGCGTGCGCGTCGACAGTGGTTTCGGGGCCGGCGACGAGGTGTCCACGTTCTACGACGCGATGCTGGCCAAGGTGATGGCCTGGGCGCCGACGCGCGAACAGGCGATCCGGATGCTCGTCGCTGCGCTCCGCCGGGCGCGCATCCACGGCGTCACGACCAACCGCGACCAGCTCGTCGAGATCCTGACCGACCCGGTCTTCGTCACCGGCGAGATGACGACGACGTGGCTGGAGTCGCGTCCGATTTCCGCTGAGTCTCGGGGAGACTCACCGTCCACTGACCGTTCGACCCTCGTGGCGGGCGCGCTGATGCTGGCCGCCGACGACGCCGCGCGGCGTACGGTCCAGCAGGGCGTCCCGGCCGCCTGGCGCAACGTCGTCAGCCAACCCCAGCGGACCACGTTCGCGGGGTATGAGCCGGTCGAGTGGTGGGGCACCCGCGACGGGTTCGCCGTCGACGGCGTCACCGTGCTCGAGGCGTCACCGACCCATGTCCGCCTCGAGGTCGACGGCGTCGTCGGGCGGTGGGACGGACTCATCGAGGTCGACCGGCGCAGCGCCACGCGTGAGGTGTACGTCGACGGGTCCGGTAGGTCCGTCCGGCTGCGCGAGGTGCCCCGGTTCACCGACCCGGCGGACGCGGTGGCGAGCGGCTCACTGCTCGCGCCGATGCCGGGCACGGTCGTGGCGGTGAAGGTGGAAGCGGGTGCCGAGGTGACGGCAGGCGACGTCGTCCTCGTGCTCGAGGCCATGAAGATGCAGCACACCGTGACCGCGCCGCACGACGGCACCGTCACGGAGATCCACGTCGAGCCCGGGTCGCAGGTCGCGTCCGGGGAGGTCCTGGCAGTAGTGGAGGAGCAGGCATGAGCACGTTCACCGAGTCCGAGGAGCGTCAGGAGCTGCGCCGTCAGGTGGCAAGGCTGGCGAGCGGCTACGGGCGCGACTGGTTCGTCGAGCGCGCCCGCTCCGGCGAGAAGACGACCGAGCTGTGGCTGGAGATCGCCAAGGCGGGCTACCTCGGCATCAACATCCCCGAGGAGTACGGCGGCGGGGGCGGCGGCATCGGCGACGTGGCGGCGGTCTGCGAGGAGCTGGCCGCGCAGGGGTGCCCGCTGCTGATGATGGTCGTCAGCCCGGCGATCTGCGGCACCGTCATCGCGCGCTACGGCACCGAGGCGCAGAAGCAGCAGTGGCTGCCCGGCATCTGCGACGGCACGGCCACGATGGCCTTCGCGATCACCGAGCCCGACGCCGGCACCAACTCGCACAACATCACGACCACCGCCCGTCGCGACGGCGACGAGTGGGTGCTCAAGGGTCAGAAGATCTACATCTCCGGCGTCGACGAGGCCGCCAACGTGCTCGTCGTGGCGCGCACCGAGGACGCGAGGACCGGCAAGCTCAAGCCGTGCCTGTTCGTCGTCCCGACCGACGCGGCCGGCTTCGAGTACACCGCGATCCCGATGGAGATCGTCAGCCCGGAGAAGCAGTTCCAGGTGTTCATCGACGACGTCCGGCTGCCGCGCGAGGCGCTCGTCGGCGACGAGGACGGCGGGCTGGTCCAGCTGTTCGCGGGCCTCAACCCCGAGCGGATCATGGCGGCCTCCTTCTCGACCGGCCTGGCCCGCCACGCCCTCGCCAAGGCGTCGGCGTACGCCAAGGAGCGCACGGTCTTCAAGGCCCCGATCGGCTCGCACCAGGCGATCGCCCACCCGCTCGCGATGGCGCACATCGAGACCGAGCTCGCCCGGCTGATGACGCAGAAGGCCTCCGCGCTGGTCGACGCCGGTGACGACATGGCGGCCGGCGAGGCGGCCAACATGGCGAAGTACGCCGCTGCCGAGGCCGCCGTGCACGCCGTCGACGCCGCGGTCCAGACCCACGGTGGCAACGGCATCACGCAGGAGTACGGCATGGCCGGGCTGCTCGTCGCCGCCCGCGCCGGCCGGATCGCCCCGGTCAGCCGGGAGATGATCCTCAACTTCGTCGCCATGCACAGCCTGGGGCTGCCCAAGTCCTACTGAACCGGATACCTGAGGACGTGTTGGACGTCGTCGACCCCTGAATCCGTCCAACGCGTCCTCAGATATCGGCCGCGAGCCGTCAGCCGCGGGGCGGGATGTTGGCGTTGCCGCGGAACACGTTGTCCGGGTCCCAGGCGGTCTTCAGCGTCCGTAGCCGCTCCCACTGCACGGGGCTGTAGGCCTCCTGCACGCGCGTCTGCGCGTCGTCGCTGGTGAAGTTCACGTAGACACCGCGGCTGTGCGGAGCGAGCGCGTCGAAGAAGCCGCGCACCCAGGCGCGGTGCCGGTCGGCGTCCCCGGCCTGCTCCGGCAGCCAGGACGCGACGATGTTGATGTCGTGGCTGGCGTCGCGGTGCGGGAACGCGGTGGCGTCCTCGGGGACCCGGCTCATCGCGCCGCCGAAGCTGAAGATCGGCACGGTCGAGAGCGGGCTGCTGATCGTCGCGAGGTGCTCGCAGATCGTGTCGATGACGTCGCCGGTGAGCGGCCCGAGACGGTGCGACTTCCAGTAGTCGTGCCGCCCGTGCGGCACCGCCGGGTCGAGGAACTTCTGGTGCGCGACGTACGGCTTGGGCGCGACGGTGTCGAGCACCGGGTGGCCGAGCGCGCGGACCGGCGCCAGCACCCGCTCGCCGTCCTCGACCGGGCCGGCGTACGTCGCCACCAGGCCGATGATCGGCCGGCCGTGCAGGTGCTCGGGGAACAGGGGCAGGGCCGGGGCCAGCCGGAGGTTGGCCATCAGGCCGACCTCGTCGGGGGCGTCGGCCATGAAGTCGCGCAGGAACGCGAGCACGGTCGGCGCCTCGTCCGCCGGCCACGCGACCAGTCCCGCGAGGATGGTGGGGCCGAGGGGCTGCAGCTCGAACGTGAAGTCGGTGACGACCCCGAAGTTGCCGCCGCCCCCGCGCAGCCCCCAGAACAGGTCGGGGTTCTCGGTCTCCGAGGCGCGCACGACGGAGCCGTCGGCGGTGACCACTTGGCAGGACCTCAGCGCGTCGATCGCCAGACCCATCTTGCGCATGAGGTGGCCGATCCCGCCGCCGAGCGTCAGCCCGGCGATGCCGGTGTGGCTGATGTAGCCGCTGGTCATCGCGAGCCCGAAGGCCTGGCTCTCGCGGTCGACGTGCGCGTTGAGCGCCCCGCCCTGGGCCGAGACGGTGCGGGTCGTCGGGTCGACGACGGTGCCGCGCATCCCCGACAGGTCGAGCACGACCCCGTCGTCGACCAGCGAGTGGCCGGCGATGCCGTGGCCTCCGCCGCGCACCGAGACGGGGAGGTCGTGGTCGCGTGCCCAGCGAAGTGCCGCGGCCACGTCGCTGGCCCCCAGGCAGCGGGCGAGGACGGCCGGGCGGCGGTCGATCTCCCCGTTCCAGATCCTCCGCTGGTCGTCGTACGCCGGATGGGCGGGGGTGATCAGCTCGCCGGCGAAGTCGCTGGCGAGTGCTTCGGTGGTGGGCATGTCGAGCACGGTCATGGGTCTTCTCCCTCGTCGGTGGTGGTGCTCGTCCACACTGCGACCGGCGGCGCTCGGCCCGCGAGTATCGATCCTGTACTGGTACAGAACCCATAGCGGTCCTACCGTCGGAGGATGGCGACGACGTACGGCCAGTTCTGCCCGGTGGCGATGGCCTCGGAGGTGCTCACCGAGAGGTGGACGCCGCTGGTGGTCCGCGAGCTGCTCTGCGGCAGCACCCGCTTCAACGACCTCCGCCGTGGGGTCCCGCTCATGTCGCCGGCGCTGCTGTCCAAGCGCCTCAAGACGCTCGAGCGCGTCGGTGTGGTCGACCACGTCGGCAGCGAGTACCACCTCACCCCGGCCGGCAGGGAGCTGTGGCCGGTGATCGAGTCGATGGGCGTCTGGGGCCAGCGCTGGGCGCGGGGGGACGTCATCGCCAAGCACTACGACGCCTCGCTCCTCATGTGGGACATCCATCGCAACGTCGACGCCTCCGCCCTGCCCGAACGTCGGGTCGTCGTCCACTTCCACCTGCAGGGCTCCAGCGACAAGAAGAGCCACTTCTGGCTCGTGCTGGAGTCGCCGACCGTGGACCTGTGCCTGACCGACCCGGGTCACGACGTCGACGTGGAGGTCGCGGGCCACGTGGAGACGATGATCGACTACTGGATGGGGCGCCGCGACCTCATGGGCGCGGTGAAGGCAGGGGACCTCGCCGTCGCCGGCCCTCGTCCGCTGGTCCGCGCCCTGCCGACCTGGTTCACCCGCAGCACGTTCGCCACGGTGCCGCTGCCCGCGGACGCGGCGGTCCCGGCGTCCTGACGGGTGTCGGACCGCGGTGGCAGGATCGCGACCGTGGCCCTCGCCGACCGTCCCCTCGTGCCCGAGGAGTGGGTGCAGCGCATCGACGCCGTGCTCGGCGCGCTCCCGCGGTGCCGGCAGGAGCAGGCGTGGACCGGCACGCGGTGGCGCGTGGGCAGCGCGACCGTGGCCCATGTCTTCGGTGGCGAGGACCAGCTCTTCCGGATCACCTTCCGCGGCGAGCCCGACGAGGTCGCGGCCTTCGAGCACATGGGCGACCCCTACTTCCGCGCCGGGTGGGGCGGCAACTACATCGGGATGCTGCTCGACGACACCACGGACTGGGACGAGCTGGCCGAGCTGCTGACCGACTCCTACTGCATCCAGGCCCCCCAGCACCTCGCCGCGCAGGTGGCCCGCCCGGGCGCCTGACCGGGTCGTCGGTCGGGCCCGGCGTCGGGACGGGCCGGGCAGGATGGGGTCATGACCGAGACGTCGCGCGGCCGCCTGATCGGGCTGGACGTCGCCCGGTGCCTGGCGCTGCTCGGTATGGTCGCCACCCACGTGCTCGACGAGCGCACCTCCGCGGGTGACCTCACCACCGCCCAGTGGCTGGCCGGCGGCCGGGCGTCGGCGCTCTTCGCGGTCCTGGCCGGCGTGAGCCTCGCGCTGATGACCCGCGAGCCGTTGCGCGGCCGACCGCTCGCGCTGCGCACCGCCGGCATCGCCGCCCGGGCGTTGTTCATCGGCTTGCTCGGCCTGCTGCTCGGCGGCCTGGACACCGGCATCGCCATCATCCTCACCTACTACGGCGTGCTGTTCGTGCTGGGCCTGCCGTTCACCTTCCTGGGCGTCCGGGCGCTTCTCCCGCTCACGGTCGCGTGGGTCGCCCTCGCACCGGTCGTGTCGCACCTGGTGCGACCGCACCTGGCGGAGCGCGGCTTCGACAGCCCGACCTTCGAGCAGCTGGCCGACCCGGGTCAGCTGATGGGCGAGCTGCTGCTCACCGGCTACTACCCGGTCGTCCCGTGGCTGGCCTACCTGCTCGCCGGCCTCGTGCTCGGACGCCTCGACCTGCGCGACCCCGCCCTGCTCGGTGGCCTGGCGCTCGGCGGGCTGTCGCTGGCCCTGCTCGCGACCCAGGTGTCGCGCACCCTCGCCGACCCGGCCCGGGCGACGGACAACGCGACCGGGATGTACGGCGTGACGCCGCCCGACGGCGACTGGAGCTGGCTGCTGCTCGTCGCGCCCCACTCCGCGACGCCGTTCGACCTGGCCCAGACCATCGGCAGCGCCGTCCTCGTGATCGCGCTGTGCCTGCTCGCCGAGCGGTTGCTTCCCCGTTCGGCGAACGCCGCGCTCGCCGTCGCCTTCGGTGCCGGCACCGCGACGCTCACGCTCTACTCCCTCCACGTCGTGATGCGCACCGAGGCCGTCTGGCCGCCGGAGGAGCCGTCGACGTACGTCCTCCACGTCGTCGTCCTCCTGGCCGTCGGCGCGGGGCTCCGGCTGCTGCGGCTCCGCGGACCGCTCGAGGCGGTGGCGAGCCTGCCGGTCCGGCTCGCCCGCCGGGTCGCGTCTGCCGACGAGCCTCAGCGCAGCGGCACGAACCGGTAGCGCCCGTGCGCGGTGACGACCGCGCCGGGGTTCCTCACCCGCAGCATGGTCCCGTCGACCGGCACCACCAGGACGCCGTCGTCGGCGACCTGGTCGACCAGCGCCT
This sequence comes from Nocardioides sp., assembly GCA_035458105.1. Classification (GTDB taxonomy): domain Bacteria; phylum Actinomycetota; class Actinomycetes; order Propionibacteriales; family Nocardioidaceae; genus Nocardioides. The sequence continues at coordinate 9,523 of DATIAJ010000287.1, read as the reverse complement.
GCGGCAGCGAGTCGGCCATCGCGGAGACCAGGATCCGGTCGTACGGCGCCCCCTCGGGGTCGCCGAGCACGCCCGGGGCGGCCTCCCGGATCGTCGACCACGGGCGATCGGTGCGGGCCAGGTTGGCGGAGCCGAACGACACCAGCTCTGGCTCGAGCTCGACGCCGAGGACCGACCCGGTGGGACCCACCAGGTGCGCCAGCAGGGCGGTCGTCCACCCCGACCCCGACCCGACGTCGAGCACCCGGTGCCCGGGATGGACGTCGAGCAGCCGCAGCATGTCGTCGACGGTGCGCGGCTGGGAGTTGGTCTGGCCCGCCGCGATCCCGAGCGGGCCGTCGTACGACGCGCGACGCCGGACCCCGCGCGGGAGGAAGTCCCGGCGCGGGGTGGCGTCGAACGCTGCGGCGACCCGGTCCATCGAGGTCAGACCCAGGTGTTGTCGTGCTCGCGCATGAAGCGGTCGTAGGCGTCGCCGTCGAGGTGGCCCATGCCCGCGGCCAGCCCCTCGAAGTAGGCCTCGCGCGGCGCCCCGGGCGCGAAGTGGAGCAGCATCTTGGCCGGGCCGTCGGAGTTGCGGAACCCGTGGATGCCGCCCGCGGGGACGTGGGCGAAGTCGCCGGCGTGGCACTTCACCCAGTCGGTGCCGTCGTAGATCGTGACGGTGCCCTCGAGCACGTAGAACGACTCGGTGATCGTGCGGTGGAAGTGGGCGCCCGGGCCGCTCTCGGGACCCGCGAACTCCCACCGGTAGAGGCCGAAGGTGCCCTGGGTGGCGGCGCCCTGCGCGAGGTAGAAGACCTTGTTGCCGTTCGGGTAGACCACGGCGGGCTCGAGGTCGGCCGGCACGACGTGGGCCGACGCCTCGCCGGACTCGCCGTGGTAGATCGGCGGGGGGTAGCTCATCGAGGTCCTCTCAGGTCGTCGCCGGCTGGTTGATGCGGACGTGGTTGCCGAACGGGTCGCGGATGCCGAAGTCGGTGCCGTAGGGCTGCTCGACGGGCTCCTGGGTGATCTCGACGCCCGCGTCGCGGAGCGCGGCGAAGGTGGCGTGGACGTCGTCGCTGAGGAGGAAGACCCCACCCAGCGCGCCCTTGGCCACGAGCTCGCGGACCTGCGCCGCGGTCGCCTCGTCGTGCATCGGCGCCCCGACGAGCTCGAGCAGGATCGAGGTGTCCTGGCCGGGAACGCCGACGGTCAACCAGCGCATGAAGCCGAGGTCGATGTCGTCGCGCACCTCGAAGCCGAGGTGGGTGGTGTAGAAGTCGAGCGCCTCGTCCTGGTCGAGGACGGGCACGCTGCGGATGTGGAGGCTGGTGATGTGGTTGGTGAACATGTCGACGACGCTAGCCAGCGCCGACCCCCTCCCGCTTCTCCGTTTGCGCTGTCTCGGGAGGGACTGTCGCGTGGCGCTCGCGGGGGCGCGTCCACGCGGCGATGAAGCACGACGGCACCGCGACCGGCGTGTGCCGTGCCCGGAACTCCGACGGTGAGCACCCCACGACGTTGCTGAAGGTGCGGCTGAACGTGCCGAGGCTGGCGAACCCGACGTCCCAGGCGACGTCGGTCACCGACCGGTCGGTCTGGCGCAGCAGCGTCATCGCGCGCTCGACCCGCCGCCGCTGGAGGTAGCGGTGCGGGGTCTCGCCGTAGACCTCCTTGAAGACGCGGCCGAACTGCGACACCGACAGGTGCGCGACGGCGGCGAGCGTGGGTACGTCGAGGGGCTCGGCGTAGCGGCGGTCCATCTCGTCGCGGGCACGCAGCATCCGACGGTTGGTGTCCTCCTGCGGGGAGAGCGGCCGGCCCATGCGACGAACCTAGCCCGTGGCGGCGACAGTCACGGAGGGGAAGCGGAGGGCGATGCGGGCGGGAACGCGACAACGGCATGGCCCCGGGGGAGGGCCATGCCGCTGTCTGTGCGTTGGTAGGACGTGGATCTCGCGGTTCTGGGGGGATCCCGTACGTCGGCGGGAGGTCGACGTACGGGGTGCGAGAGCCGGTCCTGCGGAACGCGGCCGCCGCCGGTTTCACCCGGACGATTGGTGTCCGCCCCCCTTGCCGGGGTTGTCGGGCTTGTCCGGTCCACCCGAGCCGTCCGGCGTCGGGAGGTCGGACGGCTTGCCCGGGGAGGGGGAGGGCTGGTCGGTGGGCTTGCCTGGGCTGGGCGTCGACTGGGCCGGTGTCGGCGTCGGCGTCATGGTCGGCGTCGGCCTCGTGGTCGGCGTCGGCCTGGTGGTCGGCGTCGGCTTGGTGGGCGTCGGCTTCGTCGGGCTGGGCTTGGTGGTCGGCGTCTCGGTGGGCTTCCCGGTCTGCTTCGGCGGACCGATCAGGTCGACGCAGTAGGTCGCGATCCGGTCGGCGCCGCCCGCCTCGGCCGCGAGCGCCAGGAAGGCCGCGCTGTCGAGCGAGCCGCCGGTGTCGGCCCGGTCGGCAGCCTGGAAGGCCCGGCACAGGCCCTCGAGGTTGGGACTCGGGACGGAGGTGCCGTCGGGGGACTCCGTCGGGGTGGTCGAGCCGGAGGGACCGGTCGCGCCGGACGAGCCGGGGCTCGTGGCGGAGCCCGACGGGCTCGCCCCGGCGCTGTCCCCGCTGCCCGACGTGGCTGAGGTGGCCGAGGTGGCTGAGGTGGCTGAGGAGGCCGACCCGGCAGCACCTTGCGGCGCCTCGGCGACGGACTCGGTCGCCCGGTCGGAAGCCTGGCCGGGGAGGGCGGGCAGGTCGGGAAGGCCGGGGATGCCCGGCAGGTCGGCGGAGCTCGCGAGCGCGAAACCCCCCGACATCAGTGCGACGACGGCGCCGGTCGCGACGACGGCCCGGGCGGCGGCGCGACTGCCGAGACGCGCCGGGGACACGTAACCGGTCCGGGTCGCGGGGGCCGGCGAGACGCGCGCGGCGTGGAAGGCGGCGACCGTCGCGTCCTCGCGGCGCAGCTCGTCCGCGTGTGCCGGCGCGCTGGCGGCGGTGAGGGCCCAGCCCAGGACGCTGTCGTGCTCCGCGGGGGCGTCGAGCAGGCGCTCGGCGTCGCGGCGGGAGAGGCGGGGGTCCGGGGTGCTCATCTCACTGCCTTCAGCGTCACGGCGTCCACAGGTGTTACGGCTCCTCGGAAATTCGCTTCGCCAGCTGCTTGAGCCCACGGTGGGCCGCGGCGCGCACGGCACCGGGACGCTTGCCGAGGATGCGGGCGGCGGTCGGGGCGTCGAAGCCGAGCACCGTGCGCAGCATGATGGCCTCGGCCTGGTCGCGGGGCAGGGTGCCGATCAGCCGGATGACGGCCTCGGAGTTGATCCGGCCGATGGTGTCGGCCTCGAGGTCGACGTCGTCCGGCAGGTCGACGAGGTCGTCGACGGACTCGTCGGCGACCGGACGGCGCCGGGCGTGGCGGATGTGGTCGAGGGCCCGGTTGCGGCCGATCGTGGTGATCCACCCGCGGAAGCCATCGGCGTCGCCGCTGAACCGGTCGAGGTCGCGGAACGCCTGCGCCCAGGCCTCGCTGGCGACGTCCTCGGCCTCGGCAGGACCGACGAGGACGCTGAGGTAGCGCAGGAGGGGTGGCTGGACGTGGCGGTAGACGACGCGGAACGCCGCCTCGTCCCCCGCCTGCATCGCCTCGACGGCGCAGTCGAGCCCCTCCTGCTCACCCACCGGCGCATTGTCACCCGCGGCCGGGCCCGACACGCACAGAACCCCCGACCGGAGGCCGGGAGATCGCCGTCGCCCCCCGGCCGCCCCCGCTCAGCGGCGCGGCGGGCGGGGGACGAACAGCGGCACGCGGGCGGCGTACTCGTCCCACCCCTCGCGCTGCGACATCGTCCGCTCGAGGAGCTTGGCCCCGGTCACGTTGCGCACGAAGTACGTCATCGCGGCGGGCGCCCACACGGTGAGCAGGCCCGGCAGCCAGCCGACGGCCAGCGCGCCGGCGATCCACAGGCCCCACCACACGCAGGCGTCGCCGAAGTAGTTCGGGTGGCGGCTCCAGCCCCACAGGCCGGTGTCCAGGATCCTCGGTCGAGACTCCCGGGGCTTCGCCTTGTAGGCCTCGAGCTGGGCGTCGCCGACGACCTCGAAGAACACGCCCACCGCCCAGACCGCGACGCCGACCCACACGACCGGCCACCAGCGGACGTCGTACGCCGCCGCGACCTGGAGCGGTGCGGAGATGAGGAACGCGACCACGGCCTGCGTCGCGAACACCTTCGTGACGACGCGTCCTGCCCCGGCGGACCAGCCGGGTCCGCCGAGCATCTTCTCGTAGCGGGGGTCCTCGCCGTGGCCGCGCGAGCGGCGGCCGATGTGCCACGCCAGGCGACCGCCCCACACGACGACGAGCGCGGCGAGGAGCCACGAGTGCGCGTCGGGCCAGAGCACGGCGAGGGCGAGCGCGATGGCCACGAAGGCCAGCCCCCAGGCCACGTCGACCACCGCCACCCGGTCGAGGCGACGGCTCACCACTGCCGTCGACCCCATGACGACGGCGGCGGCGACCAGCGCGACCAGCGCGGCACTCACCACGTACGGACCGCCGGCAGGGTGTGGGCCGCACCGGGGCGGACGGACAGGATCTGGTCGACGCCCATCCGGCCGTCCCGGAAGGCGAGCGCGCCGCCGACGAGGTAGAGCCGCCAGACGCGGACGACCTCCTCGCCCACCAGCTCGCGGAGCCGGGGGAGGTTTGCCTCGAAGTTGGCCGTCCAGCCCGCGACGGTGTGGACGTAGTGCTCACGCATCGCGTGCACGTCGCGCACCTCGAGGCCGCCGGACTCGATGAGGTCCACGGTCTCGCCGACGGGTCGCATCGTCATGTCGGGCGCGATGAACGACTCGATGAAGGGGCCGCCGCCCGGGTGCCGGCCGCCACCGGCGCCCTGGCGGGACATCTGCTGCACCAGCACCCGCCCGCCCGGCTTCACCGCGCGGCGCAGCACCTCGACGTACGTCGCGTAGTTCCGCGCGCCGACGTGCTCGCCCATCTCGAGCGACCCGACGGCGTCGAAGTGGTCGCGCTCGGGCACCTCGCGGTAGTCCTGCAGCCGGATCTCGACCCGGTCCTGGAGGCCGCGCTCGGCGATGCGGGCGTCGATGAACCTCTTCTGCTCCGCCGAGATGGTGACGCCGGTGACCTGGGCGCCGAACTGCTCGGCGGCGTGCAGGGACAGCGAGCCCCAGCCGCAGCCCACGTCCAGCATCCGCATGCCCCGCTCCAGCCCGAGCTTCGTGCACACCAGGTCGAGCTTGGCGCGTTGCGCCTCCTCGAGCGGGGTGTCGGGGGCTGCGTGGTAGCCGCAGCTGTAGGCCATCTGCGGCTCGAGGATCAACGAGTAGAACTCGTTGGAGAGGTCGTAGTGGTGGCTGATCGAGGACCGGTCGCGGGCCAGGCTGTGCAGCCGGCCCCTGATGCGCGCCTGCGAGGCCGGGGCCGCGGGTGGCCGCCCGAGCGCGCCGAGCCCCGCGGCGGTGCGGACCGCGTCGACCATGGCGCCCGGCGAGAGACGTACGCCCGACAGCCCGCGCTCGGCCCCCACCGCGAAGGCGTGGGTGAGGGCGGACCCCAGGTCCCAGCCGTCCTGCTCGGGCACGTCGAGCTCGCCGGTGACGTAGGCCTGGGCGGCGCCGAGCTCACCCGGGTGCCACAGCAGCCTGCGCAACGCGTCGGGGGAGCGGAGCACCACCAGGGGGGCGCCTGCGGGGCCGGCGACGGAGCCGTCCCACGCCTGCAGGCGCACCGGCAGGTCGCCGCCGATGAAGGGCCGTACGGCCGCAGCCAGGCGGTCGGCGATCCCGGCGGGGGTGAGGGTGGGGTCGATGGGCGGAACGGTCTGGGTCACGGAGTCGTCACCGGTCCTCTCGGGTGAAGGTGAGCTGCGAGACGTTGATGTAGCCGCTGGCGAAACCGGCCTGCGAGTAGGCGAGGTAGAAGTGCCACACCCGCATGAACATGTCGTCGAAACCGAGGCCGAGCACTGCGTCGCGCTGCGCGAGGAAGCGGCGGTCCCACCGGCGCAGCGTCTCGGCGTAGTGGTCGCCCATCTCGAGCTGGTCGACGAGGCGGATCGTGGTCTCGGCGCGGGTGATCTCGTCGATCACCTCGACGCTGGGCAGGAAGCCGCCCGGGAAGATGTACTTGTTGATCCAGGTGTGGCCGTCGCGGGTCGCGAGCATCCGGTCGTGCGGCATCGTGATCGCCTGGATGGCGACCCGGCCCCCGGGCGCGAGCACGCGGTCGATGGTGCCGAAGTAGGTGCCCCAGAACTCGTGACCGACGGCCTCGATCATCTCCACCGACAGCACGGCGTCGTACGTCGCTCCGGTGGCGGCGAGCGCGCGATAGTCCATCAGCTCGACGTGGACCCGGTCTGCGAAGCCGGCTGCGGCGATGCGCTTCTCGGCGAGCTCGAGCTGCTCCACCGACAGCGTGATCGAGTGGACGGTCGCACCGCGGCGGGCGGCGCGGATGGCTAGCTCGCCCCACCCGGTGCCGATCTCGAGGACCCGGGTGCCCGCGCGCACGCCGGCCTCGTCGAGCAGGCGCTCGATCTTGCGGCCCTGGGCGTCGGCGAGGTCCGGGTGGTGCTGCGTCGGGTTCGCGGTGTCGGTGGGCTCTGGTGGAGTGGCGACCAGGTGGTCCCCCACGGAGCCGGGCCCCTTCCCGGTGGGGACGAAGGAGGTGTCGAAGAGCGCGGACGAATAGCTCAGCGTCTCGTCGAGGAAGAGCGCGAAGAGCTCGTTGGACAGGTCGTAGTGGTGCGAGATGTTGGCCTGGCTGTTGGCCTCGGTGCTGCGCTGGTGGCTGGGCAGCCGGGGCGTGACGAAGGCGCGGAGTCGCTGCAGCGGCTCCGGGACCAGCGTGGCCATCCGAGCTGCCGGCACGGTGAGGAAGCCGGCCAGGTCGTCGGCGTCCCATGCGCCGGTCAGGTAGGCCTCGCCGAAGCCGATCAGGCCGTCGCGGCCCACGCGGGCGTAGAACTCCTCGGGGCGGTGCAGGCGCATGACGGGACCGCCCTGCCCGAAGCTGCGACCGGTCGGCTCCTCCACCACCGTGATGTCGAGGCGCGCGACCGCGGCGCGGAAGAGGCGACGCGCCACCGCGGCCGAGACGGCGGTGCGGGGTCCGGACGGGAGCTGCTCGAGGGCGGGCATGCCCTGGGTGCGGGTGTCGTCGTGGTCCTTCTCGAGGGTCACTGGACTCCCTCCTGTCGGTGGGTCGGACGGGGACGGATGGGCAGCCGGCGGGTCCACAGCCAGATGCCGTGCGCGCGGATCAGGGCGCTGCCGCGCAGCGTGGCGCCGAGGGTCCGGCGCACGGGCAGGTCGCTGCGGGTGCCGGTGAGGCCGGCGCTGAACGCTGCTGCGCCGCCGTCGTGGCCGCGCAGGGTCACCGCGATGTCGAGGCGGTCGGTCGGGACCGGTACGGCGACGTCGTACCAGCCGTCGACGCCGTGGAACGGCGACACGTACATCGCCTTGTCGGTGCGGGCGCGGCCCTGCTCGTCGGGGTGGACGAGGTAGGCGTGGCGGTCGCCGTAGGTGTTGTGCACCTCCACGACGACGCCCGCCTGGCGACCCCGGTCGTCGAAGCACCAGAAGACGCTGATCGGGTTGAAGCAGTGCCCGAGCGAGCGCGGGTGCGCGGCCATCAGGATCGTGCCGGCGCGCTCGCCGTCGCCGAGCGAGACGCCGTTGTCGGCGAGGAACGACTCGACGTTGTCGCGCAGGCTGCGCTCGGGCGAGCCGAGGTGGTCGCGCGCCTCGAAGCGCGCCAGCGCGCCGTGGTCCGGCAGGTCGTCGAGGTCGACCAGCCAGAGGGTCGAGCGGTGCTCGAAGGTGCGCCGGAACGGGCTGCGCCGGGTGTGGCGGATGGTGGTCTCGAAGCGGCCGGGTCGGGGCAGTGCGCGGGTCGGGCGCACCCAGGGGAGCCCGAGGTGGGTTGCCGCGGCGAGGCCGGAGCGTGCGCCGTCCTCGTGGAACCCCCAGCCGTGGTAGGCCCCGGCGAAGGCGATCCGCGCGGTGTTGATCTCGGGCAGCCGGCGCGAGGCGGCGACCGACTCGGGCGTGTAGAGGGGGTGCTCGTACTCCATCCGGTCGACCACGCTCGCCGGGTCGACCAGGTCCTCGCCGCCCAGGGTGACGAGGTAGTGGGTGTCGGTGGGCAGCCGCTGGAGCCGGGTGAGGTCGTAGGTGACGGTCACGCCGCCGGACCCGCTCGCGGGGCGGTGGAAGTTCCACGAGGCGCGGGCGTCGGTGGCCTCGGGCAGCAGGGAGGTGTCGGTGTGGAGGAGCGCGGGATTGCTGCTGTACGGCAGGGCGGACAGGACCTCTCGCTGGAGGTCGGTCGGCGACTCGAGCATCCCGAGGGCGTGGGACGGGTGCGTGGCGACCACGACCGCGTCGAAACGGGTGGTGGCACCGCTCCCGTCGGTGACCTCGACGCCGTCCGCGAGCTCGCGCACCGACGTCACCTTGGTCTCGAGGCGGACCTCCTGCAGGCCGGCCGCCACCGCGGCGACGTACGTCGCGGAGCCACCCGTGACGGTGCGCCACTCGGGCGAGCCGAAGACCCCGAGCATCCCGTGGTGCTCGAGGAAGGCGAAGAGGTAGCGGGCCGGGTAGTCGAGCGAGGTCGCCGGGTCGCACGACCAGACGGCCGCCACCAGGGGCTCCATGAAGTGCCGGACGAAACCGGGGGAGAAGCCGCCCTCGTCGAGGAAGTCGCGCAGCGTCCGGTCGTCGCCCGCCGTCACTGGGGTATCTAGGGACGAAATGGTGGCTGAACCGGTCGATTCGCCCCCGGATCGTCCCGAACTACCCCGCGCGGCGGCGGCGGTGGCGTCCGGCGTTGCGGCGAGGAGTGCCTTCGCGCGGCGGTGGAAGCGCGGGATCTCCAGCAGCATCCGCCAGTGCTCGAGCGAGCGGAGCGACGACCGTTGGGCGAAGAGGCCGCGCGGCCCCAGCGCGCCGGCGTACTCCACTCCCGTGCCGGCGTCGCTGACCGACAGCGACATCTCGGACGGCTGGGTCTCCACGCCGAGCTCGGCGAAGAGGCGCAGGAGCGTGGGGTAGGTGCGGCGGTTGTGCACGATGAAGCCGGTGTCGATGGCCAGCTCGCCCTCGGGGGTCGCGACCCGGTGGGTGTCGGCGTGGCCGCCGAGCCGGTCGTCGGCCTCGTAGAGGGTCACGTGCGCGGTGCGCGAGGCGATCCAGGCAGCGGTGAGCCCCGCGACGCCGGAGCCGACGACGGCGACCCGACGGGACTCTCCAGCGCTCATGTCGCCTCGGTGAGGTCGAAGACGGCGATCGGGTCGCTGGTGGGCTGCTTCGAGCCGCCGTCGGGCTCCACGGTGATGCCGACGGCCGCGGCCGCGCCGGCGGACCCGTCGAGGACGACCGTCTGGTCGGGCTCGTCCGGCATCAGTCCTGCAGAGACGAACTCGTCCCCCTCGATGAACCACAGCTCGTAGTCCTTGCCCGAGGGCGCCGAGACCATGTCCTCGGTGGTGATGACGGCCCGGTCCTGGGACTTCGAGCG
>DATIAJ010000286.1:0-8032 GCA_035458105.1 Nocardioides sp. | reverse complement strand
CACCGGAGGGCGGGCCGTTGACGTTCCCGAGTCCACTGGTATCTGAGGACGCCAGGGTCGTCGTCTTCACTCACTTCCGACCACAGCGTCCTCAGATATCGGGTTCGGCGACCGTGGTCGGACAAGCTGCCGTCAGCGGCGGAGCGCTCGCACCAGGCAGTCCCAGGCCGTACGCCGCTCCTCGCCGCCGTGGCCGTCGTCCGCGGTGACCTCGCGGGCGACGCGCTCGGCGCGCAGCACCTCGACGTCGAGGTCGGTCAGGTCGCCGACGACGTCGTCGGCGGTCATCAGCACCGCCGGGTCCTGCGGTCCGCCGGTGCCCTCGGTCAGGTTGGTCGAGTCGTGGGCGACCAGCAGGAACGTCCCGCCGGGGCGCAGCATCCCGACGGCGTTGCGCACCGCTCGCCGCCGGTCAGGAGCCGGCACCTGCAGGTAGGCGACGACCACGAGGTCGACCGGCTCGTCCGGCTGCCACGTGGTCGCGTCGGCGCGCACCCAGGTGACGTCGAGACCGTCGGCCAGCCGCGCCCCCTTGTCGAGGGCGACCTGCGAGAAGTCCACCGCGGTCGCCGACCAGCCGCGCCCGGCCAGCCAGATGGCGTTGCGGCCCTCCCCGGCGGCGAGGTCCACCGCGCTGCCGGGAGGCAGGTCGGCGAGCTCGGCGGCCACGAACTGGTTGGGCTCGCGCGACCAGACCAGGTCGCTGGCGGCATAGCGCTCGTCCCAGGCGTGTGCGTCCATGCCCAGCAGGGTAGGCCCGGGAGACCGCCTCAGCCCACGGCCACGAGACGAAGCACCCGGGACTCCTCCGGGTGCATGACCGGGAGCGCGATGCCCGACGACGCGAGCACACGGCCGCTCAGCTCGGCGCCGTCGGCGGACCAGCGGCCCGTCATGTCGGCGCCGACGCCGCGCGGCGCCTCCTCGACCAGGCGGTAGCGCCGGTCCGGGTCGAGACCCGCGAGCCTGAGGGGAGCCGGGTGCTGGGTCGAGGTCGCGGCCACCGTCGCGACGACGTACCACGCCTCCGTGCTGTCCTCGCTCACGATGCCGGTGACCATGACCGCGGGATCGGGGTGGTCGGGGTGGACGAGCGTGCCGGTGCCGATGAGGGGCCGCACGCGCTTGTGCAGCTCGATCCACTCCCGCAGCTCGGCGCGGCTGGCCTCGTCGAGGCGCGAGACGTCCCACTCGATGCCGAACCAGTGCAGCAGCGCGGTCGCGGCGCGGTAGCGCAGGGTGTGCGTCCGGCCCGTGGTGTGCGACGTCGGGCCACCGACGTGGGAGCCGATCAGCTCCGGCGGCACCAGCAGCGAGGTCCAGCGCTGGAGGTGCTGGCGCTCGAGGGCGTCGATGGTGTCGCTGGGCCAGATCCGGTCGGTACGGGACAGCACCTCGGCGTCGACGCGTCCGCCGCCCGACGCGCACGACTCGATCTCGAGCGCGGGGTGCGCCTCACGCAGCTCGTCGAGCAGCCGGTAGAACGCACGCGTCTGTCCGTGCACGGCCGGCCGGCCGTCGTGGACGGCATCGGTGAGGTCGCGGTTGTGGTCCCACTTGAGGTACGCGATGTCGAGCTCGTCGAGCAGCGCGAGGAGGGCGGCGCGCAGGTCGTCGTACGCCGCCTGGTCCTGCAGGTCGAGCACCTGCTGCTGGCGCCACTCCGGAGGTGCGGCGGCCCGACCGCGCAGCACCCGCTCCGGGTGCTGCCGCGCGGTCTCGGAGTCGAGGTTGACCATCTCCGGCTCGACCCACAGCCCGAACTCCATGCCGCGGTCCTTCACGTGCTCCACGAGCGGGCCCAGTCCCTGCGGCCAGACGTCGGGGTCGACCGTCCAGTCGCCCAGGCCGGCGGTGTCGTCGCGGCGGCCGAGGAACCAGCCGTCGTCGAGGACGAACCGCTCCACCCCGACGGCCGCGGCGGCGTCGGCGAGCTCGGCGAGCCGCTCGAGGGAGTGGTCGAAGTAGACCGCCTCCCACGAGTTCGCGATGACCGGCCGCTCGGTCCGGGCGCGCGGGGTGAGCGCGCGCAGGTGTGCGTGGAACCGGTGGCTCATCGCGTCGAGCCCGGAGCCCGACCAGGAACCGAGCACCCGGGGCGCGTCGTAGGTCTCGCCCGGGGCCAGGACGACCTCGCCGGGGTCGAGGAGCTCGCCCCCGCCGATCAGGCACTCGCCCTCCGGCGTGCGCTCGGCGTAGTGGGTGTGGTTGCCGCTCCACGCGGTGTGCAGGGCCCACACCTCGCCGGTGCCGAAGGTGAACCCGGGAGTGCCGGCGACCATGACCAGGGTCGCGTCGTGACCGGTACGACCGTGGCGGGCGTCGCGGCGGTGGGTGCCCTGCACCCACGGGTGCCGCTGCGGGGTTCGCTCCTTGGTCCACCTGCCGGTCAGGTCCAGCAGCTCGGTGGCGTGCGAGCCGACGGGGAGCGCGGTCAGGACCGAGGCGAGGTGGAGGTCGCCGTCGGCGGTGTTGGTCACCGAGGTCCGCGCGTGCAGCAGCCCGGCGTCGTCGAGCCACAGCCCGACCCGGACCGACCAGCCCGACTCGTCGTCGGTCGAGGTGCAGGAGACACCCGCGTCGCCGTCGGCGCGCACGTCCCACTCCACGAGGCTCGGGGTTGCCGCGCGCGCGGCGCCGCCGACCCGGTGGCCGGACAGGGCCGGCGTACCGGCGTAGCCGCGGGTGCGGTCGGGCACCAGGCCGGTCGTGCGAGGCCCGTCGAACGCCGAGTGCGAGGCGCCGGGTCGCCGGGCGGCGGCGAGCCCGGTCAGGTCGGCCGCGCCGAGGTCGCCGAGCGGTGCGCCCCAGTGCACGATGCGCGGGATACCGCGGTCGTCGCGGGCCAGCACCAGGCTGACGCCGCCGCGGGCCAGGTGGACCGGACCGTTGCCCATCGGGTTGCTCATGCGGGGTCCCTGCGGCGTTGTTCGGGGGAGCGGAGCGGAGGAGAAGAAGGTCGTGGGGTGCTCATGCGTCGTCGCCTGCCATCTCGAGGTCGTCGTCGCCGTCGACCGGGTCCACCACGACCAGCTCGCCGACGTGGTCGGCGAGGGCACCGCTCGCCTGGGCGGAGAGCCCCGAGTCGGTCACCAGCACCGCGGCCTCCGACAACCCGGCCATGCTGCTGAGGCCCACCACGCCCCACTTGCTGGAGTCAGCGCACACGATGAGGCGGCGCGAACGCTCGATCATCGCGCGGTTGGTCTCCGACTCCAGCAGGTTGGGGGTGCTGAAGCCCGCCCGGACGTCCATGCCGTGGACGCCCATGAAGAAGGCGTCGACGTGGAGGCTGCGCAGCGACGACACCGCGACCGGGCCCACCAGCGCGTCGGACGGCGTGCGGAGGCCGCCTGTGAGCAGCACCGAGGTGGTGGCGTCGCCGGTGCGGTGCAGCACGTCGGCGACCCACACCGAGTTGGTGACGACGGTGAGGTTGGGGATGCGGGCGATGTGCTCGGTGAGGGCGTGGGTCGTGGTGCCGGCCGAGACCGCGATCGCCATCCCGGTGTGCACCAGGTCGGCGGCTGCTGCGGCGATCGCCTCCTTCTCCCGCCGGCGCTGCACCGACTTGGCGGCGAAGCCGGGCTCGGACGCCGACGGCTCGGCCACCGCGAGCGCCCCGCCGTGGACCTTCTCGAGCAGGCCGTCGCGGTGCAGGGCGACCAGGTCGCGCCGCACGGTCATGTCGGAGACGCCCAGCAGGTCGACGAGGTCGGTCACGCGCACCGTCCCGTCGCGGCTCAGCTCGGCGAGGATGCGTCCCCGGCGCTGTGCGGCGAGCATCACGCGCCCCCGCTCGTGGTCCGGGCGGACTCCCGGACCACCGCCACCCCGCCGGGCGGGACCCGAAGGTCGCCGGCGACGTCGCGACCCGTGATCAACTCGACCCCGCCCACGGCGACCGGTGCGGGTGCCTCCCCGTGGTTGATCACGAAGAGCCAGCTCGCGTCCTCGCCCACGCGCCGCGTGACCTCGACGAGCTCGGAGGCGCCGGGCAGCGTCTCGATGCCGGTCTCGGTGATGAGTCGCTCGACCAGCCCGTCGGTGCCTCCGGCGTCGAGGCGCGTCGCGACGTACCAGGCAGTGCCCGCGCCGACCGACCTGCGCGTGACGGCGGGGAGCCCCGCGGCCGGCCCGTCGGCGTACGTCGCCACTGCCTCGGCGCCGACGAGCTCGAGGTCCTCCGCCCAGGTGTCGGCGGTGACCGGTCCGCTGCCGAGGCCGGCCACCTCCACCGACTGGCCGGGCAGCAGCGGGAGGAACTCGGTGGTGCGGATGCCGAGCAGGTCGCGGAACGCCCCGGGATAGCCGCCGAGACGGACGTGGTCGTTCTCGTCGACGATCCCGCTGAAGTAGGTGATCACCACGGTCGCCCCGGCCTCCGCGGCCGCGGTGAGGGCAGCAACCGTGGCGTCGTCGACGAGGTAGAGGGTGGGCACCACGACGAGCCGGTACGACGACAGGTCGGTGGACGGGTGGACCACGTCGACACCCACGCCGCGGGCCGACAGCGCCCGGTGCAGGTCCTCGGCGCGGTCGCGGTAGCGGACGTCGATGCTCGGGTGGGAGTCGAGCTCGCAGCCCCACCAGGCCTCGTAGTCGAAGAGGATGGCCGCGTCGTTGCGCGCCGTGCTGCCCGCCGCCTCCTCGGCGGCGTCGAGCACCCGCGACAGCTCGACCACCTCGCGCCACTGGCGCGTGTCGGTGCCGGCGTGGGGGAGGAGCCCGGAGTGGAACTTCTCCGCGCCCGCACGCGAGGCGCGCCACTGGAAGAACAGCACCGCGTCGGCCCCGTGGGCGACGTGCGACAGGCTGTTGCGGATCATCTCGCCGGGACGCTTCGCCCGGTTGCGTGGCTGCCAGTTGACCGCGCTCGTGGAGTGCTCCATCAGCAGCCACGGCCGACCCTCGGCCGTGCCACGAGTGAGATCGGCGCTGAACGCCAGCTCGCGGTGCCCACCGTCCTCCGCGCCGATCAGGTAGTGGTCGTTGGACACCACGTCGAGCTCACGGCCCCAGCGCAGGTAGTCCATCTCCGGTGTCTGGCGCATCACCATGAAGTTGGTCGTCACCGGCACCCCGGGCGACACCCGGTGCAGGACGTCACGCTCGACCACGAAGTTGTCGAGCAGCTGGTCGGAGGAGAAGCGCGCGAAGTCGAGCTGCTGGGTGGGGTTGGCGTGGGTGGGTGCCACGCGCGGGGGCAGCACCTGCTCGAAGTCGTCGTAGCGCTGGGACCAGAACGCGGTGCCCCACGCGTCGTTGAGGCGGGCCACGTCGTCGTCGTAGCGGTTGCGCAGCCAGCCCCGGAACGCCGCCGCGCTGGTGTCGCAGTAGCAGCGGGCGTTGTGGCAGCCCAGCTCGTTGGACACGTGCCACAGGGCGAGCGCGGGGTGGTCGTGGTAGCGCTCGGCCATCCGGGTGCACAGCTCGAGGGCGTGCTCGCGGTAGACCGGCGAGCTGGGGCAGAACGACTGCCGCCCGCCGGGCCACAGCGTGCGCCCGTCCTGGGTCACCGGCAGCATCTCCGGGTGGCGGTGGGTCAGCCACGGCGGAGGGGACGCGGTGGCGGTGGCCAGGTCGACCTTGATGCCCGCCGCGTGGAGGTCGTCCATCTGCTCGTCGAGCCACCCGAACTCCCACGCCCCGGGTCGCGGCTGGAGCCACGCCCACGAGAACACGGCCAGGGTGACGAGGTCGACCCCGGCCTCGTGCATCAGCTCGCGGTCCTCGCGGTGGGCCGCGGCGGGCCACTGCTCGGGGTTGTAGTCGCCGCCGAAGGCCAGCGCGGGCAGGGGGGTCGGCATGCGGCCCACTGTGTCCGCGATCACAGGCGAAAGTCAACGCTTCAACGAGGAATTCAGTTCGGAAATGTTTGATCCGGTGCGAAATGACCGCCCGAAAGGGTTGACGGGGCTGTGGCACCCGTCACATGCTGTGGATCCCTGTTCGGTTTGTCCCAGGCTCCCCAAGCCTTACCCAGGAGGCCGTCGTGTCACTGTCCCGTTCCAGCGCCATCCCCCGCTCGGCGCTCACCACCATGGCCGCGTCGCGCCGCTCCGTGCTGCGCGGACTGGCGCTCAGCGGCCTCGCCGTCGGCGGGGCGAACGTCCTTGCTGCTTGCGGAGGAGACGACTCGGGGCCGGCCTCGGGCTCCGGCGCGGTGGTGAAGTTCGGCATGAACGAGGTCGAAGGAGTGGGCGCGGCGTACGACCGCCTGGCGGCGATGGCGGCAGCCTACGAGGCAGAGTCCGACACCGAGGTCCAGGTCAACTCGGTCGAGCACAACACCTTCCAGGAGAGCATCAACACCTACCTCCAGGGCACGCCCGACGACGTGTTCACCTGGTTCGCGGGCTTCCGGATGGCGCAGTTCGCCGAGAACGGCCTGATCACCGACCTCAGCGACATCTGGCCCATCGACGGCCTCGACGACTCCTTCAAGCAGGCGTCCACCGCCCCCGATGGCAAGCAGTACTTCGTGCCGGTCAGCTACTACCCGTGGGCGGTCTTCTACCGGAAGTCGGTCTTCGAGAAGAACGGCTGGGAGGCGCCGGCCACCAACGACGACCTCACGGCGCTCATGGACGACATGCAGGGCAAGGGCATCACGCCCTTCGCCTTCGCCGACAAGCAGGGCTGGCCCGCCATGGGGACCTTCGACATCCTCAACATGCGGCTCAACGGCTTCGACTTCCACATGAGCCTGATGGCCGGCGACGAGGCGTGGGACGGCGACGAGGTCAAGCTCGTCTTCGACACCTGGCGCCAGCTGCTGCCCTACCACCAGGAGGACCCGCTCGGTCGCAACTGGGAGGAGGCGGCGACCTCGATGGCCAGCGGCGAGTGCGGCATGTACCTCCTCGGCACGTTCGTCGCGGACGGTATCGCCGACGTCGCCGACGACCTCGACTTCTTCACCTTCCCCCAGCTCGACTCGTCGATCCCCGCCGACTCGCTCGATGCCCCGATCGACGGCTTCTGCGTGGCGGCGGCCGGGCAGAACCAGGAGGCGGGCAAGGCGATGGCCAAGTGGCTCGGCAGCGCCGCGGCCGCGGACGCCGCCAACGAGGCAGCCGACGTCCCGTTCATCGCCGCCAACTCCGGTGCCAGCACGTCGACGTACACCGATCTGCAGAAGAAGTCGGTCGAGGTCGTGAGCGCGGCAGCCAACATCGCGCAGTTCATGGACCGCGACACCAATGCCGACTTCGCCAACACGGTGATGGTCCCGTCGATCCAGGAGTTCCTCAAGAACCCCGACGACATCGACGGGGTCACGGCCAGCATCCAGGAGCAGGCCGCCTCGATCTTCGGCTGAGCCATGGCACACATCGACGAGGCTCCGCAGTCCGCCACGACGGCGGAGCGGGCCACGGCGCCACCCCAGGGCAGGGAGAAGAAGCTCCCCACTCGCGACCGGCTCGTGGTCATCACCATGGTCACGATCCCGCTGGTCCTCGTGCTCTGGCTGGTCTGGCTCCCGGCGCTGGGCTCGTTCGTGCTGTCCTTCGGCACCTGGAACGGCTTCGGCGACCTCGACACGATCGAGTGGGTCGGCTTCCAGAACTACGAGGACATCGTCACGATCTACCCGCCGTTCTGGCCGGCGATCCAGCACAACCTCATCTGGCTGGGCTTCCTGTTCGTGTTCCCGACGGTCCTGGGCATGTTCCTGGCGGTCGTGCTCGACCGGGAGATGCGCGGCAGCCGGTTCTACCAGACTGCGTTCTACATGCCGGTCGTGCTGTCGCTGGCCCTCATCGGGTTCATCTGGCAGCTGTTCTACTCCCGCGACCAGGGACTTCTCAACGACGTCCTCGGCACGCAGGTCGACTGGTACGGCGACCCGGACATCAACCTCTGGGCCGTGCTGGTGGCCACGGCCTGGCGCCACACCGGCTACATCATGCTCATCTACCTGGCCGGTCTGAAGGGTGTGGACAACTCCCTGCGCGAGGCCGCCGCCGTCGACGGCGCCGGAGAGGTCAGGACCTTCTTCCAGGTCGTGTTCCCGGTGATGAAGCCG
>DATIAJ010000285.1:0-20375 GCA_035458105.1 Nocardioides sp. | reverse complement strand
GGAGTACGTCCTCGAGGAGGCCATCGTCGCCGACTTCGGGCTGGTGCGGGCCTGGAAGGGCGACCGGCACGGCAACCTGATCTACCGGCAGTCCGCGCGCAACTTCAACCCGCTCGCCGCGATGTGTGGGCGGGTGACGATTGCAGAGGTCGAGGAGCTGGTCGAGCCCGGCGAGCTCGACCCCAACGACATCCACACCCCCGGCGTCTACGTGCAGCGCGTGGTCGCACTGACCCCGGAGCAGGCGGCGGACAAGAGGATCGAGCGCGTCACGACGCGGCCGCGGCCCACTGAGGCGGCGCCTGCGGACGACGCTGCGACGCACGGACTGGGAGGCTGACATGAGCTGGACGCGTGAGGAGATGGCGGCACGTGCGGCCTCGGAGCTCAAGGACGGCTCCTACGTCAACCTCGGGATCGGGCTGCCGACGTTGGTGCCCAACTACGTCGCCGATGACGTCGAGCTGGTGCTGCAGTCGGAGAACGGCATCCTCGGCGTGGGGGCGTACCCCTTCGAGGGCGAGGAGGACGCCGACCTGATCAACGCGGGCAAGGAGACCGTGACGCTGCGCAAGGGCGCGTCGTTCTTCGACTCCGCGCAGTCGTTCGGGATGATCCGCGGCGGCAAGATCGACGCCGCGATCCTGGGTGCCATGCAGGTCTCCGCGGTCGGTGACATCGCGAACTGGATGATCCCCGGCAAGATGGTCAAGGGCATGGGCGGCGCGATGGACCTGGTTCACGGCGCCAAGCGGGTGATCGTGCTGATGGAGCACACCGCCAAGGACGGGTCGTTGAAGATCCTCGACGAGTGCGACCTGCCCTACACCGGCAAGCGCGTGGTGCAGCGGATCATCACCGACCTCGCGGTCATCGACGTCATCGACCCTGCGACCGGTGAGGTCGCTCCCTCCGGAACGCATGGCGACCGCGCGCTCAAGCTGGTCGAGCTCGCCCCGGGCGTCACCGAGGACGAGGTGCGGGAGAAGACGCAGCCGCCGCTGGTCTGAGGCGGACCGGTGGATGATGGCGGCATGACGGTCGAGCAGGAGCGGGAGGTCGAACGCACCTACGACGTCACCTCGGGCCGTGCGCTGCCGCCGCTGGCGGGTGAAGGCGGGGTGGCGTCGACGTCGACCGTGGTGCTCGCCCTGGAGGCCACCTACCACGACACGGTCGACCTGGCCCTTGCGCGGAACGGCTTCACGTTGCGGCGACGTACGGGTGGGGTGGACGACGGCTGGCACCTCAAGCTCCCCCGCTCCGGGGACTCGCGCACCGAGCTGCACGTCCCTCTCGGCGCGGAGGACGAGGTCGTGCCGGGCGAGCTGCTGGCACGGGTCCGCGCGCACGTCCGTGAACGGGCGCTCGCGCCGGTCGTGCGCATCAGCACGCACCGTACCCAGCACGCCCTGCGTGACGGCGACGGCACGGTGCTGGCCCTGGTCTGTGACGACCGCGTCCGGGCTGAGCAGCTCCTCGAGGACGGCGACGTCGTCGAGTGGCGTGAGTGGGAGGTCGAGCTGGCCGCCAGCGACGAGTCGTTCCTCGACGGGATCGAGGCACGCCTCCGCGCGGCGGGAGCGGAGTCGGCGTCCTCGACGTCGAAGCTCGCCCGCGCGCTGGCCGGGCGGCTGCCACCTCCGGAGCCGTCCCCGTCCGCTGCGTCGCTGCGAGACGGCACGGCAGCGGACGTCGTACGCGCCCACCTGGTCGAGCACGTCGCCGCGCTGCTGCGGGAGGACGGGCGGGTCCGGTCGGGCGAGGCGGACTCCGTCCACAAGATGCGCATCGCTGCGCGACGCCTCCGCGCGGCCCTCCAGACCTGTGCGCCGCTGTTCGAGGACGGCGGGTACGTCGCCCTGCGCGAGGACCTGCGGTGGCTCGGACGCGAGCTGAGCGCCGCCCGCGACGCCCAAGTGCTGCGTGAGCGGCTGCGCCACCTCGTGGCGGACGAGCCGTCCGAGCTCGTGATGGGACCGGTGGCGGTCTCGATCGACGACGCGCTGGGTGCCGCCGAGAGGTCCGGACGGGTGCGTGCACTCGAGGCGCTGGACGACCCTCGCTACCTCCGGATGCTCGACGCGCTCGACGCCTACGTCCTCGACCTCCCGATGACGGAGGACGCGAACGCGTCCGCGCAGGAGGTGCTGCCCCGGCTCCTGCGCCGTGACGTCAAGCGCCTGCGGCGTGCCGTCCGCGACGCATGCCAGGCGGAGGACGGGACGGAGCGTGACGTCGCGCTGCACGAGGCTCGCAAGAAGGCGAAGCGGCTGCGGTACGCCGCCGAGCTGGCCGTCCCGGCGCTGGGACGGCCGGCGGACGAGCTGGCCTCCGCCGCCAAGGGTGTGCAGCAGGTCCTGGGCGAGCACCAGGACACGGTGATGTCCCGCGCGTTCCTGCGTGAGCTCGGAGCCCGCATGCACACCGACGGCCTCAACGGCTTCAGCCTGGGGCGGCTGCACGCGATCGAGCAGGCCCGCGCCGAGGCCGCGGCCCGCGACCTCGAGCAGGCGTGGTCGGCCGTGAAGGCCACCGGGACGCGCAAGCGCCTCGGGGGCTGAGACCCTAGGCCCCGGAGCCGGCCGACCAGTCGGGCAGCTGCTGGAGCGCCCAACCGTTGCCGTCGGGGTCGGCGAAGAACACGAACCGGCCCCACTGGAGCTCGTCGACGTCGCTGACCTCGATGCCGCGCTCGGCCAGGTCGGCGCGCACGGCGTCGGCGTCGGGGACGACCATCTGCAGGTTGTCGAGCGACCCGGGCTCGAGCTGCGTCAGGCCCTTGCCGATGGCGATCGAGCACGCCGACCCCGGCGGCGTGAGCTGCACGAACCGCACGTCGTCGCTGACCTCGTGGTCGTGATCGACCACGAAGCCGACCTTCTCGTAGAACTCCTTGGCCCGGTCGACGTCCGTCACGGGCACCATCACCAGCTCGAGCTTCATGTCCATGCCCCCGAGGCTAGGGCGGCCTCAGGCCATCCGCTGTCCGCAATGCGCGGGATACCTGAGGACGTGGCGGTCGTGGATCCGCCCGATCGACGACCACCACGTCCTCAGATATCGCCATGAGGGCGCGGGATCCGGAGCAGGTCGGCGACGTGTGCTATCTGTAGTAAGTCAGTACAGAAGAATTGGAAAGGCGAACGATGGAGTTCCTCTGGTACATCCCCAACCAGGTCACCGCGGGGCACCGGCTCGACGACACGGTCGAGGGCCACAACAGCCTCCAGCGGCTGACCACGCTCGCCCGGCTGACCGAGGACCACGGCTGGGGCGGCGCGCTCATCGGCACCGGCTGGAAGCGGCCCGACACCTTCACCGTCGCCACCGCCCTCGCAGCGGCCACCACGACGTTCAACCCGCTGATCGCCATCCGGCCGGGCTACTGGACGCCGGCGCACTTCGCCTCGTCCGCCGCGACGCTCGACCAGCTCAGCGGTGGCCGGGTGAAGGTCAACATCGTGAGCGGCCCGGACCACCAGCCGCAGTACGGCGACGACGAGGGCGACCAGGCGCAGCGCTATGCGCGGACGCGCGAGTTCATGCGGCTCGTGCGGCGCTACTGGACCGAGGGCGACATCACGTTCGACGGTGCGCACTACCGCGCCGAGGGTGCGACGCTCGAGCACAAGCCGGTCGCGCGGGCGGGCCGCCCGCACCCTCAGCTCTACTTCGGTGGCGCGTCGGAGGCCGCCCAGCGCACCGCGGCCGCCGAGGCCGACGTCCAGCTCTTCTGGGGCGAGCCGCTCGACGGCGTGGCGGCCCGCATCGACCACCTCCGGACGCTCAGTGCCGAGCTCGACCGCGACCTGCCGCCGCTGGAGTTCGGCCTGCGCATCACGACCCTCGTCCGCGACACGACCGAGGAGGCGTGGGCCGACGCGGAGGCGAAGGTCGCCGCGATGGCGCAGGGGCAGCACGAGTGGGCCGTGGACCCCGGGCGCCGGGTGGCGGTCGGGCAGCAGCGGCTCCTCGACCTCGCCGAGAAGGGAGACGTGCTCGACGACTGTCTCTACACGGCCCCCGGGCGCGTAGGCGGAGGCGGCGCCGGCACCACCTGGCTGGTCGGCTCGCCGGACGACGTGGCCAAGGCGCTACGTCGCTACGCCGATCTCGGAGTCAGTCACTTCGTGCTCAGCGACACGCCGTACGAGCAGGAGATCGCGCGCGTCGGCGACAGCCTGCTCCCGCTCCTGCGGTGACAGGCCCGGGTGGGAGGAAATTGCTCCCGTCCAAATACAGGTAAGTCAACTAAGTCACTGTAGTTTGGAACGACCCACCCAGAAGGAGAAACCCTGATGCCACGACGAGGGCGCACCCGCACCCTGACCAGAGCGGCCCTGCTGGCCACCGCCGGCCTGATGGCCCTCTCCGCCTGTGGCGGCGAGGACGCCGGTCCCCGGCTCGAGCTGACCGCCGCCCTGCCCGACGCACCGTCCGACGGCACCGTGCTGCGCGTCGGCGACCCGGCCACGCAGGTGGCCCTCGAGACGTCCGGGCTCATCGAGGACCTCGACATCGAGGTCGAGTGGGCCAACATCACCGGCGGCCCCAAGACGCTGGAGGCATTCCGCGCCGACGCGATCGACATCGGCTCGGTCGCTGACATCCCGCCGCTGTTCGCGCACTGGACGGACACCGACGTCCGCATCGTCGCCGCCCGCGAGACGGTAGACCCGGCCGAGCACCCGACGTACGAGCTCGGCGTGGCCCCAGGCGTCGACGTGACGTCCATCGAGGACCTGAAGGGCAAGAAGATCGCCTACAGCCCCGGCCAGGCGCAGGGCGCGCTGGTGCTCAACGTGCTCCGCGAGGCCGGCCTCACGCAGGACGACGTGGAGCTCGTCGAGATGCAGAGCGTCGACGACGCCTTCTCCGTCGCCCTGGCCAGCAAGCAGGTCGACGTCGCGCCGCTCGGCCAGACGCTGGTGAAGACGTACCTCGCCAAGTACGAGCAGGACGGGGCCACGACGATCGCTCCCGGCGTGCGCGATGACGCCTGGACGCTCTACACGCCGACCACCGTGCTGGAGGACGCCGACAAGGCGGCCGCGATCAAGGAGTACGTCGCTGCGTGGGCCCAGGCCCAGCAATGGATCTCGGACAACCCCGACGAGTTCGCGGAGGCCTACTACGTCGACCACGAGGGCCTCTCGCCCGAGGACGCGCAGTACGTCGTCGACGCGCTCGGCGAGTTCACGGTGCCGACCGACTGGGACGAGTTCATCGCGCGCCACCAGGAGACCGTCGACACGCTCGTGGAGGAGCAGGACCAGGAGCCGTTGGACGTCGAGACGCTCTACGACCGGCGCTACGAGAAGGCCATCGCGGACGCGGTGGAGGGCTCATGACGACCCTCACCGCACCCGCCCGCCCGCTCGCCGCGCCGGAGGACGTACGCCCCACTCGGCGCCGGCTCGGTCCCGGTGAGCCGATCCGCTTCGGCGGCCTCATCGGCATCGTCACGCTGCTGGCCGCCTGGGTGGTGGGATCCGCCACCGGGCTGCTCGACCCGCGCACGCTCACCGAGCCGTGGACGGTCCTGCAGACCGCGGGCACGCTGATCGAGAACGGTCGCCTGCAGGAGAGCCTGGTGACGTCCGGCATCCGCGCCGCCCTCGGCCTGGGCCTCGGCGTCCTCGTCGGGACGGTTCTCGCCGTGATCTCCGGCCTGTCCCGCGTCGGCGAGTCCCTCATCGACGGGCCCATCCAGGTCAAGCGTTCCATCCCGACGCTCGCGCTCATCCCGCTGCTGATCCTGTGGCTCGGCATCGGCGAGCCGATGAAGGTCATCACCATCGCGCTGGCCGTCTTCGTACCGATCTACATCCACACCCACAACGGCCTGCGCACGATCGAGGGGAGGTACGCCGAGCTCGCCGAGACGCTCGGCGTGACCCGCGGCGAGTTCATCCGCCACGTGGTTCTCCCGGGCGCGATGCCCGGCTTCCTCCTCGGCCTGCGCTTCGCCGTGACCTCGTCACTGCTCGCGCTGGTCGTGGTCGAGGTCATCAACGCGACGAGCGGGATCGGCCACATGATCACGCTCGCGTCCAACTACGGGCAGACCGACATCATCGTCGTCGGCCTGGTCGTCTACGCGCTGCTCGGCGTCACCGCCGACGCGGTCGTCCGGCTGATCGAGAGGAAGGCACTGTCATGGCGTCGTACGCTGGCGAGCTGAACCCCCAGCAGGTCCCGGCGGTGCGGGTGACCTCCCTGCACCGCAGCTTCAACGAGGCGGGGGGCGTGCTCAACGGCCTCGACCTCGACATCGCGCCCGGCGAGTTCGTGGCCCTGCTCGGCCGCAGCGGCTCGGGCAAGAGCACCCTGCTCCGCGCCCTGGCGGGCCTGGACCGCGGCGTCGCCGGCACCGGCGTCATCGAGGTCCCCGAGAAGGTGTCCGTCGTCTTCCAGGACTCCAGGCTCCTGCCGTGGAAGCGTGTCCTCGACAACGTGATCCTCGGCCTGCGTGCCGGTGACGCGGCCGACCGCGGTCGTCAGGCGCTCGCCGAGGTCGGCCTCGCCGGCCGTGAGCGGGCGTGGCCGCACGAGCTCTCCGGCGGCGAGCAGCAGCGTGCGTCGCTGGCTCGCTCGCTCGTCCGCGACCCGCAGCTGCTCCTGGCCGACGAGCCGTTCGGCGCGCTCGACGCGCTGACCCGGATCCGGATGCACACCCTGCTGCGCAACCTGTGCGAGGTGCACCAGCCGGCCGTGCTGCTGGTGACCCATGACGTCGACGAGGCGATCGTGCTGGCCGACCGCGTCATCGTCCTGGACGGAGGCGTCGTACGCCACGACACGCGGGTCGAGCTCGACGGCCGGCGCTCGCAGGCCGACCCGGCCTTCGCCCGGCTGCGGGCGCGGCTGCTCACCGAGCTCGGGGTCGAGGACGACCACGACGCCGTCCCGGGGCGCCGCCTCGACCAGCGGGTGGCCTCGTGACGCGACAGCTGCACCTCAACCTGTTCATCTACCCCGACGGCCACCACGAGGCGGCCTGGCGCCGCCTGGAGTCGCAGCCGGAGCGGATCACCGACATCACCTACTACCAGGAGCTGGCCCAGCGCGCCGAAGCCGCGAAGTTCGACGCGGTCTTCTTCGCCGACGGGCCGGCGCTGGCGGACAACATCCGGTACGCCGCCCGCGGCGGGCTCGAGCCGATCACCAAGATGACCGCCATCGCCGCCGCCACCGAACGCATCGGTGTCATCGGGACGTCGTCGACGACCTACAACGAGCCCTACAACCTGGCCCGGCAGTTCGCCTCGCTCGACCACCTGAGCAACGGCCGGGTCGGGTGGAACATCGTCACGACCTCCTCAGCCGCGGCGGCCCACAACTTCGGCCTCGACGCGCACCCGGCCCACGCCCAGCGCTACGAGCGGGCCGAGGAGTTCCTCGACGTCGTCACGAAGCTGTGGGACAGCTGGGAGGACGACGCCATCCTCGCCGACCGTGAGAGCGGGATCTACGCCGACACCGACAAGATCCACCGGATCGACCACGAGGGGCGTCACTTCTCGGTGGCCGGACCGCTCAACGCACCGCGCTCACCCCAGGGGCGGCCCGTCTACGTGCAGGCCGGGTCGTCGGAGGACGGCAGGTCGTTCGCGGCCCGCTGGGCCGAGGCGATCTTCACCGCGCACCAGACCTTGGAGAACGCACAGGAGTTCTACACCGACATCAAGGCACGCGCCCGGTCCGTGGGTCGCGACCCCGAGGGCCTCAAGGTGCTGCCGGGCATCAGCCCGTTCATCGGGTCGACGGCCGCGGAGGCCCGTGCGCTGGAGGAGGAGTTCAACGACCTCACCCAGCCGGCGTACTCGCTGCGGCAGCTGAGCAACCTCGTCGGCGTCGACCTGACGGCGTACGACCTCGACGGACCGTTCCCGACCGAGGTCGTGGCGCCGGTGGGAGACCGCGCCTTCCACAGCCGGTCGCAGCTGGTGCTCGACATCGTGGCCAGGGAGAACCCGACGATCCGGCAGCTGTGCCACCGGCTCGCCGGTGCGCGCGGGCACCGGGTGGTCGCCGGCACGCCGGTGGACATCGCCGACACCATCCAGGAGTGGGCCGAGCGTGGCGCCGCCGACGGCTTCAACGTGATGCCGCCGTGGCTGCCGGGCGGTATCGAGGTCTTCATCGACGAGGTCGTGCCGCTGCTGCGCGAGCGCGGGTTGTTCCGCACGGAGTACACAGGAACCACGCTCCGTGAACACCTCGGTCTCGACCGGCCCGCCAGCCAGTACGCAACCGCCTCGCGCTACCAGGAGAAGACCGCATGAGCGAGCGAAGCGAGCTCATCATCAAACACAGCGCGACATGTGCCTCATGCGCGCACGGAACGAAGTGAGTACGCGTATGAGCTACGAGCACTACCGTCCGCTCGGCCGCACCGGCGTCCAGGTCAGCCCGCTGACCCTCGGCGCGATGATGTTCGGCGCGTGGGGCAACCCCGACCACGACGAGTCGATCGCGATCATCCACCGCGCGCTCGACGCCGGGATCAACGTCATCGACACCGCCGACGTCTACGCCCGCGGCGAGTCCGAGGAGATCGTCGGCAAGGCGCTCCAGGCCCGCAAGGGCAGCCGCGACGACGTCTTCCTGGCCACCAAGTTCCACGGCAACATGCACGACGTGGACCCCAACCAGGCGGGCAACTCCCGCCGCTGGATCGTCCGTGCGGTCGAGCACTCGCTGCGCCGCCTGCAGGTCGACCACATCGACCTCTACCAGGTGCACCGGCCGCGGCCGGAGGTCGACATCGACGAGACGCTCGGCGCCCTGACCGACCTCGTCCGCCAGGGCAAGATCCGCTACATCGGCACGTCGACGTTCCTGCCGTCGCAGGTCGTCGAGGCGCAGTGGGTCGCCGATCGTCGGGGCCGTGAACGTCCGGTGACCGAGCAGCCGCCGTACTCCGTCCTCGCCCGCGAGGTGGAGCGCGACATCCTGCCGACGGCCCAGAGGTACGGCCTCGGCGTGCTGCCGTGGAGCCCGCTCGCCGGCGGGTGGCTGTCCGGCCGCTACCGCCGCGGGGAGTCGCCCGAGGTGACGTCGAGCCGGCTGGAGCGTCAGCCGGCTCGGCACGACCCGTCCTCGCCGGAGAACAAGGTCAAGCTCGAGGCGGTCCACCAGCTCCAGGAGCTCGCCGACGAGGCCGGGTTGTCGTTGATCCACCTCGCGCTCGGCTTCGTGCTCGCCCACCCTGCGGTGTCCTCGGCGATCATCGGCCCGCGCACCCTCGAGCAGCTCGAGTCGCAGCTCGGGGTGGAGAAGGTCGTCCTGCCCGCCGACGTGCTCGACCGGATCGACGAGATCGTGCCGCCCGGCACGACCCTCAACGAGGCGGACCGGGGCTACGCGCCGCCGGCCCTCGTGGAGGCCGCCCTGCGTCGTCGCTGACGGTCTGGCGGCTCCGGGAGCCGGCTCGCGTGGGGTGAGCCGGAACCCGTCGGTCTTGCCCACCCGATATCTGAGGACGTCCTGGTGAGTGATCGGGCCCGACTACCTACCAGGACGTCCTCAGATATGTGGCTGGGTGGCGGGGGCCATGGTGCGGGTGCGGGTCCGGGAGGCGGCGAGCACCCCGAGCACCGCGGCGAGCGCGGCGAAGGCGAAGACCGTGAGGAACGGGTCGAGGTCCTGCCGCTCAGCAGCAGCGAAGGCCGCGCCCGCCACCGACAGGGCGAGCGCGGCGCCGAGGGAGTCGGCCACCGTCAGGGCGGAGGAGTTGAAGCCGCGGTCGCGGTCGGTCGACGCCTCGAGCATCGCCACCCCGGTCCGCGGGTAGGCGAAGCCCATGCCGGCGCCGGCGAGGACGTACGCCGCTGCCGGCAGGACGGCGGACGGGCGCGCGCCGGCGTCGTACGCGAGCACGGTGAGGGCGAGCGTCGCGAGCCCGGTGAGCACCAGGCTGGTGCCGATGATCATCGCGCGGGTGTGGGACACGCGCCGACCGAAGCGGGACTGGACCTGGCTGGCGCTCGCCCACACGACGCCGACGCAGGTCAGGGCGATGCCGGCGCGACCGGGGGACAGGCCCCAGTGCTCCTGCAGGACGTAGACGATGTAGGCCTCGGCGCAGAAGAAGGTCGCGGCGAGCAGGCCCCGGGTGGCGATCACCGCGGGCAGGCCACGGCGCAGGGTGCGGCTGCCGGCCGGGAGCAGTCGGCCGAGGGAGACCCAGACGACGGCCAGCGCGGCGAGGGCACCGAGCGCGGCGACGCCGCGCGCGGAGCCGACCAGCTCGAGGACGAGCACGGCGACTGCACCCAGCAACGCCCACCACAGGCGTACGGCCGGCGTCGACACACCCTCGGCGTGCGGTTCGAGGCCGCGCAGCGCCGGCGCGAGCAGCACCAGGGAGGCCGCCACCAGCACGACGGTGCCGAGGAAGACCCAGCGCCACGACCAGACGTCCGCGACGAACGCCGCGAGCGCGGGGCCGAAGAGTGCCGGCAGCACCCAGGCCGCGGCGAACGATGCGAAGACCGCGGGGCGCAGCGTGTCGGGGAAGACGAGCCCGACGATCACGTAGAGGCCCACGATCATGGCTCCGGAACCGAGCCCCTGCAGCACCCGACCGGCCAGCAGCACCTCCATCGACGGCGCGAGCCCGCACACCAGCAGCCCGGCGGAGAAGAGCGCGAGCGACGCCAGCAGCGGCACCACCGGTCCCGTCCGGTCGCTCCACATCCCAGCGGCGACCATGCCGACCACGCCGCTCGCGAGCGGAGCGGCGAACGCGAGCGCGTAGAGGTCGAGGCCGCCGAGGTCGCGCGCCACGGTCGGCATCACGGTGGTGACGGCCATCGCCTCGAAGGCCGCGAAGGCGATCAGGCCGAACATCGCGATGGTGGTCGCGGCATAGGCAGGCGAGAGGATGCGCTCGCGCGGTCGGGTCGAAGTCGTGCGGGTGGTCACTGACCCGACGGTAGGACCTCCAGTGCACCTCAGGTCAATCGGAATAACGAGCTGCATGCGGGCGCTGGGCCCACAGTGACTGCCCTCTCCGTCGACCTGTCCGTGCTCGACCTCGTGCCCGTCCGCAGCGACCAGACCACCGGCGACGCCATCGCCGCCTCGCGCAGCTTGGCGCAGGTCGCCGACGAGCTCGGCTACCGCCGCTACTGGGTCGCGGAGCACCACAACATGCCGGCCGTGGCCGCCACCAACCCGCCGGTCCTGATCGCCATGCTGGCCTCGGCGACCGAGCGGATCCGCGTCGGGTCGGGCGGCGTGATGCTGCCCAACCACGCGCCCCTCGTGGTGGCCGAGCAGTTCGCTCTGCTCGAGGCGGCGTTCCCCGGTCGCATCGACCTCGGCATCGGCCGCGCGCCCGGCACCGACCCGCTCACGAGGTACGTCCTGCGCGGCGGCAGCGCGGAGTCGGCCGACGAGGCGGTGGCGAAGTTCCCCGACTACGTCGAGGACATCCGCACGCTGATGACGACCGACGGTGTCGAGCTCCAGGTCGGGCCGCGCCGCCAGCCGCTGCGGGCCACGCCGTCGGCCCGCACGATCGCCGACATGTGGCTGCTCGGGTCGTCGGACTACTCGGCGCGCCTGGCCGCGGAGAAGGGGCTGCCCTATGTCTTCGCCCACCACTTCTCGGGCGAGGGGACCGGCGTCGCGCTCGACCTCTACCGCTCGTCCTACCGCCCGTCGCCGGAGTACCCCGAGCCGCGGACCTTCCTCACCGTCAACGCCGTCGTCGCCGAGAACGAGGAGGAGGCCCGGCGCCGCGCCCTGCCCAACGTGCAGCAGATGATCGCGCTGCGCACCGGCGCTCCGCTCCACCCGCAGCGGCTCGTCGAGGAGGCCGAGGCGGTCGAGATGACCGCCGACCAGCGCTCCTTCGGCGACGCCATGGCCCGGCGCTGGATCATCGGGTCGCCCGAGCAGGCGCGGGCCCGGATCGACGAGCTCGCGGCCGAGCACGGCGTCGACGAGGTGATGGTGCACCCCGTGGCGGGCGCCGCCTCCGGGACCGACGTACGCACCTCGCCCGCGCGTGAGGAGACGCTGCGCCTGCTCGCGAACTGAATTGACGTCAAGTCAACCCACGATCAGTGGCGCTCCTCGAGCCCGACGGCCTCGCGGAGGTCTTCCACCGCCTCCCGCAGGTCGGGGTCGTCCGCAGCGCGTGAGTCCATCAGCGCGGCGAGCGCCTCGGCGATCACGTTGAGCTTCTCCTGCATCGCCTCGGTGTTGCGGCGGCCGGCGTTCTCCAGCAGCACGAGCAGCAGCAGCGAGAGCACCGCGCCGAAGGTGTGGATGGCCAGCTCCCACTTGGTGGTGGACTTCCACAGCGGGTAGCTCGCGGCCCAGATGACGACGATCGCCACGACGACGGCGAAGAACGGCGCCCGGCTGATCACCTTCGTCGACAGCTCGACGAACCGCTCGAAGGGGTCGAGCCCCTCCTTCTTCTTGCGGCTCTCGGCCGCATCCGTGCGCTGTTCCATGTCCGGAACCTAGTGCCTGCCGAGCCCGGCGTCGCGCGCCCGGATGATGACGTCGGCGCGGTCGGTGGCCTGCAGCTTGGCCAGGATGCTGGTGATGTTGTTGCGGATCGTCTTGGGGGAGAGGAACAGCTCCTGCGCGATCTGGCCGTTGGAACGGCCGGCCGCGATGAGGTCGAGCACCTCGGTCTCGCGTTCGGTGAGCTCGGGGAAGGGCCGTTCGGGCCGGGCGCTGGGGGCGAGCACCTCCGCGATGCGGGCCGCGAGGGAGGCCCCGAAGACGACACCCCCGGCGTGCACCGTGGAGACCGCGCGCACGATCTCGTCCTGCTCGGCTCCCTTGCGGAGGTAGCCCCGCGCCCCGGCCCGCAGCGCGGACAGCACCGTGCCGTCGTCCTCGCCCATGGTGAGCACCAGCACCCCGACCTCCGGGTGCGCCGCCACGACGGCACGGGTGGCGTCGATGCCGTTCATGACGGGCATCTGCACGTCCATGATCACGACGTCGGGGCGGTGCTCGTCGACGAGCGCGACGGCCTCCGCGCCGTCAGACGCGCGGGCGACCACGTCGATCCCGGGCAGCGGGTCGAGCAGCGAGGCGAGGCCGTCGCGGAAGACGGGGTGGTCGTCGGCGATCAGCAACCGGATCGGCGGCGTCGTCGGCTGGGTCATCGGGCGCTCCTGACGGGCTCGGTCCGGGGGACGGTCGGAGGGATGGGGGACGTCGCGACGCCGTACGGCAGGACCGCGCGCACCGTGGTGCCGCCGGACTCCGGGCACACCACCTCGCAGCGGCCGCCGAGCTCCTCGGCGCGCTCGCGCAGCGACAGCAGGCCGACCCCGGCGGTGACGTCGGGACCGATGCCCCGGCCGTCGTCCCCGACGGTGACGGTCAGCGCGCCCGCACCCGCCTCCACCCTGCCCTCGAGGCGTACGTCGACGTGGCGGGCGCCGGCGTGCTTCACGACGTTGGTGAGCGCCTCCGACACGATCCGGTAGGCCGCGACCTCCACGGCCGCGGGCAGGCCCGTCACGGCCGCGGTCGTCACGTCCACGTCGACCTCGGACCGCACCCGCTCGGCCTGCTGGCGCACCGCGGCCTCCAGGCCCAGGTCGTCGAGCGCCGGCGGGCGGAGGTCGTGCACGAGGCGGCGTACGTCGTCGAGGGCGTCGCTCACCTCGCTACGGGCCAGCCCTACCAGCTCGCGGGCGCGCCCGGGGTCGGTGTCGATGGCGTTGCCGGCGGCCTGGAGGCGCAGTGCCACCCCGCCCAGGACCGGGCCGAGGCCGTCGTGGAGGTCGCGGCGGATGCGGCGTCGGTCGTCCTCCCGGCCGAGCACGAGGCGTTCGCGGCTGGCCTGGAGCTCAGCGGCGAGCAGGCCGGCGCGGATGGCGACCGCCGCCTGCCGCACGAGGTCGACCAGGAGGCCCTGGTCGCGCCGCGACAGCATCGAGCGGTAGCCCTGGGCGGGCAGCACGAGCCGGCCGACCCGCTCGTCCTTATAGGCGATGTCGATCTCGTGGACCTCCGCGGGCGGGGTGCCGTGCGAGGCGGACAGCAGGCCGCCGTCGGGGGTGAGGACGTCGACCCGGACGTGGCGGACCTTGAAGGTGTCCGCCACCGCCGACGCGAGCGCGGGGAGCTGCTCGTCGACCGTCCCGATGGTCTCCAGCCGGGCCGCCAGCGCGGACACGGCGCCGTACCGGTCGCTGCGACGACCCAGCAGCACGCGGTGGACGAGCCCGCCGAGCCAGGCGCGGAGCGGCCCGTAGACGACGACCGCCAGCACCAGGACGACCAACGTGACGTCGCGCTGGTCGAGCCGGTCGCCGAGCAGCGCGGTGCCGCCCGCCAGCACGGCGAGGTCGACGGCGACGACGATCGCCGCCACGACGGCGGTGGTGAGGGTCCAGGCGACGAGGGCGTCGACGTCGCCCAGCCCGGGTCGCAGCAGACCGATCGTCACCGATACCGCGAGCGCGGCGACGGCGAGGTCGAGGAACACGGTGGTGACGACGCCTCCGACCGACAGCGTCAGCGCGGCGAGCACCATCAGCACGCACATGATCCCGGCCCACAGCAGCCAGCGCAGCTGCGTGCGCTCGTACGCGTCGGCGTGCCGGTGGCGCACCCACACGAGCGCGACCGCCGCGAGGATCGACGCGAACGTGACGAGCTGGCAGCCGCGCAGCAGCACCTCGGCCGTCGCGTCGCTGATCGGCAGCGACACGATCTCGGTCGAGCCGACCGGCTCACCGGCGGCGAACACCACGCTGTCGGGCGCGAGCAGCAGACCGACGGGGAGGGCGAGCGAGGCCAGCAGGACCGCGAGGGCGGCTCGGCGCCAGCGGCCGGCGAGCAGCCGTCCGGTGGGGTAGAGCAGGAGCAGGGCGACGAGGCCGGACAGCAGGAAGGCACCGACCCGGGCCACGAACCAGTAGGCGAGGTCGGTGCCCGGCAGGTCGTGCGCCAGGCTGAAGGCGACCCAGCCGTAGAGCGCGCCGTCGAGCGACCAGGTCACGGCGACGACGCCCAGCAGCCGGCCGACGACGTCGCCGGGGCGGGCGAGCAGCACCACGACCGCGGCCGCGGCGAGCAGGAGGCCGGGCAGTGCGGTCGAGGTGGCGGCCTCGGTGGCGGCGGCATCGCGCTGCGCGTCGGTGGTGACCAGGTCCAGCCACAGCGACGTACCGACGGCGGCGAGCGACGCCACGGCGACGGCCACGGGCTCGAGGACTCTGCTCACGCGAGCAGTATCACCGCGCGGGCGTCCCGTCGTCAGGGGACTGCGGTCCCTGCTCGACGGGACACCACGAGGGGACCGGCGACGGGACCGCGCTCCCTGTGGGCCGGGTCGCCGGGACGGTGAGTCTTCCGGCATGCCGCAACCGGCGGCCCACCACCGCAACAAGACTGAAGCAAAGGACCGGTCCGTTGACCATCTCGCACTCTCCCGCTCCCGCTCGCTCCGACGTCACCGCCCCGGCCCCGACCGGCTCGAGCCGCCACCCCTACGCCCTCCACGGCCGGGTGCTCACCGCCGGTGCCCTGGCCTGGGCCGCGACCATGGCCGTCGTCGGCATCGACCCGGTCGGCCACGCCGACGAGCTCGCCTTCTCCATCTCGTCCGGCCTCTTCCAGGTCGGCCTGCTGTTCCTGCTCCGCACGCTGTGGCGCACGCAGGCCCTCGGCACCGGACGCCTCGCCCGGTTCGTCCTGCGGGCCGAGGCGGTCGCCGTCGGGCTCGCCATCTGCTCGACCGCCAGCGACGGCCTGGGGCTGACCGACTTCGACAAGATCCAGTACGTCGTCCTCGACGCGTTCTGGCCGCTGTCGATGCTCGGCATGTTCCTCATCGGCATCCGGATCGCGATCGCCGGCCGCTGGACGGGCGCCACCCGCTTCTGGCCGATGGTCGCCGAGAGCTGGGCCGTCGTCACCATCCCCGCCCTGGGCATCTTCGGCGAGACCGTCGGTCACGTCGTGGCCTGCCTGCACCTCGTCGTCGGGTACGCCGTGCTGGGCGTGCTGGTCAGCCGCAAGACCGACTGAACACCCATTCGCGCAGGCCCCGGACCCTCGGTCCGGGGCCTGCGTGCGCGTCGTCCTGGCGCGAGTAGGGTGCGACCCATGACCCAGTGGGAATACCAGGTGGCGCCGATTCCGCTCCACAACGAGGCCCTGATGCTCAACAACTTCGGCCAGGACGGCTGGGAGCTGGTGGCCATCCACACCAACGCCCAGGGCGGCCTCGTCGCCTTCCTCAAGAAGCCGAAGGCCTGACGTGGGCGCAGAGGCCAGGCTCGCCGAGCTGGGCATCACCGTCCCCGAGGTGGTCCCGCCGGTCGCGGCCTACCAGCCGACCGCCCGCTCCGGCGACCTCGTCTTCACCGCCGGCCAGCTGCCCGCGCGCGACGGCGAGATGATCGCCGTCGGCAAGCTCGGTGGTGAGGTCAGCGAGGAGCAGGGCTACGAGTGCGCGCGCCAGTGCGCCCTCAACGCGCTCGCCGCGGTCAAGGCCGAGATCGGCTCCCTCGACGACGTGAAGCGCGTGGTCAAGGTGGTCGTCTTCGTCGCCTCGACGCCCGACTTCACCGGTCAGCCCAAGGTCGCCAACGGCGCGTCCGAGCTGCTCGGCGAGGTCTTCGGCGACGCCGGCAAGCACGCCCGCTCCGCCGTCGGGGTCTCCGTGCTCCCGCTCGACGTACCCGTCGAGGTCGAGATCGTCGTCGAAGTCTGACGTGGAGCGACTCCCGCTCCCTGAGGCCCTGGTGGCCCAGGCCCGGGCGTACGCCTCGGGTGACGCGTCGCCTGCCGAGCCGCGCGACGCGGCCACGGTCGTGCTGCTGCGCCCCGGTGCGGCTGGGCCGGACGTCTACCTGCTGCGGCGCCAGACGTCGATGGCCTTCGCCGGCGGCATGTGCGTCTTCCCCGGCGGCGGTGTCGACCCGCGCGACTTCGACGACGAGCTGGTCGACCGCGGGCTCTGGGCCGGGCCCTCGCCTGCGGAGTGGGCGACGCGGCTCGGCTGCGACGAGCCGAGGGCGCGGGCGCTGGTCTGTGCCGCCGTGCGCGAGACCTTCGAGGAGTCCGGCGTGCTGCTCGCCGGGTCCGGTGCCGACTCGGTGGTCGCCGACACCACCGGCGACGACTGGGAGGCCGACCGGGTCGCGCTCGAGTCGCGCGAGGTCTCGCTGACCGCCTTCCTCGAGAACCGCTCCCTCGTGCTGCGCACCGACCTGCTCGGGGCCTGGTCGGGGTGGCTGACGCCGGTCTTCGAGCCGCGGCGCTACCGCACCTGGTTCTTCGTCGCCCGGCTGCCCGAGGGCCAGGTGACCCGCGACGTGTCAAGCGAGTCGTCCTCGGTCATGTGGGCCGGCGCGATGGACGCGGTGTCGCGCGTCGAGCAGCAGGAGATCCTGATGCTGCCCCCGACCTGGCTGACCTGCCTCGAGGTGGGCCAGCACGCGGATCCGGCCGCGGTGCTCGCCGAGGCGAGCGGCCGGAGGGTCGAGATGTTCATGCCCGAGGTGGTCGCCGACGGGGACGAGTTCATCCTCTCCACCCCGCCGGCCTACGCCGCGCTGATGGCAGCTCGATGAGCTGGACGGGCGGCACGTTCGGCGAGACCGGCACCTGCGTGCTCGCCCCCAACGCCGACGTGATGACCCTCGACGGCACGAACACCTGGGTGCTGCGCGACCCCGACTCCTCGCGCTCGGTGGTCGTCGACCCGGGCCCCTCGATCGACGCCCACCTCGACGCGATCGACGCGGCCGCCGCCCCTGACGGACGGGGGAGCGTGGCCGTGGTGCTGCTGACCCACCACCACGCCGACCACAGCGAGGCGGCACGCGAGTACGCCGAGCGGCACGGGTGCGGCGTACGCGCCCTGGACCCTGCGTACCGGCTCGGCTCGGAGGGACTCGGCGAGGGAGACGTGGTCGCGGTGGGCGGGCTGGAGGTGCACGTCGTGGCGACGCCCGGCCACACGTCGGACTCGCTGTCGTTCGTCGTGCCGCAGGACCGCGCCGTGCTCACCGGCGACACAGTCCTGGGTCGCGGCACGACCGTCGTCGCGCACCCCGACGGCCAGCTCGGGGCCTACCTGTCCTCGCTCCAGCGGCTCCACGCCCTGTGCGGCGAGCAGGGCATCACCACGGTCTGGCCCGGCCACGGCCCGGTCATCGACGACGCGCTCGGTGCCCTCGACTTCTACCTCGCCCACCGCGAGCAGCGGCTCGAGCAGGTGCGCGGCGCCCTGCGCGACCTGCACGCGATCGAGCGCGAGGGCGGAGATTTCCCGCACGAGACCCTGCCTCGCGCCATCGTCGAGATCGTGTACGCCGACGTCGACCCCGTGCTGTGGGGCGCGGCCGAGCTGTCGGTGCGCGCCCAGCTGGCCTACCTCCAGGGCAAATGACCCTTGCGCCCGCTCCGCCCGAGGAGTGAGGTGGGTGGCATGGACACCACCCAGATGACCAGCCCCCACCAGCCCGTCGTCGTCCTGTCCCGTGCCCTGGACCAGGCCGGTGACGTCCTCGCCGCGGTGCATCCCGACGACCTCGACAAGCCCACGCCGTGCCACGGATGGACCGTGCGCGAGCTCGCCGACCACCTGGCCGCCGCTCCGGAGCACTTCCTGCAGTCCGGTCGCGGCGAGCAGGTCGACTGGAGCGCCGGCACCGGTGTCGGTGCCGATCCGGCCCAGCTGGCCGCCCACTTCCGCGTGCACGCCGACGACCTCCTCCACCACTGGCACGGCCAGCCCGACGACCAGGTCGCCCAGGCCGACTGGCAGAGCGCCGAGCTGGGCGTGCACACCTGGGACCTCGCGCAGGCACTCGGTCGGCCGCTGCCGCTCGACGACGAGGTCGCCGAGCGTGGGCTCGCGTTCATGCAGCAGGGGCTGACCGACGACAACCGCGGTGAGGCCTTCGGCCCGCCGGTCGACGTCCCCGACGACGCGTCGGCGTACGACCGGCTGGTGGCGTTCGCCGGGCGCGACCCGCGCGCCTGAGCCGTCGTACGCCCTCCCGCGCGCGACGGTCGTACGGACCGAACGGCGCCCGGCGGGCCTGGCTCCCGCGTGCGGCCGGGGCGGCGCCGTCGGTTCGGTCCGTACGACGGCCCGGCTGGGGTAGTCCAGTGGGAAACGGCTACCGCAGCAGCCGGCGCCAGAGCCACCGCAGCGCCATCAGGACGGCGATGGCGGCGGCCACGCCGAGACCGATGAACAGCGAGAGCTCGATCCCGAACGGCGCCGGGGGCTCGTCGGCGGCGTCGAAGTCGTGGGTGAGCTCCTGCGACGAGGTGCCGTCGAGGTCGGGGACCAGGTCGACCGCGAGGCTGATCGACTGCGCCGCCGGCAAGTCCCGCACCATGAGCCGGTAGGTCCACTCCGACTCCGGCCGGTCGGGGGAGGTCATCAGCGCGAGGTCGTCGTCGACCTGCGCCACCAGCAGGCTGTCGTCGGCCCAGCCGACCGGGGTGACGACGGCGCCGTCGGGGTAGAGGTCAGGGGGAAGCTCGCGCCCGGGGTCGGTGCCGGTGGCGGTCTCGAAGGGCACCGCGCGGACGGCGGTGTCGTCGATCGGGAAGGGCGCGCTGATCCCTTTGCCGGGCGCGGTGACGCCGGTGAGCGGCGCCGAGCTGCTGTCTCCGGTGACCGGGTCGATGGTCCAGCTGATCGTCGGGGGAGGGTTCGTCGCGCTCGGGCGGGTCGTCGGCCTGCCGAAGACGTCGACCGCGATCTCCCCGTCCGACGTCCACGACATCGCCAGCGGGGTGGTGCCGTAGGGAGGCAGGTCCACCAGGTCGCTTTCGCCGGTCGTCAGGTCGACGACGCGGTACCAGGACGTCTGGTTGACGATCTGTCCCTCCTCACGCTCGAAGCCGGACGTGGTCGGGTAGGCCAGCCGCCGCCCGTCGGGCGACAAGGCGAGCCAGGGGCCGCGCCGGTACTCGGCGCCCGCGTCGAGCGCCCCGGGCACCGGGAAGTCCGGCAGCTCCACCGCGTGGGCCTCGCCGGTGGTCGCGTCCACCAGCACGGGCATGCCGTCGGGAGCGACGTACGCCACCGAGGCCTGGCCGATCGCCAGGTCCGTGACCACCGGTCCGTCCGGCTCGTCGATCCGGCTCGGGATCGCCCCGTCCGGTGCGACGTCGCCGGCCGGATCGACCGCGGCGGGGCGGGTGGCCAGCGCGCCCGCAGCGGCCACCACCGCGACCACGGCGACCGTGGCCGCACCGGCGGAGACCCGGGAGCGCCGCCTGGCCCGGCGCCCGCGGTCCCAGGCGGAGGGGTCGGGGGAGAAGTTCTGGGTGCGGGCGAGGGCGTCGAGCTCCTCGCGCAGGTCGGTGCTCATGCGTCTGCTCCCACCAGGTCGGCGAGCTCG
>DATIAJ010000284.1:0-4340 GCA_035458105.1 Nocardioides sp. | reverse complement strand
TCTCCCGGATCAGCCCGAAGCAGGCGATGTCCCAGAAGGCCGTCGCGCCACCGTTGCCGAGCACGACCTCGTAGCCCTCGGGCAGGTCGAACAGCGCGGCGAGCCCCTCGCGGACCCGGCCGACCGTCTTCTTCACCGGCGCCTGCCGGTGGGAGGTGCCCATCAGCGAGGAGCCGGTCGCGGCGAGCGCGTCGAGGTGGCTGGTCTGGATCTTGGACGGTCCTGCGCCGAAGCGGCCGTCTGCCGGAAGGAGCTCGGCGGGGATCTTGAGGGCGTCGGTCATGGGTTCCTCACGAACGGTGGGTGGCGGTCCTGACGACGCTGTCAGTGGCTCCTATCCTGACATCCGCCGCACCACGACTCACGACAGGGACGCCCGTTGGACACCCAGCTCCGCATCGAGCGCCTGCCGATCACGCACCCCGACGCCCGGCTGCTCGTCGAGGCCGTGCAGGAGGAGTACGTCGCTCGCTACGGCGGGCGCGACGAGTCGCCGGTCGACCCCCGCGACTTCGAGGACCCGCTCGGGCAGTTCTTCGTCGGCTACCTCGACGACGCACCCGTGGCGACGGGTGCGTGGCGGCGGTCGTCGGTGACGGCTCTCGGCGTCGACGTCACCGCCGAGGTGAAGCGGATGTACGTCGTGCCCGCCGCCCAGCGTCGCGGCCTGGCCCGGCGGATGCTCGCCCACCTCGAGGCCACGGCGGCCGACGCGGGGATCCAGGCGCTCGTCCTCGAGACCGGGATGAAGCAGCCGGAGGCGATCGAGCTCTACCTGTCGTCGGGGTACCAGCCGATCCCCGGTTTCGGCTACTACTGCGGCTCCGAGCTCAGCCGCTGCTTCGCCCGCCGGATCTGATCGCCCGACGTAGCCTTGCCGTCGTGGACCGCGGACTGATGCTCAACGACGCCGACTGCGGCTTCTGCATGCGCACCGCGCGCCTCGTGCCGCGGCTCGGCGTCGACGTCGACAGCTCGACCGTCCAGGCCGCCGACCTCGGGGCGCTCGGCGTCGACCCTGTGCGGGCGGTCGTCGAGATGCCGTACGTCCACCCCGACGGCCGGGTCGACTACGGCCACCGGGCCTTCGCCTCGATCCTGCGCACCGGCCCGCTGCCCTGGCGGCTGGTCGGTCGGGTGATCGAGTCCCGCCCGGTCGACCCCGTCGCGCGCCGGACGTACGCCTGGGTGGCCGCCAACCGGCACCGGTTGCCCGGCGGGACGGCCGCCTGCGAACTACAGCGTTGATGTTCTGACGATCCCCTGACGCCTGAGCAGGGGGCCGCTTACGGTCCCTGTGCCGGATGTGGTCTGAGGGGAAGGTGGGACGTCTCGATGCGAGCGTCTTCGCGCGTTGCGGGACTGGTGGCGGGGGTCTGCGCCCTGATGCTCGGCCTGCTCGCGGCCGGCCCCACGGCCGCCTCGGCCGACGAGGTCGGCCAGGTCGGCCAGGTCGGCCAGGTCGACGAGCGTCGCGGGACCGTGACGTCCTCGGCCCCGTTCCTCCTGCCGATGGAGCCGTACGCCGGCTACCAGCCGCAGACGACCTGCAAGCGCACCCCCAAGCCCGGCGTGCTGATGCTCGCCGACTGGCTCGTCGCGCGCGGCGGCGGCTACGGCACGATCAGCCGGTCGTGCGCCGGCTCGAGCCGCAGCGAGCACAAGGAGTCTCGCGCCTTCGACTGGCTCCTCGACGCGACCGACCCTGTCGACGCCGCGCTCGCCGCCGCCCTGCTCGACGAGCTCCTCGCTCCCGACGACACCGGCCAGCCGCACGCCCTCGCGCGCCGGATGGGGATCATGTACATCATCTGGGACGACACGATGTACGCCTCCTACGACGGCTTCGTGGCCAAGCGATACCTCAGCTCGGGCTGTCGCACCCGGCGCACCTGCTCCCCGACGCTGCGCCACCGCGACCACCTGCACGTCTCGCTGACGCGCAAGGGCGCGAGGGGCACGACGTCCTGGTACT
Organism: Nocardioides sp.; assembly: GCA_035458105.1. GTDB lineage: Bacteria > Actinomycetota > Actinomycetes > Propionibacteriales > Nocardioidaceae > Nocardioides. The sequence goes on along the minus strand of DATIAJ010000284.1, from coordinate 2,365 downwards.
ACGCGCAGATGGCGGCCCCCGTCGTGGTGCCTACTCCGTGATCCGGTAGTACTGCATCATCTCGTTCTCCTCGTGCTCGAGGATGTGGCAGTGCCAGACGTAGTCGTTCTCGTCGGCCCCGGGCACGTGGACCGACCGCGCCGCGACGGGCGTCGACACGGCGCCGCTGCCGAAGGGCACCGCGATCCGGGTGACCATGCCGGGCGGAGCCACGACGGTGTCCTTCCAGCCCAGCTCGTTCGCCGCGGGCGCCACCGGTGCGCCGACGAGGTAGGCCTCGGCGGAAGGCGCAGGGTAGGGCCCGGTGTCGGGGACGATCCAGCCGTTGTCGTCGGTGTCATAGCCCGAGGCGTCGAGGTAGCCGACCGCGTCGACGCGCTGCCGGTCGAGCACCTGGAACTGCACCAGGTGGAGGTGGATGGGGTGCGCGTCGACCGTGGTGTTGACGAACTCCCACACCTCGAGACTGTGGGCCCGGACCGACTGGCCGTCCGCCGCGTAGTCGTCGTCGTGCAGGGTGCGGTTGTTGAGCAGGGCCATGACCGGGCCGGCGGCACCCATGATCTCGACCAGGCTGTGGCTGCGGACCCGGACATCCGCCGCTCGCGCCGCCTGGTCGAGCCGGACGATCGGGGTGACCGGTCGCAGGTCCATGCCCGCGATCGGGGACGAGGGGACCCAACCGGCGGTGCCCGTCACCCGGAGCTGCATGACCTGCGGCAGGGGCGCTCCACCCTTGACGAAGTTGCGCGGACCGTCGGGGTACGGCGTGGGCGCGTTGTTGCCCATCTCCACGAGCTCCCCGGCCCGCAGGCCGCGGAAGTCGACGAGCAGGTCAGCCCGCTCGCCCGGGCCCAGCACCAGCTGCGTCAGCGGGACCGGGCTGTTGAGCAACCCGCCGTCGCTGCCGATCTGGAAGAAGGTCATCTTCGCCCCGGTGGACTTCACCTTGAGGTTGAGGTTGTAGAAGCGGGCGTTGGACCCGTTGTAGGTGCGGAACCGGTAGACCCCCTGCCGCACGTTCAGGTGCGGGAACGCGATCCCGTTGACGACGGGGACGTCGCCGAAGAACTCCGGGACCCACGTGCCTTCGTCGTACACCTGCTGACCGGCGGAGGAGAGGATCTTGTCCTGGATGATCAACGGGATCTCGTACTGACCCGTGGGGAGCGGGCTGTCCGGCTTGCCCGTGTCGATCCCGGTCTCGGCCGTGTCGCGCACGAGGTAGCCTCCGGCCAGGCCGGCGTACACGTTGGACCGCGTGATGCCGATCGCGTGGTCGTGGTACCAGAGCCCGGCCGCGTCCTGGGTGTTGTCGTAGACGTAGGTGTGCTCGTCGCGGAAGTCGTCCTCGGGTCCGCCGTCGTGGGCGGGACGAGTGTTGCCGCCGTGGAGGTGGGTCGAGGTGCGCGGCGCGTGCTCGTCCTCCTCCTCGGCGTCGGGGATGGTCGTGGTGTCGATCGGCAGCGGGTGCCCTCCGGTCGCAGCGATCCGGTTGACCATCCGCACCGTCAGCGGCTGGCCGGTCGTGGCCACGATCGTCGGGCCGAGGTAGCCGGCTGCGGACGCCGTACCGGGCACGACCACGCTGTCGGAGTCGCAGCGATAGCTCAGCGCCGCGCTCGGCGCGAGGCTGCTGTGGAAGCGGTGCGAGCTCCGGACCATCGAGATCGTGAGGGACGACCCGGCCACCACGTCAGGGATGGCGAGGGGGTCGGCCCACTTCCTGGGTGTCGGAGGAGCAGCCGCCGCGCCGGAGAGTCGGGCGCCCGAGAGAAGGACTGCACCGGTCGCTGCGGTGCCCTGCAGCATCTGCCGTCTGGTGAGTGACATGGTGACCGCCGGTGTGGGTGTGGGTGTGGACGTGGTCCCACCACGGTGCTCCGACCCGACGGCGGAGGGCAGAGCCCTTGGTCCCACCGCCCGCCGTCCGGTGGACCTGACCGGGCCGGGTCAGGCACCCCAGCCGGCGTCCCAGCCCTCGACCTCGTCGGCGGGTCGCGTGGCCGGTCCCGCGTAGACCGCGGAGGGCCGGATGAGCCGTCCGGTGGTCTTCTGCTCGAGGATGTGCGCCGACCACCCGCCGGTGCGGGCGCAGGTGAACATCGAGGTGAACATGTGGGCCGGCACCTCGGCGAAGTCGAGGACGATGGCCGCCCAGAACTCGACGTTGGTCTCCAGCACGCGGTCGGGGCGACGCGAGCGCAGCTCCTCCAGGGCGGCCTTCTCGAGCGCCTCGGCCACCTCGTAGCGCGGGGCGTCGAGCTCACGCGCCGTGCGCCGCAGCACCCGGGCCCGCGGGTCCTCGGCGCGGTAGACGCGGTGCCCGAAGCCCATCAGCCGCTCGCCGTTGTCGAGCAGCTCC
>DATIAJ010000283.1:0-2303 GCA_035458105.1 Nocardioides sp. | reverse complement strand
GCGTGGAAGCCGATGCTCGCCGCCAGCGGGTTCGCGTTCGCCGCATCGCTGGGGGAGTTCGGGGCGACGTCCTTCCTGGCGCGCGACACCGACCCGACCCTGCCGGTCGTCATCTTCCGGCTGATCGGGCACCCCGGCGAGATGAACTACGGCATGGCCCTCGCCGCCTCGGTCGTCCTCGCCGTCACCACCGCCGCCGTCATGCTCGCCGTCGAGCGGCTGCGAGTGCCGGGTGTGGGAGCGTTCTAGGACCATGCTCCAGCTCACCGACGTCACCGTCCGCTACGGCGACACCGCGGCCGTCGACCACGTGTCCCTCGACCTCGAGCCGGGGCAGGTGCTCGCCGTGCTCGGCCCGTCGGGCTGCGGCAAGTCCACCCTGCTGCGCGCCGTCGCCGGCCTCGAACCGCTCGACGCCGGCTCGATCTCCTGGGACGGCGCCGACCTGGCCGGCGTACCGACCCACAGGCGTGGCTTCGCGCTGATGTTCCAGGACGGTCAGCTCTTCGCCCACCTCACCGTCGCCCGCAACGTCGCCTACGCCCTGCGCCTGCGTCGTACGCCGTCGGCCCGCATCGCCGAGCGGGTGCGCGAGCTGCTCGACCTCGTCGGGCTCGGCGGGTACGACGACCGGCTGCCCGGCACGCTGTCCGGGGGCGAGCGGCAGCGGGTCGCCCTCGCCCGGGCGCTGGCCGTCGAGCCGCGGCTGATCCTGCTCGACGAGCCGCTGTCGGCGCTCGACGCGTCCCTGCGCGAGCGGCTGGCCGGCGACCTGCGGGCGATCCTGCACGCCGCCGGCACGACGGCGTTGCTGGTCACGCACGACCATGAGGAGGCCTTCGCGCTCGCCGACCGGCTCGCGGTGATGCGCGCGGGCCGCGTCGTCCAGCAGGGCGCGATCGACGAGGTGTGGCGCGCGCCGGTCGATGAGGAGACCGCCCTCTTCCTCGGCTACGCCCGGGTGCTGCGCGACCGGGGCGCGCGGCGGGTGCTGGACGCGGCCGGGTTGCCACCGGCGTACGCCGTCGCGCTGCGCCGCTCGGCCCTCGTCGTCGACGACGACGGCTCGCTGTGCGCCGTCGTCGAGTCCGCCCGCGTGACGCCCGAGCTCGTGCGGCTCGTCGTCGACGTCGAGGGCGTCGGCACCGTGGACGCGATCGCCCCGCTCGGGAGCCGCGTGTCGCCCGGTGCGGAGGTGTCGCTGCGCGTCGACGAGACCCGTCTCGCGGTGCTGCCGATCGCCGCCGGTCCTGACCCGTCCCTAGACTGACGACCGTGTACAGACCGGCCTATGCCCTGCTCGTGGGAACCGCCGCCACCATGGGCGTGCTGGCTGTCACGGCCGCGCTCGCGCTCGACCGGCGGCTGGTCGACCCCGAGGGCTTCCTCGGCCCGGCCTGGCTGCGGCTCCCGCTGCTCATCCTGGGTGCGTTCCTGCTCGACCTGCTGCCGCGCGCCATGTGGTACTCGCGGATGAAGCCGGCGCTGATGCCCGACATCGTGCGTGAGCGGATCCGCACCCACTGGGACCGCGAGCGGATCACCCTCGTCGTGCTCGGGTTGGTGTGCTTCTACATCACCTACGTCTGCTACCGGAACCTCAAGTCGTTCCTCCCCTTCATCATGGGCGAGGACAAGTACGACCGCGAGCTGCACCTGATCGACCGGGCGCTGATGTTCGGCCACGAGCCCGCGACGATCCTGCACACGATCTTCGGCACCGGCTTCTCCGCGCACATCCTGTCGACGATCTACCTGTGGTTCCTGCCGCTGGTGCCGCTCGCGCTCGCCGCCTGGCTGGTGTGGTCGCGCAACATCACCTTCGGCTACTGGTTCGCCACCTCGCAGTGCCTGGCCTGGTCGCTGGGCACCGCGTCCTACTACGCGCTGCCCACCCTCGGCCCCGGCTTCCAGTACAGCTACCTCTACGCCGACCTCCCCGAGACCGGGTCGAGCGCGTTGATGGAGTCGCTGTTCTACGGACGCAAGGGCGTCATCCGCGACGGCGCCGAGGGAGCCGTGCAGTCCGTCGCGGGCTTCGCCTCGCTCCACGTCGCGATCACCCTGCTCGTCGCGCTGATGGTCCAGTACACGCTCCGCAACAAGGTGCTCCACATCGTCTTCTGGGCCAACTTCGCCATCACCGTCGTCGCGACCCTCTACTTCGGCTGGCACTACATCGCCGACGACCTCGCCGGCGTCGTCATCGCCCTCTTCGCCTTCTGGCTCGGCGGGCTCGCCAGCGGGCAGAAGTTCGATCGCCGGGGGTTGTCGAGCCACCCCACCTCCACGACCAGCCAGGT
>DATIAJ010000282.1:0-6906 GCA_035458105.1 Nocardioides sp. | reverse complement strand
CGCGCTTGGCCGCCTTGTGGGCCTGGTGGTAGGGCCGGTCCTTGGCCTTGGGCGTGGGCCCCCGGCCTTCGAGCCCCCGGCGCACGCGCCCGCCCGAGCCGGCAGTGGGGTTGCCCTTGCCGGTCTTCTTGATCGCGCCCTTGCGCTGCGAGTTGCCTGCCATCTTCATACGCTCCACTTCGGGCCGGTCGGGGTGTCCTCCACCTCGACACCGGCCGCCTTGATCCGGTCGCGGATGGCGTCGGCGCGAGCCCAGTCCTTGGCCTCGCGCGCCGCCGTCCTCTCCTCGAGCAGGCCCTTCACCAGCGCGTCGACCACCTCGGTCAGCCGGTCGTCGGAGCGAGCGGTCGCCCAGGCGGTGTCGGCGGGGTTGAGCCCGAGGACGTCGAGCATCGCGATCACCTCGCCGAACTTCTGGCCGAGCTCCTCCGACGACCCGTCAGCCAGCAGCCGGTTGCCCTCGCGGACCGAGTCGTGGATGACGGCGACAGCAGCGGGCGTGCCGAGGTCGTCGTCCATCGCCTCGCGGAACGCGTCCGGCACCGAGGCGAACCACGTGCCCACGACCGGCGCGGCGCGGTCGAGGAAGTCCTCGATGCGCCGGAACGCCTTGGCCGACTCCTCCAGCGCCTCGAAGCTGAACTCGACGTGCGAGCGGTAGTGGGCCGCCACGATGTAGTAGCGCAGCTCGATGCCGCGCACCCGTTCGAGCACAGACGGGATGAGCATCGAGTTGCCGAGCGACTTGCTCATCTTCTCGCCGGCGGTGGTGATCCAGGCGTTGTGCAGCCAGTACGACGCGAACGGGCGGCCTGCCGCGCGCGACTGGGCCTGCTCGTTCTCGTGGTGCGGGAAGCGCAGGTCGACGCCACCACCGTGGATGTCGAAGGCCGGGCCGAGGTACTTGCCGGCCATCGCCGAGCACTCGATGTGCCAGCCGGGACGTCCCGGGCCCCACGGCGAGGGCCACGACGCGGTCTGCGGCTCGGACTCCTTCTTCCACCCCTTCCACAGCGCGAAGTCCCGCGGGTCGCGCTTGCCCCGCGGGTCGGCGTCGCCGGCGGGCTCCATGTCCTCCACGCGCTGGCGCGTCAGCTCGCCGTACGCCGACCAGCTGCGCACGTCGAAGTAGACGTCGCCGCTGCCGTCCTCGGCAGCGTAGGCGTGGCCGCGGGCGATGAGCTGCTCGATCAGCTCGACGATCTCCGGGACGTGACCGGTCGCGCCCGGCTCGTACGTCGGCGGCAGCACGTTGATCGCCGCGAGGGCGGCGTCGAGCTCGCGCTTCATCGCCGACGCGAGGGCGTACCAGTGGACACCCTGCTCGGCGGACTTGGCGAGGATCTTGTCGTCGATGTCGGTGACGTTGCGGATGAAGTCGACCTCGTGACCGGTGGCGGCGAGCCAGCGGCGGAGCACGTCGAAGTTGACCGCGGAGCGCACGTGACCGACGTGCGGCTCCGACTGGACGGTCAGCCCGCACACGTAGATGCCCGCCCGGCCCGGGGTGAGCGGGACGAAGTCGCGGGTCTCGCGCGTCGCGGTGTCGTGGAGCCTCAGGGTCACCGGGCAAGTCTAGGGCGACGGGGTCGATCCACCGGCTTCGCCGGTCACCGCGACCTCGCACAGGATGTGACTCCTGAGACGTGTGGGACTTTCCGGGTTATCGTCGACCGGTGCTCCGACGTGTCGCGGTCCTCGCCCTCCCCCTGCTGCTGGCCACCTCGTTCGCCCCGCCGACCGGTGCTGCCGCGACGGAGCCCTCGGCACGGCAGCGCGCGACGCCGCAGGTGGAGCTCGCGTCGTGGAGCAGCTACCGCGACCTCAAGGCGGGTCAGCGCACGGGCCTCAAGCTCGGTCGCGGCCAGGTCTCCCTGCTGCGCGCCAAGCCCCGCACGGTCGCCGGCAAGTCCTACGAGGCCGGCACCTGGACCTCTCCGTGGGCCACCCCGGGGTTCGGGGCGACCGCGATCATCCCCTCGTGGGAGGCCACCGTCCCGGGTCGCACCCTGGTGCGCGTCGAGCTGCGGGCCCAGGACGCCACCGGCCGCACCGGGACCTGGGACACCGTGGCCGACTGGGCGCGCACCAACCGTCCCATGCCCCGCCGCACCTACTCCGGCCAGACCGACGACCTCGGCCGGGTCAGCGCCGACACCTGGTTCGCGACCTCCACCGTGACGGCGTACCAGCTGCGCGTCACCCTCATGCGGCCGAGGGGCTCGAGCAAGGCGGTCAGCCTCGAGCGCGTCGGCGCCGTCGCCTCTGCTGACGCCTCGGCGTCCCGGCCCACCTCCCAGCCCGGTCCCGCGGCCGGCACCGTCCTGCCGGTGCCGACGTACTCCCAGATGGTCCACAGCGGCCACTACCCCGCCTGGGGCGGCGGCGGCGAGGCATGGTGCTCCCCCACGTCGCTGGCGATGGTGCTCGCCTACCACGGCATCTCCCCGACGCCCACGGGCATCACGGCCGGCCACTCCGACGCCGTCGTCGACCACACCGCCAAGATGGTCTACGACCACGGCTACCGCGGCACCGGCAACTGGGCCTTCAACACCGCCTACGCCGCGACGCTCGTCGGTGGCGACTCCTACGTCACCCGGATGCGCGACCTCCGCGAGGCCGAGGACCTCATCGCGGCCGGGGTGCCGCTGATCGTCTCGATCGCGTTCGGCCGCACCCAGCTCGCCGGCGCCCCCATCTCGGCCAGCAACGGCCACCTGCTGGTCGTCGTCGGCTTCGAGGCCGACGGGGACGTCGTGGTCAACGACCCCGCCGGGGCGACCAACGCCGAGGTGCGCCGGGTCTACGACCGCGCCCAGTTCGAGCGGATCTGGATCGCCGCCTCCGGCGGGACGGCGTACGTCGTCCGCAACAGCTGACAGCGGGGAGTCCCGGCTCGCCCTGAGCGAGCCAGCACTCCCCGATCCGCTGCTCAGACGGCGCTGAACTCCACCGTGTGCCAGCCCGTGGCGCCGTCGGGGTCCGGGGAGCGTACGACGCTCGTCTGGGTCTCGCCGTCCTTGCCGGTCGCCCGGACCCGGACCTCGTGGTCGCCCTCGGCCACGTCGAGCGTCACCGCCCACTGCACCCAGGTGTCCACCGACGGGACGCCACCGAGCTCGGCCTTCGTCCAGGCCCCGCCGTCGACCTGCACCTCGACGGACTCGATGCCAGTGTGCTGGTGCCACGCCACACCCCCGAACGACACCTCCCCGGCCGGGACCTCGGCACCCCCGCGCGGTACGTCGATGCGCGAGGCGATCTTGACCGGCCCCTCGGCGGACCAGCCCCGCGTCGTCCAGTAGCCGGTCGACCGGGCGAACGTGCTGACCTCGAGGTCGACGACCCACTTCGTGGCCGAGACATAGCCGTAGAGGCCGGGCACGATGGTGCGCACCGGGAAGCCGTGCTCGATGGGCAGCGGGTAGCCGTTCATCGCGACGGCGAGCATGGCGTCGCGGTCGTCGGTGAGGGCCTCGAGCGGCGTCGCGCAGGTCCAGCCGTCGTGGGAGGTCTGGAGCACGCAGTCTGCGTCCTCGGCGACGCCGAGGCCGGCGAGGATGTCGGCGAGGCGGATGCCGCTCCAGCGGGCGTTGCCGACCAGCCCGCCGCCGACCTCGTTGCTCACGCAGCTGAGCGTGATCCACGACTCCGTCATCTGGCGGGCGACGAGGTCGGAGTAGCTCAGGGTGAGCTCGCGGTCGACCATCCCGTGGATGCGCAGCGACCACTCGTCCGGCTCGATGGTCGGCTTCGCAATGGTCGTGTCGATCAGGTAGAAGTCGTCGGCCGGCGTCTGCCACTGCGCGACCCCGGCGAGCCCGACCGACGTGCCGGCCGGGGGCTGGCGCCGGGTCACACCGGGGATGCGGAGCAGCCGGCGGCTGGTCTCGACGTGTCGGCGGCCCGCGCCGACCAGTCGTCCGGCGACGGCGATGCCGACCGCGGCCAGCGAGACCGCTCCGGCGACCATGAGGAAGACCCGGCGCTCGTGGGACTCCAGGTCCGGTCGGCGCCGCCCGCGCTCGAGGGCGTCGGTGAGCGCGGAGTGCAGCGTCACCCAGGTGAGCAGGCCGACGGCCACTGGGAGCGCGTCGACCGCGCTCGCCCCCCGCTGGCTCAGGACCGCGACCAGACCCACTCCCGCGAGCGGGAACCAGACCAGGAGCGGCCGGTACCACCCACCCCGGCCCAGCGCCCCCGCGAGCGCGAAGAGGCCGAGCAGGAGGAGCAGGATGACGCCGACGAGGAACGGCTTGTCGTAGTGGCCGAGCACCGCGATGGCGCGCTCGGCGACCGGTCCGGGCGTGAGCCGGATGACCAGCTCGGCCACGGCCACGACTGGCGCCTCCCGGATGGTGAGCACCATCGCGGTCGCATAGCTGGTCGCCAGGCCGGCAAGACCGGCCAGCACTCCGGCGAGCACCCAAGGAGTACGGCGAGCGGTCACCCCACCATTGTGACGGGCGTCCGGCATGATGCCGACGTGACCTCCTCCACCGCCGTCCCGCGGATCGGCATCGGCACCGACGTGCACCGGCTCGTCGCCGGCGTGCCCATGCACCTCGCCGGCCTGGCGTGGCCCGACGAGCCGGCCGGGCTCGAGGGCCACTCCGACGCCGACGTCGCCGCCCATGCCGCGTGCGACGCGCTCTTCTCCGCCGCCGGCCTCGGCGACCTGGGCAGCAACTTCGGCACGTCGGCACCCGAGTGGGCCGGTGCGTCCGGAGCCGCTCTCCTGGCCGAGACCGCGCGCCGCGTGCGCGCCGAGGGCTGGGAGATCGGCAACGTCGCCGTGCAGGTCATCGGCAACGTCCCCCGGCTGGGCCCGCGCCGCGACGAGGCCGTCGCCGCCCTGTCGGCCGCGCTCGGGGCGTCGGTCAGCCTGTCTGCCACCACCACCGACGGCCTCGGTCTCACCGGCCGCGGCGAGGGCGTGGCGGCGGTCGCCACCGCGCTCCTCACCCGCTGACGGGGGCGCCCATGTCCACTGCTGTCGTCATCCTCGCCGCCGGCTCCGGCAGCCGGGTCGGAGCCACGGTCAACAAGGTGCTCCTGCCGCTGCGCGGCGTCCCGGTGCTGGTGTGGTCGGTGCGCGACGCGCTCGCGCTGTCCGACGTACGCCGTCTCGTGCTCGTCGTGCGCGCCGAGGACCGGGCCGCCGTCGAGGCCGCCGTCGCTCCGCACCTCGCCGACCGCGAGGTGCTGGTGGTCGACGGCGGCGCCACCCGGCACGCCTCGGAGTGGGCCGCGCTGCGGGTGCTCGCCCCCGACATCGAGGCGGGCGAGGTCGACGTGGTGGTCGTCCACGACGGCGCCCGACCGCTCGCCGGTCGTCCGCTGTGGGAGACGGTGGTCGCCACCGCCCGCGAGGTGGGCGGCGCCATCCCGGTGGTCCCGGTGACCCACCTCCTGCGGCCGGACCACCGGCTCGTCACGGAGCAGGTGGGTGGGGTGCAGACCCCGCAGGCCTTCCGCGCCGCCGACGTGCTGGCTGCCTACCGGGCAGCCTCGGTCGACGGGTTCGAGGGCACCGACACCTCGGCGTGCGTCGCCGCCTACCGGGATGTCAAGGTCGCGGCCGTCGCCGGCAGCCCGCTCAACCTCAAGGTCACCTTCCCCGAGGACGTCGCGCTCGCGGAGGAGCTCAGCCTGGATCCACCGGTCGACGGCGTCGCGAGCGGCACCAGACGGGTGTGATGGCAAGGCGGAGTGCCGAAGGCGGGCCGCTAGGCCCGTCGAGTGCGCGACAACGCCGCCAGTGCGCCCGGATGGTGGCGCGCAGCAGGCGAGAGATCGGTGGATCCAGGCTCAGCCCGACCGGGTCGTGAGCGCGTCGAGGAGGCGTACGTCCTCGCCCGAGGAGACCCGCCGGCCCTCGGGGGGCGCCTCCCACGTGTCGACGGCGTGGCCCGCGGCAGCCAGGTCGGCGACGGCCCGAGCCAGGTCGGTCGACGGCCGCTGGGGAAGCGTGGCGAGGACGGTGGCCGGGAGCACGAGCGGGGAGGCGACGGCGACCAGGGCGTCGCGGTCGAGCGTCTCCCCGACGACCAGCCCGGTCGCGCCGGCGGTCACCACCTTCACGGTGTCGGTCACCGGGCGGGTGCCCACCACCGGCCGGCCCGTCTCGCGCGCGTGCTCGAGGCACGCGGCGAGGAAGGCGGGCGGGGTCATCGGGCAGAGCGCGTCGTGGAGCACCAGGTCCTCCCCCGACTCGACGAGCCCCTCCCAGGGGACGGTGGCGTCGACCAGGTCGACGCCGGACTCCCCGAGCGCCCAGGCGGCGCAGGCCACCAGGGACTCGCCGTGGATGAGCGCGTAGGGCAGGGCTCCGCGGCCCTCGTCCAGAACGAGACCGAGGCCCCTGGGAACGTCGTCCCAGGGGCCTCGGCCGGCGTCGTCCACGCTCAGGAGGCGAGCACCTCGTCGAGCATGGCCTCGGCCTTGTCCTCGTTGGTCTTCTCAGCGAGCGCGAGCTCGGAGACCAGGATCTGGCGGGCCTTGGCGAGCATCCGCTTCTCGCCGGCGGAGAGGCCGCGGTCACGCTCGCGGCGCCACAGGTCGCGCACGACCTCCGACACCTTCATCACGTCACCGGAGTGCAGCTTCTCCAGGTTGGCCTTGTAGCGGCGTGACCAGTTGGTCGGCTCCTCGACGTGGGCCGCACGCAGCACGTCGAAGACGCGGTCGAGGCCCTCCTTGTCGACGACGTCGCGGACGCCGACGAGATCGAGGTTGCAGGCCGGGACGCGCACGACCAGATCCTGCTGTGCGACGATCCTGAGGACGAGGTACTGCCGGTCCTCTCCCTTGATCGTCCGCATCTCGATGTCCTCGATGACCGCGGCCCCGTGATTGGGATAGACGACCGTTTCGCCAACGGTGAAAGTCATATGTTCAGTT
>DATIAJ010000281.1:0-3752 GCA_035458105.1 Nocardioides sp. | reverse complement strand
GCCTGCTTCGTCATCGTGGCAGAGCTGCTCGCACTCGGGTCGCTCGCCGCGGGCGAGGCATCGGAGTGGAGGTTCGTCGTCGTCCTCGCCGCCATCACCATCCTGTCCGCCGGCCTCGGTGTCATGGCCGTGCACCGGCTGGTCGAGCCCCTGCGCGGGACGTGGCTGGAGGGGATCGAGTGGCTGGTCATCGTGACGACCTCGGTCTTCACTGCGGCCGCGATCGCCATTGCCTTCCTGGAGGGGTGAGCCGCGGGCACACACGCAGCGGCTGGCCGACCCCACGGGGTGGTCCTGAGCGCTACGCTCGGACGACCCCGGTGCCGCCGGGACTGAGTGCAGGGAGGTGTGCTCGTGTCCGGTTGGCGCGTTCGGTCGCTCGTGATCGGTGCTCTGGCCGTCGTCGTCGGCTGGTCGCTGCTCTTCCGGCCATTCGCATCACTGACCCTGTTGCTCGTCCTCGTGGTCGTCGGCCTGTTGGTCATGGCCGCCGGCCGGTTCGCAGAGGTCGAGAAGCCCCGCGAGCCCCTCGACCTGCTGCCAGCCGCCGCCTACGCGCTCGCGGCGCTCGCCATCCTCGTGTGGCCGGGCAGCGCCGTCGTCGTGGTCGTCTGGGTCGTCGCCGCGTCGCTGGTCATCGACGGTGCCGTCGCGCTGGCCCACGCCGTGCGTGAGCGCGGTCCCGGCCGCATCACCGCTTCCATCCGTGGCGCCGCGTGCATCATCCTCGGCATCCTCGCCGTCACGTGGCCCGACATCGCCTCCATCGTCGTGGCCGTCGTCTTCGGCATCCGGATCCTGTGGCTGGGTCTCGAGCTCGTCTGGGCAGGGATCCGTGGCCGCGTGACCGACTCCGTGGACGAGGGCCCCCGACCGTGGTGGCGCCGGAGCGTGTCCCTCGTCGTCGCCGTCGCCACGCTGGCTCTCGCCCTCGGACTCGCGGGCATCGGCTCACTCGTTGCCAACAGCACACCCGTCCCGGACGCGTTCTACACCCCACCGGCCGACGTTCCCGCCGAGCCCGGCCAGCTGATCCGCGCGGAGGACTTCGACCGCGCCATCCCCGACGGCGCCAGTGCCCGGCGCATCCTCTACACGACCACCGGCCTCGGGGACGAGCCCGCCGTTGCCAGCGCGATCCTCGTGACCCCCCAGGACGCCGGGGCGCAGCCGCTCCCGCTCGTCGCGTGGTCGCACGGCACCACCGGCGTCGCCGAGGGCTGCGCGCCGTCGCTGCTGGCCGACCCGTTCGAGGCCGGAGCGATGTTCACCCTCGACGACGCCGTGGACGAGGGCTGGGCCGTCGTCGCCACCGACTACATCGGCCTCGGCACCGAGGGCCCCCACGGCTACCTCGTCGGCGAGCCCGCCGGACATGCCGTCCTCGACTCCATCCGCGCGGCCCGACAGGTCGAGGGCATCAGCCTCGCCGACCAGGCGGTGGTGTGGGGTCACTCCCAGGGCGGACACTCAGCCCTGTGGGCGGGTGTCCTCGCCGACGACTACGCCCCCGACAGCAACGTCGTCGGCGTCGCCGCCATGGCCCCTGCCAGCAACCTGACCGGCCTCATCGCCAACCTCGACGACGTCACCGCCGGCAGCATCTTCGCCGCCTACGTCCTCGAGGGCTACGCGAGCACGTACGACGACGTCGACCTCGGCGACTACGTCCGCGGCGCCGCCGAGGTCCAGGTCGAGGAGATGGCCGAGCGCTGCCTGTCGGGTCCCGGTGCCCTGCTCAACATCGGCGAGTACCTCACCCAGGACACGTCCGTCTTCGACACCGACCCCACCACTGGCGCTCTCGGCGCGCGGCTGGAGGAGAACATCCCCTCCGACCCCATCGAGGCACCTCTGCTCCTCGCCCAGGGCGAGACCGACCCGCTCGTCATCCCCCGCGCGCAACAGGAGTACGCCGACCAGCGCTGCGCCGCCGGCGGCGGGCCGGTCGACTACCGCACGTACCCGGACAAGGACCACGTAGGGGTCGTCGCGGCCGACTCGCCCCTCATCCCCGAGCTCTTCGACTGGACCGCGGACCGGTTCGCCGGCGACGACGCACCGGACAGCTGCCCCTGAGTGCCGTGGTGTCACGCGACGGACCCCGGGGCCGTGGGCCCCGGGGTCCGTCGTGCTGCGTGGTCCTGCAGGTCAGCCGTTGTAGGACGGCTGGGACTGCGGGTTGAAGACGTCCATCGGGTTCCTCGCCGCGCGGTTGATGACCTTGTCATCGACCTTGATCACGTCGAAGCCCTTCTGGATGTCGTTGGAGTAGATGTAGCCGTTGTAGTAGTACGCCGACCACGAGCCGCCGATCTGGCCGGCGGGGAGCGGACCCCGGTCGAACCAGGCGATCTCGCGCGGCTTCTTGGAGTTGGTGAAGTCGAACACCGAGATGCCACCCTGGTACCAGGCCTGCACCATGATGTCCTTGCCGCTCACCGGGATGAGCGAACCGTTGTGGGCCACGCAGTTCTCGGTGGACTGCTGGGTGCGCGAGATCTTGTAGTAGCTCTTGAACACCAGGTTGCCGTCCTCGATGTCGTAGATCCCGTCCGCGCCGCGGGTGGGGCCGACCTCCGGGTTGCACGTCGCCGCGCCACCGCCGCCGAGCTCGTCGGTGAACAGCACTTTGGTGCCGTGGTTGTTGAACGTGGCGGAGTGCCAGAAGGCGAAGTTGGTGGTGTCGCGCACCTGCTCGGTCACGACCGGGTTCTCCCGGTCGGCGATGTCGAGCAGGATCCCGTCACCCATGCAGGCGCCCGCGGCGATGTCCTTCGACGGGTACGCCGTGATGTCGTGGCAGCCGCTGGTCGTGCTGGACCCGTTGCCGCCCGGGTTGCCGCCGTCAGCGAAGAGCACGGGCTCCGAGACCACCGCGGCGGTCTGCGGCGCGTCCACCGGGATCTTCACGACCGAGATGGAGTCGTGCGGCGGCTGGCAGTCGGGGAAAGCCGCGTTGGGGCTGTAGGACGAGACGTACGCGTAGAGGTTCGCGCCGTCCTTGCTCGGGGCGAGCGTGTGCGTGTGCGAACCGCAGTCGGTCTCGACCGCCGCGACGTACTGCGGGCTGGCCGGGTTGCTGATGTCGAAGACCCGGATGCCCTCCCACGACTCCTTGATCGTCGCGGACTGCGCGACGTTGTCGCAGGTGTTGTTGCTGCGGCTGGAGTCGACGCTCAGGACCAGCAGGTTGCCGGAGACCGAGATGTCGTTCTGCGAACCGGGGCAGACGACCTGGCTGACGACCTTCGGCGCCTCGGGCGTCGAGATGTCGTAGACCATGAAGCCCTCGTAGTTGCCCGCATAGGCGTAGTCGCCCTGGAACGCCAGGTCGCTGTTGAGGGCGCTGGTCGTGGCGAAGCGGTCCTGCTTGGGCAGGTTGGCGACGAGCCGGGTGTTGGGGCTCGAAGCGATCTCGCCCGCCGCGAGGTCGGACTCGAAGCCCTTCGTCTGCGCGAGGTCCTGGCCGGGGAGGCAGGCCTGCGCGAAGTTGTCACCGGCCGCCTCGAGGCGGTCCTCACGGGCGTCCGTGCAGAGATCGTTGGCACCCGACCTCTCCTGGGCGCCGGTCGAGCGGTGGTCGTGTGTGTCGTGCGCCAGCGCCGGCACCGCGGACAGGGTGAGTCCGAGAGCGACGGCCGCGGTGGCGGCGAGACGTGCCCGTCCGGGCATGGACGTGCGTCTCCGAGATGAGTACATGGAACCCGAGACCTTTCATCAGTCGACGACCGCTCCGGGGTTTCCGAAAC
>DATIAJ010000280.1:0-3060 GCA_035458105.1 Nocardioides sp. | reverse complement strand
ACGTCGATCGCGGTGACGACGCCCCCGTTGTGCGCGATGGTGGTCGCGACGGAGCCGACGACGCTGTGGTCGGCCGCGGTGTACAACCGCATGGTGATCGAGTACGACGATGCGGTTGCTGCCATGAGGCAGACCCTCTCCCCCGCGCGGGGTTACGGGCAAGTCACCTCCGTCTAGGCTCAGGTTGTGGACACAGAGTTCATCGACGCCCCTGACCGCCACCGTTACGAGCTGCGCGCCGGCGACGAGCTCGTCGGCATCATCACCTACCGGCTCCACGGCGACGTGATCCGGCTGATCCACACCGAGGTGCCCGAGGCCTTCAGCGGCCAGGGCCACGCCGCGACGCTCGCCCGCGCGGCGCTCGACGACGCCCGCTCGCGCGGCCTGACCGTGCGGCCCGACTGCCCCTACGTGGCGTCGTACATCAAGAAGCACCCGCAGTACGCCGACCTCGTCGCGTGAGCCGCGGGCTCCGCGAGGCGTCTGCGGGCCATGACCCGGGCCGTGAACCCGGGCACGCCCTATAGTCGCGGCGACGGCACCGGGGGAACGGGGATCAGGCATGGCCGAACAGGTCACGGACGTCGACGACGCCGAGAAGGCGATCGCGCGACGCATCGGCTTCGTGGCACGACCGGTGCGCGGGCTCGTCAACGCCCCTCATCTGCTGGTGCTGGTGGTGCTCGGCATCTGGGTCGCGTGCTCCTTCACCTACGCCGCGCTGGAGGACAAGGGCCCGATCGAGGGGCTGTGGTGGGGCATCGTGACCGGCTCGACGGTCGGCTACGGCGACTTCTACCCGTCCTCCACCGCGGGCCGCGCAGTCGGCGCGGTCCTCATCGTGTCGATGCTCGTGCTCGTTCCGATCGCGATCGGCCACGTCATCGCCAACCTCGTCTTCGACAAGGAGTCGTTGGCCGTGGCGACGGTCCTCGAGGACGTCCACGAGCGGATCGACCGGCTCGAGCACCTCACGCTCGCCTCCCTCGAGGCGCAGCACGGCCGCGAGTGGCTCGAGCAGCGGCTCGCCGAGCACGAGGCCGCCGACGCCGCCACCACCGACGTCGCCGAGCAGATGCTGGCGATGTTCGCGCAGAAGAACGCCCAGCCGACGAACGCTGACCAGGACCCGCCCGGAGGCGCCCGATGACCACGCCCACCCGCCGTCGCATGCGGTCGACGAGCATCTCGCTGGGCATCACCGCACTGATGGCGAGCAGCCTCACCGGCTGCTCCTCCAGCGCCGACTACGCCGCGGTGTGCGTCGACCCCGAGACCCAGGAACGCGTCGACGACGACCAGTGCGACGACGACTCCGACTACAACGGCAGCGGCACCGGCTTCTTCTGGTACTACCTCGCCGCGAGGTCCGTCGTCCCGCCGGTCGGAGGCGTCGCGTCCGGCGGAACGTTCCGGGGCAGCAGCCTGACGGGGGTCGTGCAGCGCGGGGGCCTGCCCACCACGGGCGGCTCCACCGTCAAGTCCGCCACCACCAAGGGCGGCTTCGGCGGCAGCAACCGCGGCTTCGGCTGAGCCCGAGCGTCACCGACCCACCACCCGATCCCGCCAGCACCGCTCCCAGGAGACCTCCCCGTGACCGACCTGATCGACGCCCTCCTCCACGCCGTCGCCTACGCCCTCGTCGGGGGCGCGATGCTGGTGGCGGCCTACTACGTCCTCGACCTCGCCACGCCCGGCCACCTCGGCACCCACCTGCGCGGCGTCGACGAGAACGGCAACGAGTCGGTGCACGCCCACTCCAAGGGCGCCGGCCTGGTCACCTCGGCGTGGCTGGTCTCCAACGCGGCGGTGCTCTTCACCGCCATCTGGACCAACGGCGAGACCTCGCTCGGCTGGGCGCTGGTGTGGACCGTCTGCTTCGGCGTGGTCGGCATCGTCCTCAACACGCTGATGTTCTTCGCGGTCGAGGCGATCACCCCCGGCGACCTGCGCCAGATCGTCACCGCGCCCGGTCCCGTACGTCCCCTCGCGCAGGTCGCGGCCGCCGTCGCCCTGTCGGTCGGCGCCATCGTGTGCGCCAGCATCGCCTGAGCAGGGAGGCACCGACACATGTGGCGGCACCGGTCGCGGGCGCGTGAGGGCTGGCGCGAGACCGTCGTCGAGCAGGGCCTGGTCTTCCCGACCACGAAGATGCCCGACGGGTCCGAGCTCCCCTACTGGAACGAGGACGCCTGGTACGAGGTGACCCTGGAGGAGGTGGAGGCCCTCGAGGCCGCCACCGAGGAGCTGTGGGCGATGTGCCTGCAGGCCGTCACCCACATGGCCACGACGATGACCGACGAGCGGCTCGGCCTGCCGCCCGGCTCGCTGGGCGTCGTACGACGCTCGATCGAGGCCGGCGACCCGGCGCTCTACGCGCGCTTCGACCTGGCCTACGGCGCCGACGGGTCCATCAAGATGCTCGAGATCAACGGCGACACCCCGACCGGGCTCGTGGAGACCGGGATCATCCAGTGGAACTGGATGGAGGACGTCATGCCGGAGATGGACCAGTGGAACTCCGTCCACGACCGGCTCGTCGCCGGGTGGCGCAAGCTCCGCCGCTCCGGGCACTTCGACGGCGAGCGGATGCACTTCCTCTACGACCTCGGCGAGGAGGACTCCTACGACGGCGGCGAGATGGAGATGACCGTCCACTACCTGATGGACACCGCCGTGCAGGCCGGCTGGATCACGATGGCCCACCCGATGGCCGAGGTCGGCTGGAACCCCGACACCCGCGACTACCGCGACGTCCACGACGAGCCGCTGCGCAACGCCTTCAAGCTCTACGCCTGGGAGGAGATGCTCGCCGAGCCGTTCGGCCAGTACGTCGTCCAGCAGGCCGAGTCGCGTCCGACCCGGTGGATCGAGCCGGCGTGGAAGGTGCTTCTCAGCACCAAGGCGCTCCTGCCGGTGCTGTGGGAGCTCTTCCCGCGCCACCGCCTGCTGCTGCCGGCGTACTTCGACGAGCCGCGCGACCTCGAGCGCTGGGTCGCCAAGCCGCTGCACGGGCGCGAGGGCGACAACATCCGCATCCACCTCGACGACATGCTC
>DATIAJ010000279.1:0-3331 GCA_035458105.1 Nocardioides sp. | reverse complement strand
CTGCCTGCTGCTGCTCCTCGGCACCCTCGAGGGCTTCACCGGCTACTCGCTCCCCGACGACCTGCTCTCCGGCACCGGCGTCCGGGCGGCTGACGGCTTCCTCAAGGCGACCCCGGTCGCCGGCAGCTACATGTCGTTCCTTCTCTTCGGCGGCGAGTTCCCCGGCGAGTCGATCATCCCGCGCCTCTACATCATCCACGTGCTGCTGATCCCCGGCATCCTGCTGGCGCTCATCGCCGCGCACATGCTGCTGCTCGTCTACCACAAGCACACGCAGTGGCCCGGCCCCGGCCGGACGGAGCAGAACGTCGTCGGCTTCCCGATGCTGCCCGTGTACGCCGCGAAGGCCGGTGGGTTCTTCTTCATGGTCTTCGGCGTCATCGCCATCATGGGCGGCCTGCTGTCGATCAACCCTGTGTGGAAGTTCGGTCCCTACGACCCGACCAAGGTGACGGCCGGCTCGCAGCCCGACTGGTACATGGGCTGGCCCGACGGCCTCCTGCGCATCATCCCGACCGGCTGGGAGACGGTGATCTTCGGCTACACGATCTCGTGGAACGTGATGCTGCCGATCCTCATCGTGCCCCCGCTGATGCTGGTCGTCCTGATGCTGCTGCCGTTCCTCGAGGGCTGGATCACCGGCGACAAGCGTGACCACCACCTGCTCCAGCGCCCGCGCAACGCGCCGACGCGCACGGCGGTCATGGTGTCCCTGATGACCTTCTACGGCCTGGCCTGGGCCGCGGGCGGCAACGACATCATCGCCATCAAGCTCGACCTGAGCATCAACCAGATCACCTACTTCATGCGCGTGGCCATCTTCCTCGGCCCGCTCCTGGCGTTCTGGATCACGCGACGCTGGTGCATCTCGCTGCAGCGCCACGACAACGAGAAGCTGCTCCACGGCTACGAGACGGGCATCATCACCCGCTCCCCCGAGGGCCAGTACGCCGAGCGGCACCTACCGATCAACGAGACGTCCGCCTACACCCTCACCGCGCGCGACCGCGACGAGGTGTTCACGGTCGGAAGCGACACCGACGCCTCGGGCGTGGCCGCCCCCAACTCGCGCTCGGAGAAGCTCCGCGCCAAGCTCTCGTCGTGGATGTACAGCCACAACGTGCAGAAGCCCACGCGGGCCGAGCTCGAGGAGGCGCACCACCACGCCGAGCACGAGGCCGAGCTCCAGGCGGGGCTCGACCACCCGGTCGACGGTCACCAGTTCGACGACCACCGCCTCCGCGACACCGACGACGTGCCGCTCCGCGACCACTGATCGTCGTACGACCCGCACGAGGGCCCGCCGGGATGACTCCCGGCGGGCCCTCGTCTTGCATCCCGGCTCATCGAGCGGTGCCTGACCCACCTTCCTCCGCGCCGGAACGTGGGTGGGCCACCGCTCCCCCGCGCGTCGGCGTACGACACGTCGGCGTACGACACGCCCGCGGGCGGTGCGTGAGACATGTTCCGGCCGATCAGAACGTGCGTCACTCACCGCCGGACGTACGACGCCCGCCCGGGCGGTGCGTCAGACAGGTTCCGAGCCGCAGGAAGATGCCTCACTCACCGCTCTCCCGCGCGCCAGGCGGAGTGGCGGCGGCCGGGTCAGCTGAGCGCCGAGCCCTGCTTCCAGTCGGCGGGCGCGAGGTTCCAGTCGCCGTAGCCGTTCTCGAGGGTCATCGGGCGGTCGGTGCCGGTGTACTCCACGACGTCGCCGCGTCGGCTCATGGCGTAGAGCCAGCCGGCGTCGGCGGTCGACATGCCCGTGCAGCCGTGGGAGACGTTGGCGTAGCCCTGGGAGCCCTCCGACCACGGCGCAGCGTGGATGAACTCGCCGGAGTAGGTGAGTCGCATCGCCCAGCGGACGTCGTCGATGTCCCAGGCCTCGGGGCTGTTGCGGTTGATGCCGACGGTCTCGGAGTTCATCCGCCGGGACTCGAACTTCTCCATGATCACTTTCACACCCGAGCGGGTGGTGAAGCCCGGCTTGCCGGTCGTGATCGGCAGCGTGCGAAGCAGCCTGCCGTTGCTGAAGACCTGCATCTGGTGGGTCTGGGCATTGACCTTGTAGATGTTGGCGTCGCCGACCTGGAAGTCGACGCGGCGCGACTCCTGACCGTAGATCCCGTTGCCCGCGGGCAGGCTGTTGATGTCGAGGTCGACTGACACGTCCGTGCCGGCCTTCCAGTAGCGGGCCGGGCGGAAGTGCGCTTCGCGGTCGCTCAGCCAGTACCACGAGCCCTTCTGGGCCGGCGTGCTGGTCACCGTCATGTGCTTCTCGAACAGCGCCCGGTCGGTGACGGGCAGGTCGAAGGTCACCACCACGGGCATGCCCACGCCGACGGTCTCCCCGTCGAGCGGGGCGACCGCGGCGAACGTCTGCTCGTCGAGGGTCAGGTCGACGGTGCGGAAGGCGCGGGTGCGCTCGACCGTCTGGCCGTCGGAGCGGGTCGCCGAGGCGGAGATCCGGTAGTCGGTGCCGGGCTCGAGGCGGGTGGTCGAGGTCCACGTGCCGCCCTCGACGCGTCCCTCGACGGGCCCGTCCGCCGACGTCACGCGTACGTCCGACAGGTCTCCGCCGGACGCGGACACCGTCACCGGCGCGTCGATCGGTACGGCACCCCGGTCGGCGAAGCTGGTCGTCAGCCGGACCGGGTCGACCGGGTCGGCGGCCTGGGTGGCGCCGGGAGCGTCGCCGCCGGCCTGGGTGTCGTCACCGGGCGTCGAGTCGCTGCTGCAGGCGGCGAGGCCGGCGGACAGCGTCAGGAGCGCTGCCGCGGCCGTCGTACGACGAAGCGCGGGACGCGTGGACCGGAGCGCGCGTGAGCGCATGCGACGTGACCCCCCAGGAGTAGCCCACCCTCACGGGCGGTGGAACAGAAGAACCCGTCCAGCGTACGACGCGGACGGGCTCTTCCAGAATCGCCACGAGGGCCAGCTTGCAACGAGGGCTCAGTGGGCGTGCTCGCCCCGGTAGTACTCGAAGACGAACCCGCAGGTCACGACCGCACCGGCGGTGAAGCCGATGATGACCAGCCACCAGGCCGCCATCGCGGTGCCGTAGACGATCACGCCGAGGGCGAGGGCGCACCACAGCGGCCACCAGGAGTAGGGCGGGAAGAAGCCCAGCTCACCGGCGCCGTCGGCGATCTCACCCTCCTTGCGGTCCTCCGGCCGCGGGTCCATGCGCGAGGCGTGGAAGCCGAGGTAGAGGGTGATCATCGCGGTGAGGAGGGCGGTCATCACCAGCGCGGAGGTGCCGGTCCAGTCCCC
Source organism: Nocardioides sp. (assembly GCA_035458105.1). GTDB lineage: Bacteria > Actinomycetota > Actinomycetes > Propionibacteriales > Nocardioidaceae > Nocardioides. Next base: position 58 of record DATIAJ010000279.1, on the reverse strand, counting down.
GGAGAGGAACCAGTAGCCCGGGGCGACCACCGCGACGAACACGGTGGTGATCCCGAAG
>DATIAJ010000278.1:0-2578 GCA_035458105.1 Nocardioides sp. | reverse complement strand
CGCTGCCGCCGCCGACGTGGAGGAGTTCGACCCCACGCTCTACGGCATGACCGCGACCTACGACGAGCAGGGCAACTACGTCTACCCCGAGGGCTTCGACCCCGAGACGGGCGAGTGGCTCGAGGGCTTCGACGAGCAGCGTGCGGTCTGGGAGGACCAGTACGCCAAGGCGCACGCGCGCTGGGAGCAGCACGTCAAGCAGCAGGCTGACGCCAAGGTCGCCGAGGCCGAGGCCGGCGAGGCCACCTCGTACTCCTCCGGCGGCGAGGTCGCCGAGGGTGGCGAGTCCGGTGGCGACACCGGCGGCTCGCTCGCCTCCGACGAGGCGCTGCAGGCGCTCCGCGAGAAGCTCACGGGTGGCCAGGCCTGATCGCCTGATCCCTTGATCTGAGGCACCACACGACGGCCCGCCGGGGAGACCCGGCGGGCCGTCGTCGTCGTGCGGGTGCTCATGTCAGGGTCGATCCGCTACAACTGGCTCATGACAGGACGCGGTTCGTCGGCGCTGGTGCTCGGCGGTGGGGGCATCACCGGGATCGCCTGGCAGCTCGGCCTCCTCACCGGGCTGGCGCGGGCGGGTGTCGACCTGACCGGCGCCGACACGGTCGTCGGTACCTCGGCCGGGTCGGTCGTCGGCGCCCAGGTCACCAACGGCGTCGCGCTGGAGGAGCTCTACGCCGCCCAGCTGGAGCCGCCCGACGCCGAGATCGGGGGCCGGATGTCGCGCATCGCGGTGCTCAAGCTGGTCCCGCCCTACGTGCTGCCCGGGAGCGGCCGAGACAAGCTGGCCCGCGTCGGGCGGGTGGCCCACGCCTCCCACGCGCCCGGCAGCGTCGACCGGGAAGGTGTCATCCGCGCCCGGCTGCCGGTCCACGACTGGCCCGACCGCGACCTTCGCATCACCGCGGTCGACGCCACCAGCGGTGAGTTCACCGTCTTCGGGCCCGACTCCGGCGTCGACCTGGTCGCGGCGGTCGCCGCCAGCTGCGCTGTCCCGACGGTGTGGCCGCCGGTCGAGATCGACGGCCGCACCTACATGGACGGCGGGATGCGGTCCACCGCCAACGTCGACGTGGCCACCGGGGCGGAGCGTGTCGTCGTCCTCGCGCCCCTGCCGCGGTCGGTGAGCAAGAAGGTGTCCATCCGGGCGCAGCTCGAGCGCGTCGGACCGCGGGCGTGGTCGGTGGTCACTCCCGACCCGGAAGCGCTCGCCGCCTTCGGCCGCAACCTGCTCGACCCCGCCAAGCGCGCCGTCGCGGCCGAGGCCGGGCTGCGTCAGTCCCGGGACCTGGTCGACCAGGTCGGACCGGTCTGGGTGGCCTGAGGACTCAGAGCAGGTCGGCGAGCTGGTCGCGCCGCACCTTGCCGGTGGCGGTCATCGGCAGGCCGGCGACGCCCAGGTAGTCCTTGGGACGCTTGGCGGGCGCGAGGACCTGGCGGGCGTGGGCGTCGAGCGCCTCGGTCGTGACGTGGCCGACGACGGCGGCGCAGACGCGCTGGCCCCACCGGTCGTCCGGCACGCCGAACACGGCGACGTCGTCGACGCCGTCGACCTCGCGCAGGGCGTTCTCGACCTCGAGGGGGTACACGTTGACGCCGCCGGTGATGATCAGGTCGGTGCGCCGGCCCTCGAGGTGGAGGTAGCCGTCGGGGTCGATCCGCCCGACGTCACCGACGGTGAACGCCGGGCCGTCCGGGGTGTCCCGCCAGGCGGCCGCCGACTGGTCGGGGGCCCCGAGGTAGGTGAACCGGGCGTGCTGAGGCACGGCGCACCAGATCCGGCCGTCGCCGTCGACGGTCAGGGTGCGCCCGGGTCGGGCCCGCCCCACCGTGCCGGGGTGGTCCAGCCACTCCTCGGAGCGGCACGCGGTGAACTGGCCCTCGGTCGAGCCGTAGAACTCCCACGTCGAGCCGTCGGGGAACAGGTCGATCAGGCGCTGCTTGACCTGCGGCGGGCACGGGGCGCCCGCGTGGGCGACCAGCCGGAACGACGACAGGTCCGGCACGCCGACGGTGTCCCAGTGGGCGAACAGCCGCTGCAGGTGGGTCGGCACGCAGAACATCGTCGTCGGTCGGTCGCGCGCGATCGCGGCCGTCACCGCGGCCGGGTCGAACTTCCCCGGCACCACGATCCGGCCACCGGCGAGCAGGGTGCCGGTCGCGAACCGGAGCGGGGCGGAGTGGTGGAGCGGGCTCAGCACGAGGTTGACGTCGTCCTCGTCGAAGCCCCAGAGGTCGCGCTCCTCGGCGAGCAGGGCGGTGGCCTCGGCCTCGGGGAGGAGTCCCGACCACACGCCCTTCGGTGTGCCGGTCGTGCCGCTCGTGCAGTGGACCGGCCGGCCGAGCGGCAGCGACCGGGACCGGTCCGCCCGGGCGGCGAGCAGCTGCTCCACCTGCGCGTGCGAGGTGACGACGAGTTCCGGGGAGATCGGTGCGAGGATCCGCTCCCGCTCCGCGGGCCTGAGCGCCGGGTCCAGCGGCACCGGGAAGATCCCGTCGGCGAGCAGCGCCAGGACCAGGTCGACGTACGCCAGGGAGCCGGGGACCAGCAGTGCCACCCGTGCGCCGGCGGCGAGGG
>DATIAJ010000277.1:0-4814 GCA_035458105.1 Nocardioides sp. | reverse complement strand
CACCGGCGACGTCGTACGCCGTCGCGCCGCGGTCGCGGCCTTCAACGCCGCCCACCCCCACCGCAAGCGCGGCCTCGCGGTGACGCCGGTGAAGTTCGGCATCTCCTTCAACTTCACCGCCTTCAACCAGGCCGGCGCGCTCGTCCACGTCTACAAGGACGGCTCGGTGCTGATCAACCACGGCGGCACGGAGATGGGCCAGGGCCTGCACACGAAGATGCTGCAGGTCGCCGCCACCACCCTCGGCGTACCCCTCGCGAAGGTGCGCGTCGCACCCACCCGCACCGACAAGGTGCCCAACACGTCGGCGACCGCGGCGAGCTCCAGCACCGACCTCAACGGCGGCGCCGTCAAGGACGCCTGCGAGCAGGTCCTCGCGCGCCTGCGCGAGGTCGACGCCGGGCGCGGCCTCCCGTGGGAGGAGCTGGTGCGCGAGGCCTACTTCAGCCGGGTGCAGCTGTGGGCTGCCGGCTTCTACCGCACCGAGGGCATCCACTGGGACTCCACGCAGATGAGCGGCCACCCGTTCAAGTACTTCGCCTACGGCGTCGCGGCGGCGGAGGTCGAGGTCGATGGCTTCACCGGCGCCCACCGCACCGTGCGGGTCGACATCGTGCACGACGTCGGCGACAGCCTCTCCCCGCTCGTCGACCTCGGCCAGGTCGAGGGCGGCTTCGTGCAGGGCGTGGGCTGGCTGACGATGGAGGACCTGCGCTGGGACGAGTCCGACGGCCCCGGTCGCGGCCGGCTGACGACGCAGTCGGCCAGCACCTACAAGCTTCCGAGCCTGGGTGAGCTGCCCGAGGAGCTCCACGTCGCCCTGCTCGAGCACGCCCACGAGGACGGGGTGGTCTACGGCTCGAAGGCGGTCGGCGAGCCACCGCTCATGCTCGCCTTCGCGGTGCGGGAGGCGTTGCGCGAGGCGGTCGCGGCCTTCGGGCCGGACGGCACCTCCGTCGAGCTCGCCTCCCCGGCCACTCCCGAGGCGGTGTTCTGGGCGGCCGAGCGCGCCCGGGGCGCAACCGCCGACCACACCGCGGACGGGGTGGTCGAGGGACTGCCGGGCGCGGTGCCCGACCGGCCGGACCCGGCGGCGCCCGCCCTGCACCCGCGGTCCGAGCAGGCCGTGCACGCGACGGGGGAGGCCTGACGTGCACTGGCTGGGAGCGGTCGAGCGGCTGCGGGAGCAGCGGGAGGCGGGGGTGCTGGTCACCGTGGTCGAGGTCCGCGGGCACGCGCCCCGCGACGCCGGCGCCAAGATGGTCGTCGCGGCCGAGGGGTCGTGGGGCAGCGTGGGCGGCGGCAACCTCGAGGAGACCGCCCTCGCCCGCGCCCGGACGATGCTCGCGGAGGGGACCGACGTCCCCGAGCAGCTCGTCCTCGGCCTCACCGACAAGGCGCGCACCGACCACGGCCGCCAGTGCTGCGGCGGCGAGGCCACCCTCGTGCTCGAGCCGCTGCCCGTGGTCGGGTCCGTCGCGATCTTCGGGATCGGCCACGTCGGCCTCCAGCTGGCCCGCATCCTCGCGGCCCACGACCTCGACCTGCACCTCGTCGACTCCCGTCCCGGCCTGCTCGGGGACGACCGGCTGGCGCTCCCGACCGACGGTGAGGCGCGGGTGCGGGTCCACCACTCGCCGGTCCCGGAGCTGGCGCTGGGAGCCGTCCCGGCCGGCACCCACGTGCTGGTGATGACCCACGACCACGCCGAGGACTTCGCCCTCTGCGACGCGGCGCTGCGCTGCACCCACCTCGGCTCGGTCGGGCTGATCGGCTCGGCGGCCAAGTGGGCCCGCTTCCGCGCCGGCCTGACCGTGGAGGGCCACGACGAGGCGACCGTCGCCCGCATCCGCTGCCCCATCGGGCTGCCCGCCACGACCAGCAAGGTGCCGGCCGCGATCGCCGTCTCGGTGGCGGCCGAGCTGATGGACCTCCTGGCGGCCGACCGCGCCGGGGTCGGCAGGTGACGGCAGGCGAGGTCGTCTACCGCGCCCGCGCCTACGACGCCCCCGACGACCCGTTCACCACCGGCGGCCCGGCCTTCCGCTACGACGACGACCTCGGCCTGGCGGTCTCCGACGACGGCGTCATCACCGACCGCGGTCCCTTCGTCGCGGTCGCGGCCGCCCACCCCGCGGCGCCGGTGATCGACCTGCGAGCGGGGCTGCTGCTGCCCGGCCTGGTCGACACCCACGTCCACTTCCCCCAGGTGCGCATCATCGGCGCCCTCGGGATGCCGCTGCTGGAGTGGCTCGAGCGGTGCGCCCTGCCGGAGGAGCAGCGCCTCGCCTCGACGTCGTACGCCGCCACGGTGGCCGGGGAGCTCGTCGCCGGGCTGATCGCCGCGGGGACGACGACGTCACTGGTCTTCGGCTCCCACTTCGCGCCCGCCGTCGACGCCCTGTTCGCCGAGGCTGAGCGGTTCGGGCTGCGGATCACGAGCGGGCTCGTCGTCAGCGACCGGGTGCTGCCCGAGCCGCTCCTGACCACGGCGGAGCGGTCGCACGACGAGGCGGTGCGGCTGGCGGCGGACTGGCACGGGCGCGGCCGGCTGCGCTACGCCGTCACGCCGCGCTTCGCGCTGTCGGCCTCCGACGACATCCTGGCCGCCTGCGCCGACGTCCTCTCCGTCGTCGACGGTGCCTGCTTCACCTCCCACGTCAACGAGAACAACGCCGAGGTGGCCACGGTCGCCGACCAGTTCCCGCACCGCGAGCACTACGTCGACACCTACGACCACCACGGGCTGCTCAGCGGGTGCTCCGTCCTGGCGCACAACGTCCACCCGACCGACGCAGAGCTCGCCGTGCTGGCCGCCCGGGGCACCGCGGTGGCCTACTGCCCCACGAGCAACGCCGCCCTGGGCTCGGGCATGTTCTCCCTGCGGCGGCACGTCGCGGCCGGCGTGCGCGTCGCGCTCGGCAGCGACGTCGGAGCGGGCACCGGGTTCTCGATCTTCAAGGAGGCCCTGCAGGCCTACTTCCTGCAGCACCTGCTCGGCGCCGACGGGTTGCCGCTCGCCGCCGGACACCTCCTCCACCTCAGCACCGCCGCGGGCGCAGCGGCCCTCGGCCTCGGCGACGTCACGGGCGACCTGAGCCCCGGCAAGCAGTTCGACGCGATCTGCGTGCGGCCGCCCGTCGGCACCGCGCTCGACATCGGGCTGCGCCACGCCGGGTCGCCGGAGGAGGCGCTCGGCAAGGTGTTCGCGCTCGCCGGTGACGCCGACGTCGCCGACGTGTGGGTCGGGGGCGACCAGGTGGCCTCGGGCGGGTTCGTGCGCCCGATCGGTCGCCCGGTCAGTCGCCCCGCGCCAGCAGGACGTCGTACGCCTGCAGGGTGAGGAAGTCGGGGAAGTGCTCGCCGAGCGCGCAGTCGACGAAGAGGCGGCGGGCGTCGTCGTCCACCGCGCCGGCGAGGGCCTCGTGCTCCTCGGATACGAGCCGCTCCACGAGCTCGCGCGTGACCACGTCCCCGGTGTCGAGCGCGGCCGCGTTGTTGACCCACTGCCACACCTGCGAGCGTGAGATCTCCGCCGTGGCGGCGTCCTCCATGAGGTTGTCGATGCCGGCGGCGCCGTTGCCGGACAGCCAGGCGTGGAGGTACTGCATGCCGATCCGCACGTTGCCGCGCAGCCCCGCCTCGGTGCGCTCACCGGGCGTCTCTCCGACCGCGAGCAGGTCGTCGGCCGTGACCGACACGTCGTCGCGGGTGACGTCGAGCTGGTTGTCGCGCCCGTCGAGGACGGCGTCGAAGACCTCCTGGCAGACCGGCACCAGGTCGGGGTGCGCCACCCACGAGCCGTCGAAGCCGGCCCGGGCCTCGCGGGTCTTGTCCTCGCGCACCTTGGCGAAGGCCCGCTCGTTGACCTCCGGGTCGCGACGGCTCGGGATGAACGCCGCCATCCCGCCGATCGCGAAGGCGCCGCGGCGGTGGCAGGTCTGCACGAGCAGGTCGCTGTAGGCTCGCATCATCGGGGCGGCCATGGTCACCGCGTTGCGGTCGGGGAGGGTGAAGCCGGGTCCGGCGTCCCTGAAGTTCTTGATGATGCTGAACAGGTAGTCCCACCGGCCGGCGTTGAGGCCCGCCGCATGGTCCCGCAGCTCCCAGAGGATCTCGTCCATCTCGAAGGCGGCCGTGATGGTCTCGATCAGCACGGTCGCCCGCACCGATCCGTGCGGCACCCCGAGCGCCGCCTGGGCGTGGGTGAAGACGTCGTCCCACAGCCGCGCCTCGAGGTGGGACTCCAGCTTGGGCAGGTAGTAGTAGGGGCCGCTCCCGGCGGCGAGCAGCTCGCGGGCGTTGTGGAAGAAGTGGAGCCCGAAGTCGACCAGGGCGGCGATCACCGGTCGGCCGTCGGCGGTGAGGTGGGCCTCGTCGAAGTGCCAGCCGCGCGGGCGGGGGAGGACCACCGGTGCGTGCTCGGGGTCGGCGACGGCGTACTGCTTGCCCTCGGGAGAGGTGAAGGTGAGCTGCCCGCGCACGGCGTCGCGGAGCGTCAGCTGTCCGCCCACGACGTTGCGCCAGTGCGGGGTGTTGGCGTCCTCGAGGTCGGCGAGCCACACGCGCGCGCCCGAGTTGAGCGCGTTGATCGCCATCTTGGGGTCGGTCGGCCCGGTGATCTCGACGCGGCGGTCGCGCAGGTCGTCGGGCACCGGGGCCACGGTCCACTCGGAGGTGCGCACGTCCGCGGTCCCGGGAAGGAAGTCCAGGCGACCGGTCCGGGCGACCTCCGCGCGCCGGGCCCGACGTGCGGCCAGCAGCTCGTCACGGCGGTCGTGGAACCGGGCGTCGAGGTCGGCCACGAAGGCGAG
>DATIAJ010000276.1:0-7732 GCA_035458105.1 Nocardioides sp. | reverse complement strand
GTGAGGACGACCAGGTCGCTGGGCAGCACGTAGCCGTTGTCGAGCTGGAGCCCGTCGTCGGTGATGCGGACGGCGCGGGCGCCCGTGTAGACCTCGGTGCCGAGCCGGCGGAGGTCGCGGGCGAGGACGCGTCCGGCACCGGGCCCGACCTGGCTGGCGAGCAGGTGGTCGGCGCCCTCGACGACCTCGGTCAGCAGTCCGCGGACCGACAGCGCGCGGGCGACCTGGAGGCCGAGAAGACCGCCGCCGACGACGACCGCACGAGCGCCGGGGACGAGGGCGGCGTCCAGCCGCCGGCAGTCGGCGAGGGAGCGGAAGGCGTGGACCTTCGGGTGCAACGTGCCGTCGCGGCGGACCAGCCCGCGGATCGGCGGGAGGGTGGGGATCGAACCGCAGGCCAGGACGAGCCGGTCGTACGCGACCCGACCTCCGTCGACCAGCACGATCTCCCCCTCCCTCCCGTCGATCCCCTTGGCGTCCCGGTCGATCTCCAGCACCCGCGCGCCCAGCCGCAGCTCGATCCCGTGATCGGCGAACCACTCCTCCGAGCGCAGCGTCAGCGCGTCGGCAGCGTGGGTGCCCTCGAGCACCGCCGACAGCAGGATCCGGTTGTAGGGGGCGTGCGGCTCGTCAGCCAGGACCGTGACGGCGAGACGCTCGTCGCCGGCGAGGTGCTCGGCGAGGCGGACCGCGGCCATCCCGCCCCCGACGACGACGATCCGCTCGGGGTGCTCAGGCATGGGCCACCGCCGCGGCGCACACCTTGAACTCCGGCATCCGCGACGCCGGGTCGAGGGCGTCGTTGGTGAGCCGGTTGGCGCCGACCCAGTGGAACGGCACGAAGACCGTGTCGGGCCGGATCGTCGGCACCACCTTCGCGGGGGCCGTCATCTCGCCGCGCCTGGTCGCGACGCGGACGGCGTCACCCGGTCCGACCCCGATGCGCCCGGCGAGCAGCGGGTGCAGCTCGACGAACGGGCCCTCGTCGGGCAGCGATCGGATCCGCCGGGTCTGGGCGCCGGACTGGTACTGCGCGAGCACCCGCCCGGTCGTGAGGTGCACCGGGTAGTCGGCGCACGGCTGCTCGGCCGCGCCCCGGTGCTCGACGGCGTACATGCGGGCCCGCCCGTCAGGGTGCGCGAAGGACTCGGTGAAGAGCCGTTCGCCACCCCAGAAGACGCCGTGCTCGTCCCGGATCCGGTCGTAGGTGATCGCCGAGTAGTCGGCCGGTCCGCCCGCGGACGCGCGGCCGAGCTCGGTGAAGACCTCCTCCGGGTCGGTCGGGAACGACGCCGTCGACCCGAGCCGCTCGGCCAGGCCGGCCAGCACCTCGAGGTCGGTGCGCACCCCCGACGGCGGCGTGATCGCACGCTGGCGCAGGACCACCCGGCCCTCGAGGTTGGTCATCGTCCCGGTCTCCTCGGCCCACTGCGTCACCGGCAGCACGACGTCGGCGAGGGCCGCGGTCTCCGACATCACCAGGTCGCACACCACCAGCAGGTCCAGCGCCTCGAGCCGCGACGTCACGTGCGTGGCCCGCGGTGCGCTGACGACGATGTTGGAACCGAGGACCAGCAGCGCCGACGGGCCGTCGGGCGTGCCGAGCGCGTCGAGGAGCTCGTACGCCGACCTGCCGGGGCCCGGCAGCTCGTCGGGATCGATCCCCCACACCCCGGCGACGTGCGCGCGGGCGGCAGGGTCGTCGATGCGCCGGTAGCCGGGCAGCTGGTCGGCCTTCTGCCCGTGCTCCCGCCCGCCCTGCCCGTTGCCCTGCCCGGTCAGGCAGCCGTAGCCCGCGCCCCGCCTGCCCACCATGCCGAGCGCGAGGGCAACGTTGATCCAGGCCAGCACGGTGTCGGAGCCGGTCGAGTGCTGCTCGGCGCCACGTGCGGTGAGCACCATGACCTTGCGCCCGCTCAGCATCGCGGCCAGCGCGCGCAGCTCGTGCGCCTCGATCCCGGTCACCCGCTCGACCCGCTCGGGCCACCAGGAGGCGACCGAGTCCCGCACGTCCTCCCAGCCCGTGGTGCGCTCGGCGACGTACGTCGTGTCGACCGCACCGGCGGCGACGAGGAGGTGCAGCAGCCCCAGCGCGAGGGCGAGGTCGGTGCCCGGCACCGGCTGGAGGTGCAGGTCGGCGCGGTCCGCGGTCGGCGTACGCCGCGGGTCGACGACGACGACCTTCCCGCCGCGCTCGCGCAGCCGGTCGAGGTGGCGGGCGGCCGGGGGCATCGTCTCGGCGAGGTTGGAGCCGACGAGCACCAGCACGTCGGTCTCCTCGACGTCGGCCAGCGGGAAGGGCAGCCCGCGGTCGAGGCCGAAGGCGCGGATGCCGGCCGAGGCGGCCGAGCTCATGCACCAGCGGCCGTTGTAGTCGATCTGGGAGGTGCCGAGCGCCACCCGGGCGAACTTGCCGAGGGCGTAGGCCTTCTCGTTGGTGAGCCCACCGCCGCCGAAGACGGCCACCCGGTCCGGTCCTCCGGCCGCCTGGGCGGCGCGGATGCCGTCGGCGACCCGGTCGAGCGCGTCGTCCCACGAGACGGCCGACCACTCGCCGGTCTCCCGGTCGCGCACCAGGGGCGAGGTGAGCCGCTCGCGTCCGCCGTACAGGCCGGCCGCTGCCCATCCCTTGCGGCACAGCGCGCCCTGGTTGACGGGGAACTCCTCCCACGCCGACACCTCGGGCGTACGACGGCCCGCCAGCCGCATCCCGCACTGCAGCGAGCAGTAGGGGCAGTGGGTCTCGGTCGCCACGATCGACAGTCTCCGCTCAGATCCCGGCGCCGGCCAGGCTCTGGGCGCGGACCTCGGCGGGACGACGCAGGTAGACCGCCCAGGTCACCGCGCCACAGATCACGTAGAAGACGGTGAAGACCAGGAAGGCGCCCTTGGTGGCGGACATGGGGTCGGCCACCCAGGGCGCACTGAAGGCCATCGGGATGAGGAACCCGCCGAGGGCGCCCACCGCGCCGATCACGCCGATCGCGGCGGACGCCTGCTTGGTGCCGGCCAGGAGGGCGGCGGCGCGCTCGGGGGTGCCGGGCGCCGTGGCGCGCTCGGCCTCGGTGCGCCAGATCGCCGGGATCATCTTGTACGTCGAGCCGTTGCCGATGCCGGTCGCTGCGAAGACGCAGAGGAAGAATCCCAGGAACCACGGGAACCACGACTGGTTGGCGGACGCGATCGCCGGGTCGGCGGTCGGGTTGGGGGTGAGCTGCACGAGCGTCCACAGCACGGCCAGGGTGAAGAGGACCATCGCGCCGAACGCGCCCAGCGTCACCTTCGCGCCGCCGAGGCGGTCGGCCAGCCAGCCGCCGAACGGCCGGGTCGCCGAACCGACCAGGGCACCGAGGAACGCGAAGTAGGCGAAGTAGATGCCGGTCCCCAGGGGCGCCGGCTCGGGCACCCAGAAGTTCAGCTTGATGAGCAGCGGCATGGCGGCGGAGTAGCCGATGAACGAGCCGAAGGTGCCGATGTAGAGGAACGCCATGATCCACGTCTGCCGCTTGCGCACGACCTGCAGCTGCTCGCGGGGGGAGGACGTGGCGGTGCTCAGGTTGTCCATGAAGAAGTACGCCGCGAGCGTCGCGACGACCGCGAGGCCGGCGTACACCCAGGCCGCGCGCTGGAGCTCGATCCCGCCCTCGGAGGCCTTGACCAGGCCGAAGATCCCGGCGCCGCCGACGATGACGGGCAGGAAGAGCTGGATCAGCGCGACGCCCAGGTTGCCGCCCGCGGCGTTCAGGCCCAGCGCGGCGCCCTTCTTGGCCGAGGGGTAGAAGAAGTTGATGTTGGCCATCGAGCTGGCGAAGTTGCCTCCGCCGAGCCCGGCCGTGGCGGCGATGAGGCAGAACACCCAGTACGGCGTCTCCGGCCGCTGCACGGCGTACGCGAAACCGAGCGTGGGGATGAGCAGCAGCGCGGCGCTCGCCATCGTCCAGTTGCGGCCGCCGAACCTCGGCACCGCGAAGGTGTACGGCAGGCGCAGCAACGAGCCGACGAGGTTGGGCAGGGCCACCAGCAGGAAGAGCTGCTGGGGCGTGTAGTCGAACCCGGTGGCCACCAGGAAGGCCGAGCTCACGCTCCAGATCAGCCACACCGAGAAGCCGAGGTGCTCGGCGAAGATCGACCAGATGAGGTTGCGCCGGGCGACCGAGCGACCGGTGGACTCCCAGAAGTCGGGGTCCTCCGGACGCCAGTCCTCGATCCAGCGACGCGTACGGCGGGTGGCAGTGGCAGGGGTGCTCATGCCGAAGAGCGTCGGCTGCCGGTGTGTCACCGGGCCTGCCGATCCGGTGCCGGAGTCGTCAACTTCTCCTCACGACCTCACGGACGCACGACCTCACGAAAATGCGGAGGAGCCCCGACCGCTGGGCGGTCGGGGCTCCTCGGAGCGCCACGTCAGACGGGGCGGACGTTCTCGGCCTGCGGACCCTTGGGGCCGGCGGTCACGTCGAACTCGACCTTCTGGTTCTCGTCGAGCGACTTGTAGCCACCGGACTGGATGGCGGAGTAGTGCACGAACACGTCCTCGCCGCCACCGTCCTGCGCGATGAAGCCGAAGCCCTTGTCAGCGTTGAACCACTTGACGGTTCCCTGAGCCATGATCTGTTCCTTTGTTCTCTCCCGGCGACGACCTGCCGCCGAGCTGCTGAAGACATCCATCCGTGCTGATGTCCAGCGAACCGAAGACCAGGAGAAACAAGACACGAGCCGCGCCACGTGCGCGGCCAGGACGCACGCGGTGCGACCCTTCAACACCTTGAGCCTACGGCACCGGCGGCCCGTCGACGACTTCGCGGGCGCACGGCTCCGCGACTCCGCGACCCCGACCGCTCGTCGTACGACACCGACCGCTGGGCGACCGACGGCGCCCATCGACCGACGCGGCGTTGCGCACCCCTCCCGCGCGGCGCGTGAGCGGTGTCACGGTGACGGCGGTCACACCCGGTGGCCCCCACGCTCGGAAGGACGCGATCGTGACAGATCAAGAGCAGGCCGCGAGACACGACCCCATCTACGACCGGTTGCATGCGACACCCGAGTTCGCCGAGCTGCGTCGCCGCTACCGCGGCTTCGTGTTCCCGGCCACCGTCGCCTTCCTGGCCTGGTACCTGCTGTACGTCATCCTCTCCACCTGGGCAGGCGACTTCATGTCGACGAAGCTGTGGGGCAACATCAACGTCGCCCTGGTCTTCGGCCTCCTCCAGTTCGTGACGACGTTCGGCCTCGCCTGGATGTACGCCCGCTTCTCCGCCGCCAAGCTCGACCCGCTGGCCCGCCAGCTCGAGGCGGAGTACCGCAAGGGAGATGACGCCTGATGGACACCCAGCTCCTCACCACGTTCCTGTTCCTGACGGTCGTCGCCCTGACGATCGGCATCACCTTCTGGGCGAGCCGCCAGACCAAGACGGCCGCCGACTTCTACTCCGGTGGTCGGTCGTTCTCGGGCTTCCAGAACGGTCTCGCCATCGGCGGCGACTACATGTCGGCGGCGTCGTTCCTCGGCATCTCCGGCGCCATCGCGGTCTACGGCTACGACGGCTTCCTCTACTCGATCGGCTTCCTCGTGGCATGGCTCGTCGCGCTGCTGCTGGTCGCCGAGATGCTGCGCAACGCGGGTCGCTACACCATGGCCGACCAGCTCGCCTTCCGGATGTCGCAGCGCCCGGTGCGCACGGCGGCGTCGGTCTCGACCGTCGTCGTGTCGATCTTCTACCTGCTGGCGCAGATGGTCGGCGCCGGTTCGCTCGTCGCGCTGCTCCTCGGCGTCGACAGCCAGGCGATCAAGAACATCACCATCATCGGCGTCGGCGCCCTGATGATCTTCTACGTCGTCGTCGGCGGCATGAAGGGCACGACCTACGTGCAGATCGTCAAGGCGGTGCTGCTGATGATCGGCTCGGCGCTGATCGTCGTGCTGGTGCTCGCCGAGTTCAACTTCAACCTCTCCGACCTCCTCGGCGCGGCCGCCGACAACTCCGGCAAGGGCGAGGCGTTCCTGCAGCCCGGCCTGCAGTACGGCGCCTCGCTGACGTCGCAGATCGACTTCCTGTCCCTCGGCCTGGCCCTCGTTCTCGGCACCGCCGGCCTGCCGCACATCCTGATCCGCTTCTACACCGTGCCGACCGCGCAGGACGCGCGGAAGTCGGTGCTGTGGGCCATCGGCCTCATCGGCGCCTTCTACCTGATGACGCTGGTCCTCGGCTTCGGCGCCGCGGCCATGCTCGACCGCGACCAGGTCGACCCGCTCGAGGGCGGCAACCAGAACCTCGCCTCCCCGCTCCTCGCCGAGGCCGTCGGTGGCGGCGAGGGCTCCACGGGCGGCGCGATCCTGCTCGCGCTCATCGCCGCGGTCGCCTTCGCGACGATCCTCGCGGTGGTCGCCGGCCTCACCCTGGCCAGCTCGTCGTCGGTGGCGCACGACCTCTACAAGGGCGTCATCAAGAAGGACGAGCCTGTCTCGGAGCACGACGAGGTCAGGGTCGCCCGCATCGCCGCGTTCGTCATCGGTGCGGTCGCCATCGCCCTGTCCATCCCGGCGCAGCGCCTCAACATCGCGTTCCTCGTGGCGTTGGCGTTCGCCGTCGCCGCGTCGGCCAACCTGCCGGCGATCATCTACAACATGTTCTGGCGACGCTTCAACACCCGCGGCGCCACCTGGAGCATCTACGGCGGCCTCATCGCCGCCGTCGGGCTGGTGTTCTTCTCGCCGGTCATGTCCAGCCTGCCGACGTCGCTCTTCCCCGACTCGGACTGGGCGATCTTCCCGCTCAACAACCCCGGCATCATCTCGATCCCGATCGGGTTCCTGCTCGGCTACCTCGGCACCATCTCGTCGAGGGAGCCGGCTGCCGAGGACCGTTTCACCGAGCTCGAGGTCCGCGCCCTGACCGGCGCCGGCGCCGAGCAGGCCGTCAAGCACTGAGGCCACCACGTCTCAGCAGCACCGGTGACCCCCTCGCCGAGCCGGAGTAGGTTCGGCGAGGGGGTCGCCTCCCTTCATCACCACCCCTGACCGATCCCGCCCGAGGAGAGAGCCTTGTCCGAGCAGACCCTGTCGAACCTGATGTCCGAGGACCGACGCTTCGAGCCCCCGGCCGACCTCGCGGCGAACGCCAACGTCACGGAGGAGGCGTACGCACGTGCCGACGCCGACCGCGAGGCGTTCTGGGCCGAGGCCGCCGCACGGCTGGACTGGGGCCAGAAGTGGGACCAGGTCCTCGACTGGTCCAACCCGCCGTTCGCCAAGTGGTTCGTCGGCGGCACCATCAACGCCTCCGTCAACTGCGTGGACCGCCACGTCGCGGCCGGCAACGGCGACAAGGTGGCACTGCACTGGGTCGGCGAGCCCGCCGACGACACCCGCGACATCACGTACGCCCAGCTCAAGGACGAGGTCTCCCGGGCCGCCAACGCGCTGACCGAGCTGGGGGTGAAGAAGGGCGACCGGGTCGCGATCTACATGCCGATGATCCCCGAGGTCGTCGTCGCGATGCTCGCCTGCGCCCGCCTGGGTGCTCCGCACACCGTGGTCTTCGGCGGCTTCTCCGCCGACGCGCTCGCGTCGCGCATCACCGACTGCGAGGCCCGTGTCGTCATCACCTCCGACGGTGGCTACCGACGCGGC
Organism: Nocardioides sp.; assembly: GCA_035458105.1. GTDB lineage: Bacteria > Actinomycetota > Actinomycetes > Propionibacteriales > Nocardioidaceae > Nocardioides. The sequence goes on along the minus strand of DATIAJ010000276.1, from coordinate 102 downwards.
GCCGCCAGCGCGCTCAAGCCGGCGGTCGACGAGGCGGTCGAGAAGACCGGCGACCTGGTGCGCAGCGTGCTCGTCGTACGCCGCACGGGCCAGGACGTCGAC
>DATIAJ010000275.1:0-16377 GCA_035458105.1 Nocardioides sp. | reverse complement strand
GGCGAGGACGGGCTTGCCGACCGGGGCCCACTGGCCGCCGGGGGCCCGCGACTCGAGCACGAGCGGGTCACCGGTCACCCGGCCCGAGCCGTCGGTGACCCGGCCGGTCAGCTCCACGTCCTGTCCCGGCTGGGCCTGCTGCCGGCCTGCCGCAACGGTGGTCGTCAGCGAGACTCCCTCGAAGTCGAGGGTCGATCCGGATGCACGCACGGCGTCGAGGTTGAAGGCCTTGCCGTCACAGCCGAAGCCGGTGACCGCGAACCCCGCACCGTCGCCGTGCTGAGCGGCGAACTGGGCGGGCGTGGCCGAGCCCACCCGGTCGACGGTGGCACCGGAGGCGAGGTCGACCAGCGCCCAGTCGTAGGCCAGCGCGGCGGACGAGACCGTGGTCCAGGAGCCGGCCGGGGCCGACACGGCCGCGCGCCCACGCCACGCGGTGCCTGCCGGGCTCTGGCGGGTGACGGCCATGACCCACGAGACACCCGAGCTCCCGGCCGTCGCCGCGACCGCGACCGAGGTGTCGAGGCCGGCGAGCGAGCCGAACGAAGCGTAGGGGCCGGCCGCGCTGCCCGCGCCGGACGGGACGAGGCCGAGCGAGCGGCGTCCGAGCGGGGCGGCGTAGGGACCGAGGTTGATCCGGGACGCGGGAGCCGCTGCGGCGCCCAGCAGGTCCGCGCACCCGACGTACGTGAGGTAGACGTCGGGGTCGCCCGTCGCAGGGCCCGACACCGTGCGCGTGCCACCCGCGGCATGCGCAGGAGCGGTGACCAGGGTCGAGCCCAGGGTCATCGTCAGGGTGGCGGCCACGGCCGTCATGATGCTGCGCACGTGCATGGATTCCTGCTCCCCGTGACACGGCGCACCCCTCCGGTGCGCCGAGCTGACTCCATCATGCTGGTCAAAGCAAAGGATGTGAACCGTCCCGGCGTGGAAGTCACCCCAATTGGTGGCCAATCCACGGACAACCTTGGGCCGGGCTGTGGACTCGGACCGGGCGTCACCTTCCTGGTCGGCGAGAACGGCTCCGGCAAGTCGACGCTGGTCGAGGCCGTCGCATCCGCGTTCGGCCTCTCGCCCGAGGGTGGCAGCACGCACAGCCGGCACTCCCCGCGGGCGACGGAGTCACCGCTCGGGGACAGGTGCTCTGTGCCACCCACTCCCCCGTTCTGGTCGCGATGCCCGGTGCCCGGATCCTCGAGGTCGGCCCGTGGGGGCTGCGCGAGTCCGCCTGGGAGGACCTCGAGGTCGTCGACCACTGGCGGCGCTACCTCGCCGAGCCGTGGGCCTACCTCCGTCACCTGCAGGATGACTGAGGGCCCGCTGGATCCCGGCCCGGCGTCACGCGCGGCGGCGCAGCGTCGCCGCGAACATCGCGTCGGTGGCGTCGCGGTGCGGCCACAGCTGGAACCGGCCGACCTCGTCGGTGTCGGCGCGGCGGTCCAGCACGGCGCGCACGACCTCGCTGGTCTCCGCGACCACCGGCGAGCAGGTCGCGTAGACCACGACCCCGCCGGGTCGCACCGACTCCAGCGCCGCGTCGAGCAGCACCTGCTGGATGCCGACCAGCTCCTCGACGTCCCGGGGCGTACGTCGCCAGCGCGACTCGGGACGCCGTCGGAGGGCACCGAGCCCCGAGCACGGTGCGTCGACGAGCACCCGGTCGAAGGCGCCCGGGAGCCAGGCGGGGCGCATCCCGTCGCCGGCCAGCACGTGGGCGGCGCCGTCCGGGGTGGCACGCAGGGCCGAGGCGACGAGCCCGGCACGGTGGGGCTGGCGCTCGTTGGCGACGAGCACCGCACCGCGCTGGGCGGCGAGGGCGGCCAGCAGGGCTGCCTTGCCGCCCGGTCCGGCGCACAGGTCGAGCCACCGCTCGTCCCGGCCGTCCACTGCGGCGTCGGCGAGCGCGAGGGCCACGAGCTGCGAGCCTTCGTCCTGGACGCCCGCGCGTCCCTCGGCGACCGCAGGGACGGCGGCCGGGTCGCCGCCGGCCAGCGTCACGGCGTACGGCGACCGGCCGGTGCGGGTGCCGCCCGCAGCCTCCAGCTCGTCGACGCTCGCCATGCCGGGGCGGGCGACCAGGGTGACCCGCGGTGGGGCGTTGTCGGCCTCGAGCAACGCGTCGAGCTCGTCGTCGCTGCCCACCGTCGCGGTCAGGGCCTCACCGAGCAGGTCGACGACCCAGCGCGGGTGCGACCGGGCGACAGCGAGGTGGCCTCGCGGGTCGTCGTGCCGGTCGGGGGCGACCTCGGCGACCCAGGCGTCCAGGTCGCGCCGGCTGACCTTGCGCAGCACGGCGTTGACGAGCCCGGCGGGTCCCTGGCCGACCGTCGCGCGGACGAGGTCGACGCTGGTCGAGATCGCCGCGTGGTCGGGGACGCGCATGGAGAGCAGCTGGTGGGTGCCGAGCCGCAGGACGTCGCGCACCTCCGGCTGGAGCCTGGGCTTGGTCAGGCAGGCGTCGATGACGGCGTCGTACAGGCCGTGCATCCGGATGGCCCCGGACGAGAGCTCGGTCGCGAGTGCGGCGTCACGGCCCTGGAGCCCGTGCTTGCGCAGCACCTGGGGCAGCACGAGGTTGGCGTAGGCGTCGTCGGTGCGCACGGCCGTCAGCACGTCGAGCGCCGCACGCCGGGGCTTGTCGACGGGGCGGCGTCGCTCACCCACCGAGGTGCTCCCGCACGAGCTTCTTCGGCGCCTTGGCCGCCCACGCGTCGGTGATGATCTCCTCCAGCTCGTCGCGACTGATCTCGCCGAGCCGCGAGAGCTGCACCAGCACGGCGCTGTAGCCCCTGAAGTGGTCGATGGTGAAGAACGGCGTCGACCCGTCCTCGACCAGGGCGTGCTTCTCCACCTCGGTGGGCGTCGTGATCACGACGAGGTCGTCGTACATCTCCCCGGTCTCCGGGTCGACGGCGGTCTTGTGCGGCGCCCGGTAGAGGACGAAGCCCTTGCCCTTGTCGCCGCGGGGGACCTTCCACGTCGGCCGGTCGCCCCACGAGATGCCGAGCTCGGTCTCCGGCAGGCTGCCGCAGATCTCGTCGACGTCCTCGGGACGAGCAGGCCGGCTCACGACGGGGAGTCCTGCTCGCCGAGCCGGGTGCCCGACTCCAGGCGTACGCCGCGGGCCCAGTCGGCAGCGGCCATCTGCTTCTTGCCGAACGCCTTGACCTGGCCCAGCTCGACGGGCGTGGTGGCGGTGCCGACGAGGACGGCGTTCTTGGTGACCTCCAGGACGCCCGGCTCGAGCGGTTCCCGGTCGACGGGCCGCACCGGCCCGACCTTGATCCGCTCGCCCTCGAAGGTGCTCCAGGCGCCGGGGGCGGGGTCGCAGGCGCGCACCTGGCGGTCGATGGCAGCGGCGGGGTGGGTCCAGTCGATGCGGGCGTCGTCGACGAGGATCTTCGGCGCGAACGAGACGCCGTCCTCGGGCTGCTCACGCGCCTCGAGGGTGCCGTCCTCGATCCCGTCGAGCGTCTGCACCAGCAGGCTGGCGCCCCCCTCGGCGAGGCGGGCGAGCAGGTCGCCCGCGGTGTCGGTGGGCCGGATCGTCTCGGTCATCACGCCGAAGACCGGTCCGGCGTCGAGCGCCTTGACGATGCGGAAGGTCGTCGCGCCAGTCACCTCGTCCCCGGCCCACAGTGCGTGCTGCACCGGCGCGGCACCGCGCCACGACGGCAGCACCGAGAAGTGCAGGTTGATCCAGCCGTGCGGCACCAGGTCGAGAGCCGACTGCGGGAGCAGGGCGCCGTAGGCCACCACCGGACACGCGTCGGGACGCAGGGCGGCGAGGGCCTCCTGGAAGCCCGGGTCGCGCGGGTGCCCCGGCTTCAGGACGGGTACGCCGAGCTCGTCGGCCCGCTGGGCGACCGGGCTGGCGACCAGCTTCCGGCCACGGCCGCTCGGGGCGTCGGGTCGGGTGACGACGCCGACCAGCTCGTGGCGGCTGGCGGCGACCGCGTCCAGGGCGGGTACGGCGACCTCCGGGGTGCCGGCGAACACGACGCGCATCAGCTGGTGACCTTCATCGGGCGAACCCGTTCGTCGGGTGGGGGCTCAGCCGGACGGTCGGCCGCTCCAGTCCGAACCACTCGGACTCGCGGATCTCCTTCATCGCCGCCTTGCGGGCGGCGGTGTCGAGCCTGTCGATGAAGAGGATGCCGTCGAGGTGGTCGGTCTCGTGCTGCATGGCGCGGGCGAGGAGCTCGGAGGCCTCGATGCGTTGCGGCTCCCCGTACATGTCGAAGCCGGTCGCGACCACCGACAGGGCGCGGAGGCAGTCGTAGGTCAGCTCCGGGAGGGAGAGGCACCCCTCGGCACCGTCCTGCGTCTCGTCGGACAGCTCGAGGGACGGGTTGACGAGGTGGCCGACCTGGCCCTCGACGTTCCACGTGAAGACGCGGAGGCCCACGCCGATCTGCGGCGCCGCGAGGCCCGCACCCGGGGCCGCGAGCATCGTGTCGGTCAGGTCGGTGACGAGCTGGCGGACCTCGCGGTCGAAGTCGTCCACCTCGACCGCGCGCTGGCGCAGCACGGGGTCACCGAAGAGACGGATGGGCTGGACGGCCACGGAGCTCCTTCGCTCGTCGAGACGGTGGGGTGCGCGGGGGTCGCCCGGGCAGTGGCCAAGTGTAGGGACGCTGCCGCCATGACGTCATGGCCGGTGGTCGCCCGGGCAGCCGTGCGCCATGACGTACGCCGTCCGCGGCGGCACCGGGTCGGGCCAGGTCCGGTCAGATGGTCAGGGGGTCGACCTGGATCCTGACGGGGTCGAGCTTGCGGGCCGAGCGGACCCGCTGGAGGTCGCCGAGCGAGCGGGAGAGGGCTTCGCCGCTCGAGCGGGGGACGCGGAGCAGCACGCGGTGCTCGTCGTCGGCCGGGACGGGGCCGAGCACCTCGGCGCCGTCGGGCAGGTCGAGCAGGTGGAGCACGTCGTCGAGGGCACCGAGGTCGCCGGTGACCGTCGCAAGCCGGGCGGCCGGTGGCAGGTGCGCCTGGGACCGCTCGTGAGCCTCCCGGCGGGCGAAGCCGGCTGGGTCCCAGCGGACCAGCGCCTGCAGCGCCGGGTGCGCAGGGTCGCCCACGGCCACCACGTGACCACCGCGGCGCACCAGCGCGGCTGCGTTGAACCATCGGCGCAGGGCCTCCTCGGCGGCACGCAGGTCGTCACGCGCCAGGCTCAGCCAGGTGTCGAGGACGACGACGGCCGCGTAGCCCTCGTCGGCGACGGGCTCGGCGCCGACGGTGGCGACGACGAGGTCGGGCGACGCCCCGACCCGGTCGACCACGCGCTCACCGCTGGAGCTGCGGACCGTGGTGCCGGGGAACATCCGGCCAAGCTCCTCCGCGGTGCGGGCCTCCCCGCGCACGGGCGCCCGCAGGCCGTGGCCGCCGCAGGTGGGGCAGGCCCAGGCAGGCTCCACGTGGCCGCACCACCGGCAGTGCGGTGGCACGGCAGGACCGTCGACGACCAGCGGTCCGGTGCACACGGCACATCGGGCGGGCGCGCGGCAGGTGTCGCACGCCAGGGAGGCGGCGTAGCCGGCGCGTGGGGTCTGCACGAGCACGGGCCCGCTCGCGAGGCCGCGACGGATGGCGTCGTAGGCCGCGCGGGGAATGCGGGTGCCGACGGAGCGGTCCTCGGCCGGCACGACCTCGACCCGGGCCCGGCTCCGCAGCACCTCGCGGGGCACGGTCAGCTCGTGCGCCCAGCCGGAGGCGACCAGCTGCTCGGCCTCCGGGGTCCGCGCGACGCCGCCGAGGAGGGCCGCCGTGCCCTGCTGGGCGGCCCGCAGGAGGAGCACCTCACGCGTGTGCGGGTAGGGCGCCCGCGGCTCGGCGTGGAGGTCGTCGCCGTCGTCCCAGAGGACGACCAGCCCGAGGTCGTGCACGGGCGCGAAGGCAGCGGAGCGGGTGCCGACGACGAGGCGTCGCGCGCCGCGGGAGACGGCCAGGAAGTCGCGATAGCGCGCTGCCGGGCCTCCGTCGGCCGTCAGGCACACGTGGTGCCCCTCCCCCAGCAGGTGCGTCAGGGCGGCGTCCACCCGGGCGACGTCGCGGCGGTCGGGGACGCAGACCAGCGCGCCCCGCCCGGCGGCGTACGTCGTCGCCACCGCCTCGGCGACCATGGCGGGCCAGTCGTCGCCGGGCGCGGCCGACCACACGGCCCGCGGCGCCTCTCCCACGCCGAGACGGCGGAGGAACGCGTCGGCGTGCTCGACCGCCGACCACGCCGTGGGCGCGTCGAGCGCAGGAGCAGCGGGCGCCGGCAGAGAGGCGACCTTCTCCGCGGCGGCGTGGCGGGGCGGGACGGCCAGGCGCAGCACGTCGGACCGGGCACCGGCGTAACGGCGGGCGAGGATCTCGCTGAGCTCGACGATCTCGGGGGCGAGCACGGGCTCGGGACTCACCACCCGACGCAGCGGCTGCAGGGTGCCGGTGTGGTCGGTGGTGCTGGCGCGCTCGACGACGTAGCCGTCGACGTCCTGGCCGGCGAAGCGCACCTTGACCCGCGCACCCGGGACGGCGGTCTCCGCCATCACCGTCGGCACGGCGTAGTCGAAGGGGCGGTCGAGGTGGGCGAGGGCGATGTCGACGAGCACCCGCGCGACGGGATCGGCCTCGGCCGGCTGCCACGCCGCGGCCTTGCGGCGCCGGGTGGCGGCCGCCTTGGCCCGAGCGTCGTCGACGGCAGCACGAAGCCCCGGGAGCATCTCTGCTTCCGGGGCTTCGCGGGACGTCATGGCCCAGATTGTGTCAGCGCCCACCGACGGGTGGACCTGGTGGGGAACTCCGACCGCGCCGCGGGACCCGCGGCTGGCCGGGGATCCCTGACCATGTCAGGCCGTGCACGGGCCGACAGGTTCAGGAACCGCCTGACAAGACCGGGCGGGCCTTGGCAATCAGATCCCCGCGGCGGCCTTGAGCTTGTCGGCGCGGTCGGTGTTCTCCCAGGTGAACTCGGGGAGCTCGCGGCCGAAGTGGCCGTAGGCCGAGGTCTGGGCGTAGATCGGGCGGAGGAGGTCGAGGTCGCGGATGATCGCGGCCGGTCGGAGGTCGAAGACCTCGAGGACGGCCTCCTGGATCTTCTCGTCCGCGACGACGCCGGTGCCGAAGGTCTCGATGAACACGCCGACGGGGGCGGCCTTGCCGATGGCATAGGCGACCTGCACCTCGCAGCGGGTGGCCAGGCCGGCGGCCACGACGTTCTTGGCGACCCAGCGCATCGCGTAGGCCGCCGAGCGGTCCACCTTGGAGGGGTCCTTGCCCGAGAACGCCCCGCCACCGTGGCGGGCCATGCCGCCGTAGGTGTCGACGATGATCTTGCGACCGGTGAGGCCCGCGTCGCCCATCGGGCCACCGATGACGAAGGTGCCGGTGGGGTTGACCAGCATCCGGTAGCCCTCGGAGGGCAGGTCGAGCTCGGCGAGCACGACGTCGATGACGTGCTGCTTGACGTCGGCCTCGAGCTGGGCGTGCTCGACGTCGGGGTCGTGCTGGGTGGAGAGCACGACGGTGTCGATGCGCAGCGGGCGGTCGTTCTCGTCGTACTCGATGGTGACCTGGGTCTTGCCGTCGGGACGGAGGTAGCCGAGCGTGCCGTCCTTGCGGACCTCGGTCAGGCGCTGGGCGAGCCGCTGGGCGATGGTGATCGGGAGCGGCATGAGCTGCGGGGTGTCGTCGCAGGCGTAGCCGAACATCAGGCCCTGGTCACCGGCGCCGCGCTTGTCGAGCTCGTCCTCGGACGAGCCGACGCGGGACTCGTGACCGGCGTCGACACCGGCGGCGATGTCGCTCGACTGGGCGCCGATCGCGACCTGCACGCCGCAGGTGTGGCCGTCGAAGCCCTTCTCGGAGGAGTCGTAGCCGATGTCCAGGATCGCCTTGCGGACGATGTCGGCAACCGGGGCGTAGGCACCCGTGCGCACCTCACCGGCGACCACGACGAGACCGGTGGTCAGCAGCGTCTCGACGGCCACCCGCAGGTTGGCCTTGTCGGGGTCCTCGGCCATCAGGTGGTCGAGGACCGAGTCGCTGATGCGGTCGGCGATCTTGTCCGGGTGACCCTCGGTCACGGACTCGGAGGTAAACAGGCGTCCAGCCACGTCGTCACTCACTTCTTCTGTCGAACGGTTCGGTCAAACGTACCTGTTGACCAGCATCCGGGACGGCGGTCTCACCCGGCGAATCGCCGGGCGACCTCGTCCCAGATGACGTGGGCAAGCGCGGTCTTGGACCCGCGCGGGACCTCGACGGCCGACCCGTCGGTGGCCAGGACGACCGCCTCGTTGTCGGCGCTGCCGAAGACCGCTCCCCCGCTGACGTCGTTGACGACGAGGAGGTCGCAGCCCTTGCGGGCGAGCTTGGCCCGCCCGAGGTCGAGCACCGAACCGGTGGCGTCACCGGTCTCGGCGGCGAAGCCCACGATGACGGCGTCGTCGCGGGCCCGGTCGTGGGAGATCTCGGCCAGGATGTCGGGGTTCTGCGTCAGCTCGATGGCCGGCGCCGACCCGTCGTCGGCCTTCTTGATCTTGGCCTCGCTGACCGCGGTGGGCCGGAAGTCGGCGGGGGCCGCGGCCATCACGACCGCGTCCGCGGTGGCGGTCGCGGCGACGACCGCCTCGCGCAGCTGCTCGGTCGTCTCGACGCGTACGACGCTCACGCCGGCCGGGTCGGGCAGGGTCACGTTGGCGCTCACGAGGGTGACGTGCGCGCCCCGCGAGGCCGCCGCCCGGGCGAGGGCGTAGCCCTGCAGGCCCGAGGACCGGTTGCCGAGGAAGCGGACCGGGTCGAGGTACTCGCGGGTGCCGCCCGCGGAGACGACCACCTTGCGCCCGGCGAGGTCCTGGGTGGCGTCGGCACCGCGGTCGAGCAGCCCGCGCACGAGCTCGTAGATCTCGGCGGGCTCGGGCAGGCGGCCCTTGCCGGTGTCGGCGCCGGTCAGGCGGCCGACGGCGGGCTCGATGACGAGGGCGCCGCGCGCCCGCAGGGTGGCGACGTTGGCCTGCGTCGCGGGGTGCTCCCACATCTCGGTGTGCATCGCCGGGGCGAACACCACCGGGCACCGCGCGGTGAGGAGCGTGTTGGTGAGCAGGTCGTCGGCCAGGCCGTGGGCCGCACGGGCGAGCAGGTCGGCGGTCGCCGGCGCGACCACGACCACGTCGGCCTGCTGGCCGATGTGGACGTGGGGCACCGCGTGGACGTCGGTCCACACGTCGGTGGCCACCGGCTTGCCCGACAGGGCGGACCACGTGGGGGCGCCGACGAACTGCAACGCCGAGGCCGTGGGCACGACGGTGACGTCGTGCCCCGACTCGGTGAACCGGCGCAGCAGCTCGCAGGCCTTGTAGGCCGCGATCCCGCCGGTGACCCCCAGGACGACCCTCACGGTCATCGGGAGGCTCGCGTCACTCCGTGGCGTCGCCGGCAGCAGCCTCGGCGGCGGCGGCCTCGGCGGCGGGGTCGATGTCCTCGCAGGTCAGGAGGTCGTCGTTGATCTCGCGGAGCGCGATCGACAGCGGCTTCTCCTGGACGTGGGTGTCGACGAGCGGGCCGACGTACTCCAGCAGGCCCTCGCCGAGCTGGGAGTAGTAGGCGTTGATCTGGCGGGCGCGCTGGGCGCTGTAGAGCACCAGCTTGTACTTGCTGTCGGTCTTGGTGAGCAGGTCGTCGATCGAGGGGTTGGTCACGCCCTCGGCGGCGATGGTGGGAGAAGCCACGGTGTGGGTGCCTCGCTAGTCAGATCTCGTCAGGGTGCGGATGCACCAGGTCCAACCATCAAGGCTACCAACTCGTCGGCAGCGGCGTGAACTTCGTGGTTGACGATGGTGACATCGAACTCGCTCTCGGCGGCGAGCTCGGCCCGTGCCGTCTCGAGGCGGCGCTCCCGCTCGGCCTCGGTCTCGGTGCCGCGGCCGACGAGTCGTCGTACGAGCTCGTCCCACGACGGCGGCTTGAGGAAGACGAACAGTGCCTCGGGCATCGTCTCCCGCACCTGCCGCGCGCCCTGGAGGTCGATCTCGAGCATCGCCGGGTGGCCGGAGGCCAGGGCGAGGTCGACCGGGCCGCGCGGGGTGCCGTAGCGGGCGGCCTTGTGGACCACGGCCCACTCGAGCAGGTCGCCCTTGTCGATCATGGCGTCGAACTCCTCGTCGGAGACGAACCAGTAGTGCACGCCGTTCTCCTCGCCGGGGCGGGGTGCGCGGGTCGTGGCGGACACGGAGATCCACACCTCGGGGTGGGTCTCGCGCACGGCGGCCGCCACCGTGCCCTTGCCCACGGCCGTTGGCCCGGCGAGGACGATCAGCCGCGAACGGGTGGGCGTGGAACCAGCGGGGTCGGTCACGAGGCGTCGGGGCCGAACTCACGCTCGAGCGCAGCGACCTGCTTGACGCCCAGTCCGCGCACGCGGCGGCTCTCGGCGATGCCGAGGCGCTCCATCGTCTGGCGCGCCCGCACGCGGCCGAGGCCGGGCACCGACTGGAGGAGCTCGACGACGCGCATCTTGCCGATGACCTCGTTGGTCTGGCCCTCGCGGAGGACGTCGACGATCGAGCCGCCCGAGTTCTTCAGGCGGTTCTTCACCTCGGCCCGCTCGCGTCGGGAGGCCGCAGCCTTGTCGAGGGCTGCCTGGCGCTGCTCGGGCGTCAGAGGGGGCAAGGCCACGAAAGCGATCCTTCTGGGGTCGGACGTGCGGTCGGACGTGCGGTCGAGAGGCGTCGGACGGGGATCCGGACGGTGCGGGTCAATCTAGTCAGGTCGCGTCGGGGCAGGCAATCGAGCCCGCGCGATTGCCCGGACGAGGTGACGTGGGCGACACCCCTACCTCGACAGCGGCGTCCCGCACACGTCGAGCGCGTGCTGCTCGACCTCGGTCATCGCCTCCACCGTGCGCGGCGACCCGACCGACCGGGCAGCCGCCTCGATCTCCTTCCGGGCCTCGGCGTCGAGCCCGGCTGGTGGCTCGTCGTGGGTGTACGTCGACGCGTCGACGTCGTGCGCGTCGAGCACCTCCTCGAGCGTGCGCAACGGCTCCACGACCGCCGCCCAGTCGTCAGCGATGTCGCGTGGGGCCAGCTCGGCCAGCTGCTCGTAGTCGTCGAGGGCGTCGAAGACGGCTCCGGCGTCCTCCGACGCCGCGACCTCGCTGAGCGCGGCCTGGTGCTCCTCGACCGCCTCGCAGTACTCGGCCCGCGGGTCGCCCGAGCAGCCGCTCACCAGGCCGGGGAGGCAGACCAGCAGGACCGCCGGGGCGAGGAGCTTCACGCCCCCAAGCCTCGCACCGCGTCGTTGCCCCGTCGGGCGGCGTCACGCAGCGCGCCGACGTCGGGACCGGCACGCAGCACCTCGCGTGACGAGCTGGGGAGCGCCCACCGCGCCGCGGGCCCGAAGATCCGCGTCAGGTCGTCGACGGTGCCGCCCTGGGCACCGAAGCCGGGGACCAGCAGGGGGCCGTTGATGTCGAGGTCCTCGTCGGTCTCGCCGATCGTGGCGCCGACGACCGCGCCGAACGAGCCGACCGGTTCGGCACCGGCATTCGCCGCCCGCAGGTGCGCCAGCACGGTCCCGGCCACCGTGGCGTCACCGGTCCGCGCGTGCTGCACCTCCGGTCCCTCCTTGTTGGACGTGAGGGCGAGGACGAACAGACCACCGCCGTGGCGCCGGCAGGCCTCGAGCATCGGGTCGAGCGACCCGAAGCCGAGGTAGGGGCTGGCGGTGACGGCGTCGGAGCCGAGGGGCGAGCCGGGATCGAGGTAGGCGTCGGCGTAGGCCTGGCTGGTCGAGCCGATGTCACCACGCTTGGCGTCCATCAGCACCAGCGCCCCGGCGGCGCGGGACTCGGCCACGACGCGCTCGAGGACCGCCACCCCGCGGCTGCCGAAGCGCTCGTAGAAGGCGCTCTGCGGCTTCACCACCCCGACCACGGGTGCGACCGCCTCCACCACGGTGAGGGCGAACCGCTCCAGGGAGGCGACGTCGTCGTCGAGGCCCCACTCCCTCAGCAGCGCCGCGTGCGGGTCGATGCCGACGCAGAAGCGTCCCCGCTCCTCGATCGCGTGGGCCAGGCGGGTGCCGAACGGCGTCATCGGGTCTCCTCTTGACGGGCGGGACGGGCGTCGGGACGGGGCGCGAGGGCGGCCCGCAGCCGGGCCACGGTGGTGGGGTCGTGGAGCAGGGCGGTGCCGACCTGGACGGAAGCTGCGCCGGCGTCGAGGTAGGTGTTGGCCGACCGGACGTCGTGGACGCCGCCGCACCCGATGACGGGCACGTCGGGCAGCGCGCGGTGGACCTCGGCGACGCAGCGCAGCGCAACGGGGCCGACGGCCGGTCCGCTGAGGCCACCGGCCCGCCCGTCAGGAAACGCGGCGGGCACAGCGTTGCCGATCACGACCGCGGTCGCACCGGCCTCGTGGCACGAGCGGGCGCCCTCGACGATGCGGGACACGTCGGGTCGCAGCTTGGCGAGGACAGGTCGGTCGGAGGGGAACTCGCGGCGCACGGCCGCGATGACGCTGGCTGAGTGGTAGGGCTCGCGCACCTCGAACAGGCCCGCGCCCACCTCGTCGGGCGCACCGACGTTGACCTCGAGCCCGGCGACGCCGGGCGCGCGGCTGAGACGGCGGGCGAGGTCGGCGTACTCCCCCATCGTCGAGCCCGCGATCGACACGAACACGCGCACCCCCGCCCGAACCAGCCACGGAAGCTCGGTGGCCAGGAAGTGCTCGAGCCCGGGATTGGGCAGGCCGACGGCGTTGACCAGCCCGCCAGGCACCTCGGCGACGCGTGGCCCGGGGCCTCCGGAGCGCGGGTCGAGGGTGATGGAGCGGGTGACGAGGTCGAGGCCGACGAGCCCGTCAGGGCCGGCGTACGGTTCGAGCTCGCGCCCGGTGCCGCCGCACCCGGCGGCGACCATCACGGGACCCGGCAGCTGTACGGAGAGGTGCGCGCTCACAGGACATCCCATCGGACCCGGTCGCCGCGGACCACGGGGCCCTCGGCACAGGCGCGGACGACCCGTTCGACCCCGTCCTCGCCGACGACGGGGAGCGGGCACCCGTGGCACAGGCCGGTACCGCACGGGGTCGGGGTCTCGACCGCGACCTGGCTCCAGGCGCCGGCCCGCTCGGCCGCGGCGGCAGCGCTGCGGAGCACGGCCCGCGGCCCGGCGGCGTAGACCACGTCGGCATCGCTGCGACGCACGAGGTCGTCCACGTGGTCGGCGACGGTGCCGCGCTGGCCGACGGACCCGTCGGCGGTCAGGACGGTGACCGACCGGGCGGAGCGGCGCGCCTCGAGCGCGGAGAGCAGCCGCGCCTCGTCGGGCGCCGAGACGACGAGCGAGACCGCGCACCCGCGCTCGCGGAGCCGTTCGGCGAGCGGGAAGAGCGGGGCGGCGGCATAGCCCTCGCCGACGAGCAGGCACGACACGGCGTCCTTCGGCAGCGCGAAGGGCCGGCCGAGCGGGCCCGTGATCGCGATCCGGGCGCCGACGGGCTGGGCGGCTAGCCAGGCGGTGCCGCTCCCCCGCGCCTCGACGACGACGTCGAGGGTGGGCCCGAACGCGCTGGAGGCCCGGACGCGGTGCACCCACAGCGCCCGCCTGGCGACGTGCCCGGCCACGCTGACGGCGACGAAGTTCCCGGCACGGAACCGCTCCGGGACGCCCGGCGCGGTGAGGGTCAGGTGGCGGTAGCCGCCGACGCGCTTGGTGGCGACCACCTCGCCGTCGACGTGCACGCTCGGGTGCCCGTTCCCCTCCCCTGATCCCCGCACCTCAGCCATCCGTGGCGAGCTCCCGCACGATGCCCGTGACGATCCGCTGCGGCCAGAGGGGGCCCTCGTAGACGAACGCGGTGTAGCCCTGCAGCAGGTCGGCGCCGGCCGCGAGCCGCCGCCGGGCGTCGTCGACGGTCGTGATGCCGCCGACACCGACCAGGGTGAGGTCGGGGCCGACCCGCTCGCGCAGCAGGCGTACGACGTCCTCCGACCGCTGGGTGAGCGGGCGCCCGCTCAGGCCACCCGCGCCGATCTCCTCCACCCGCGACGTCGGGGTGGCGAGGCCGTCGCGGCTGATGGTCGTGTTGGTGGCGATGATGCCGTCGAGCCCGGTCGCGAGGGCGAGGTCGGCCACGGCCAGGACGTCGTCGTCGCTGAGGTCGGGGGCGATCTTCACCAGCAGCGGCACGCGGTCGTCGGGCCGTACCTCGTCGGCGCGACGACGTACGGCCTGCAGCAGGGGCTCGAGCTTCTCGACCGCCTGGAGGTCGCGCAGGCCGGGCGTGTTGGGCGAGGACACGTTGACGACGAGGTAGTCGGCGTAGCGGGCCAGGAGGCCGGTCGACTTCTCGTAGTCACGGGCGGCCTCGTCCTCGGGCACGACCTTGGTCTTGCCGATGTTGACGCCGAGGATCGTCGACCCACCGCCGGCGCGCCACGCGGCGAGCCGGCGGGCCACCACCTCGGCGCCGTCGTTGTTGAAGCCCATCCGGTTCACGATCGCCCGGTCCTCGGGCAGCCGGAACAGCCGCGGCGTCGGGTTGCCGGGCTGCGCCTCGCCGGTGACGGTGCCGACCTCGACGTGGCCGAAGCCCAGGGCGGCGAGCCCGTCGATGCCCACGGCGTTCTTGTCGAAGCCGGCCGCCAGCCCCAGCGGGTGCGGGAACGTCAGGCCCAGCGCGCGCACGGGCGCCGACGGCACGCGGACCACCCGCCCGGTGACGGGTGCCGCCGCCCGGATCGCTCGGAAGGCCGCGTGGTGGATCCGCTCGGGGTCGAACCGGGTCAGCGCCTGGTCGAAGAGGACGTCGTAGGGCCGCACTGTCAGGCGTCCCCGCCAGAGCGCGCCAGCGCAGCCCAGTCCTGCAGCGAGCGCACGCCGATCTCGCCGCGCCGCATCGCCTCGAGCCCCTGCACGGCGGCGCCGAGTCCCTGGATGGTGGTGATGCACGGGATGTCGGTCAGCACCGCCGCCGTGCGGATGTCGTAGCCGTCGGCGCGCGGCGAGCCGCCGCTCGTGGCCCCGTGCGGCGTGTTGATCACCAGGTCGACCTCGCGGTCGCGGATCAGACCGACGATCGTCCGCTCACCGCCCGGGCCCTCACCCTCGGACTGCTTGCGGACCACCGTGGCCTCGACGCCGTTGCGGCGCAGCACCTCGGCGGTGCCCGCGGTCGCGAGGATCTCGAAGCCCATCTCGGCGATCTGCTTGACCGGGAAGATCATGTGTCGCTTGTCGCGGTTGGCGACCGACACGAAGACCTTCCCCGACAGCGGCAGCGAGCCGTAGGCCGCGGCCTGCGCCTTGGCGAACGCGGTGCCGAAGAAGGCGTCGAAGCCCATCACCTCGCCGGTCGAGCGCATCTCGGGCCCGAGCAGCGCGTCGACGGTGCGGCCGTCGGAGGTCTTGAAGCGGTCGAAGGGCATGACCGCCTCCTTGACCGCGATCGGCGACCCGTCGGGCAGGTGCCCGCCGTCGCCCTCGGCCGGCAGCACCCCGGCGGCGCGCAGGTCGGCGATCGACTCGCCCAGCATGACCCGGGCCGCAGCCTTCGCCAGCGGCGTCGCGGTGGCCTTGGACACGAACGGCACGGTCCGTGAGGCGCGCGGGTTGGCCTCGAGGACGTAGAGCACGTCGGAGGCGAGCGCGAACTGGATGTTGAGCAGTCCGCGCACCCCGAGC
This sequence comes from Nocardioides sp., assembly GCA_035458105.1. GTDB lineage: Bacteria > Actinomycetota > Actinomycetes > Propionibacteriales > Nocardioidaceae > Nocardioides. The sequence goes on along the minus strand of DATIAJ010000275.1, from coordinate 701 downwards.
CCGCGGGCGATGGCCTCGGTCGAGCGGCGGATCCGGTCGACCTCCTCGCGGCCCAGCGTGATCGGCGGCAGCGCGCACGAGGAGTCGCCGGAGTGGATGCCGGCCTCCTCGATGTGCTCCATCACGCCGCCGAGGAAGAGCTCCTCGCCGTCGAACAGCGCGTCGACGTCGATCTCCACCGCGTCGTCGAGGAAGCGGTCGACCAGCACCGGCTGGCGCTCGTTGATCAGTCCGTTGGCGACGTAGCGCTCGAGGTAGTGCTCGAGGGCGGCGTCGTCGTAGACGATCTCCATGCCGCGCCCGCCGAGCACGTAGGACGGCCGCACGAGGACCGGGTAGCCGATCTCGTGGGCGATCCGCTGCGCCTGGGGGTACGACGTCGCGGTGCCGTGCTTGGGCGCCGGGAGGCCGGCGTCGGCGAGGACGCGCCCGAAGGCGCCACGCTCCTCCGCGAGGTGGATCGCCTCCGGGGTGGTGCCGACGATCGGCACGCCGGCGTCGGCGAGCCCTTGCGCGAGACCGAGCGGGGTCTGCCCGCCGAGCTGGCACACGACGCCGGCGACCGGGCCGGCCTGCTGCTCGGCGTGGACGATCTCGAGGACGTCCTCCAGCGTGAGCGGCTCGAAGTAGAGCCGGTCGGAGGTGTCGTAGTCGGTGCTGACCGTCTCCGGGTTGCAGTTGACCATGATCGTCTCGTAGCC
>DATIAJ010000274.1:0-34706 GCA_035458105.1 Nocardioides sp. | reverse complement strand
TGCCGCTCGTGCGGCGTCGTCGCCGACGTCGACTGCGCGGTCGGCGTACGCCCCTGCCTCGACGCCTCCGACACCCACGGCTTCGTCATCGACGAGGCCGAGGTCACCTACTGGGGCCTGTGCCCCCCGTGCTCCACCAGCTCCGCCTGACATCCGACCTACACCTCGACAGCCACCGACGAAAGGTTCGCCATGACCGACAGCCAGGACACCACCCCCGAGAGCCCCCAGGGGGTTGACCAGAAGGCCGAGGCCGGCTGCCCGGTCATGCACGACTCCGCGACCGCGCAGGGCAGCGAGAGCGAGAACCCCGTCATCGACTCGCCGGACCCGAAGGGTCACCGGCCGCGCACCAACCAGGACTGGTGGCCCAACCAGCTCGACCTGTCGGTGCTCCACGCCCACTCGCCGAAGGGCAACCCGCTGGGTGCCGACTTCAGCTACCCCGCGGCGTTCGCCCAGCTCGACGTCGAGGCGCTCAAGTCCGACATCGCCCAGACCCTGCGCACCTCGCAGGACTGGTGGCCCGCCGACTTCGGTCACTACGGCGGCCTGATGATCCGGATGAGCTGGCACTCGGCCGGCACCTACCGCGTGCACGACGGCCGCGGCGGCGCGGGCGACGGCGGCCAGCGTTTCGCCCCGCTCAACTCCTGGCCCGACAACGCCAACCTCGACAAGGCCCGGCGCCTGCTGTGGCCGGTGAAGCAGAAGTACGGCCAGAAGATCTCGTGGGCCGACCTGCTGGTGCTCGCCGGCAACGTCGCCCTGGAGGACATGGGCTTCGAGACCTTCGGCTTCGCGTTCGGTCGTGAGGACGTCTGGGAGCCCGAGGAGATCTTCTGGGGTCCCGAGGACACCTGGCTCGGCGACGAGCGCTACTCCGGCGACCGCGAGCTCGGCGACGGCCTCGGCGCCGTCCAGATGGGCCTGATCTACGTGAACCCCGAGGGCCCCAACGGCAACCCCGACCCGGTCGCCTCCGCCCGCGACATCCGCGAGACCTTCGCCCGGATGGCGATGAACGACGAGGAGACCGTCGCCCTCATCGCGGGCGGCCACACCTTCGGCAAGACCCACGGCAACGGCGACGCCGACCTCATCGGCCCCGAGCCCGAGGGCGCGCCGCTGGAGAACCAAGGCCTGGGCTGGATCAGCTCGTACGGCTCGGGCAAGGGCGGCGACACGATCACCTCCGGCCTCGAGGTGACCTGGACCGACAAGCCGACGCAGTGGAGCAACCGCTACTTCGAGATCCTCTTCGGCTACGAGTGGGAGCTCACCGAGAGCCCCGCCGGCGCCAAGCAGTGGGTCGCCAAGACCGACGACGCGATCATCCCCGACGCGCACGACCCGTCGAAGAAGCACCGCCCGACGATGCTGACCTCCGACCTCGCGCTGCGCGAGGACCCGGCGTACGAGAAGATCTCCCGTCGCTTCCTGGAGAACCCCGACGAGTTCGCGAAGGCGTTCGCCAAGGCCTGGTACAAGCTGCTGCACCGCGACATGGGCCCGGTCGGTCCGCACCTGCTCGGCCCCTGGGTCCCCGAGGCCCAGCTGTGGCAGGACCCGGTCCCGCCGGTCGAGGGCGAGCTGATCGGCGACGCCGACGTCGCGTCCCTCAAGGGCAAGCTGCTCGACTCCGGCCTGTCGGTCTCGCAGCTGGTCGGCCTCGCGTGGGCCTCCGCCGCGACCTACCGCCACACCGACCGACGCGGCGGAGCCAACGGCGCACGCATCCGCCTCGAGCCGCAGCGCAGCTGGGCGGCCCACGCCGACCTCGACCTCGACACGTCCCTCGCGGCGATCGAGCGCGTGCAGCAGGAGTTCAACGCGGCCGGCGGCGCGCAGGTCTCGCTGGCAGATCTCATCGTCCTCGGTGGCGCCGCGGCGATCGAGAAGGCGGCCAAGGACGCCGGTCACGACGTGACGGTTCCCTTCACCCCGGGTCGTACGGACGCCTCGCAGGAGGAGACCGACGTCGACTCCTTCCGCTGGCTCGAGCCCCGCGCCGACGGCTTCCGCAACTGGCTGCGCCAGGGCGAGAAGCTGCAGCCCGAGAAGCTGCTCGTCGAGAAGGCCTACATGCTCGGCCTCTCGGCGCCGCAGATGACGGTCCTGCTCGGTGGCCTGCGTGCCCTCGGCGCCAACGCCGGCGGCACCGCCCACGGCGTGCTCACCGACCGGCCCGGCGTGCTGACCAACGACTTCTTCGCCAACCTGCTGTCCCCGGGCACGCAGTGGAAGGCGTCGCAGTCCGACGAGGGCGTCTACGAGATCCGCGACCTGGCCTCGGGTGACGTGCGGTGGACGGCCACCGCGGTCGACCTCGTGCTGGGCTCCAACTCCCAGCTGCGGGCGCTCGCCGAGGTCTACGCCAGCGACGACGCGGGCGACAAGTTCGTCAGCGACTTCGTGGCCGCGTGGGCCCAGGTCATGGACAACGACCGGTTCGACCTGCGCTGACCCCTGCGCCACCGGCGGCCCGGATCCCTAGCGGAGGTCCGGGCCGCTGCGTGTGTCAGGACGTCATGGGAATCGGGGGTTCGAACCGCCGAGGTTCATGACGTCACGCGCGCCTCGTCGCCGACCCGGATCGTGCCGGACGACAAGAGCCGGAAGACCGTGCCGCCGCGCGGCGAGCGCAGCGCCTGCATCGCACCCTCGCCGAGCCAGTCGTCGAGGAGCCGGCACGGTGCGGCGATGCGTACGACCTCGAGCTCGACGCCGGCGATGGTCATCCGCTCGCCCGGTCGCGTCGGGATCGGCCCGTGGTCCAGCGTGATGTTGCGCCGGGTGAGCCCGGGGTCGACGCGGCGGCCGAGCACCTCGGCCGCGGCCTCCAGGTCGTCGAGCGCCTGCACGGTCACGTGCCGGTGGCGGGAGCCGTGGTAGCGGTCGCCGACCAGCCCCACGCCCGCCTCGGCCTCCACCGACCCGACCCGCTTGGTCGGGATCTTCCGACCGGGGGCGACGTGGATGGCGTGCACGCGGGAGCTCACGGGTGCGACCGTACTTCGCACCCGGGTTTCCTGCTTCGCACCCGGGATCTGTACCTGTAAGCAGGGCGGTCACCGGATATCCGGTGACTCCAGAGCCGGGTCAGCGGCATGATCGGCAGATGGCCGACCTGCGCGATCCCAAGGACGCACTGCTGCACTACCTCCAGCGCACGCGCGAGGCGCTGCTGTGGAAGCTCGACGGGCTCGGCGAGCGCGACCTGCGGCTGCCTCACACCCCGACGGGCACCAACCTGCTGGGCATCGTCCGGCACGTCGCGAATGTCGAGATCGGCTACTTCGGGCCGACGTTCGGGCGCGAGTGGCCCGACCCCGACCACCCGCTCGTGGTGTCCGACCAGGACTACGACGCGGACCCCCAGGCGGACTGGTGGGTGCCGGCCTCCGTGTCGGCGGAGGAGGTCGCCGACTTCTACCGGTCCGTGTGGACGTTCAGCGACGCGACCGTCGCCGACCTCCCGCTCGACGCCGCGGGCGCCGTCGCCTGGTGGCCGCCGAAGAGGCAGGCGGTGACCCTGCAGCGGGTCCTCGTGCACGTCCTCGTCGACACCGCCCGCCATGCCGGCCACGCCGACGTCCTGCGCGAGGGCATCGACGGCGCCGCCGGGCTGACGTCGGGCGTCAGCAACCTGCCCGACGTCGACTGGCCGGCGTACGTCACCCGGCTGACGCGCATCGCCGAGGAGTTCCCGGCCTGACCGCCAGTTCTGCCACGGAACTGTCACGTCCCTGTCGTTGAGGTCGACCCGCGAGGGCTGGTTGCCTCGCAGGATGTACGCCGATGCGACAGTCCTGGCAACGCAGTGGGAGTGGATCTCCACGGTCGAGGAGGCCATCAACTCGGCGTTCGACCCGATCGCCGACGCGGTGGCCTCGGTCATCTTCTACGCGCCGACCATCGCCGGGATCTCCTTCCCCCTCATCGTGCTGTGGCTCGTGGTGGCCGCGATCGTGTTCACCATCTACTTCAGGGGCATCCAGTTCACGTCCTGGCGGACCAGCGTCGACCTGTTGCGCGGAAAGTTCTCCCGGGCGAGCGATCCCGGCGAGGTGACCCACTTCCAGGCGCTGTCCTCGGCGGTGTCGGGAACGGTCGGTCTCGGCAACATCGCGGGCGTCGGCGCGGCGGTCACGCTCGGCGGTCCGGGCGCGACGTTCTGGATGATCATCGCCGGTCTCCTCGGCATGTGCACGAAGTTCGTCGAGTGCACCCTGGGCGTGAAGTACCGCGAGGTCCACGAGGACGGCTCGGTCACCGGTGGCCCGTTCCGTTACCTGCCTGTCGCCTTCGAGCGGTTCGGCAGCGGCGCCTCCCGCACGCTGACGATCATCTTCGCCGTCGCGCTCTTCCTCTTCGGGGCCGTCGGCGGCAACATGTTCCAGGCCAACCAGACCTTCGCGCAGGCCCAGGAGGTCACGGGCGGCGAGGACGGCTTCCTCGGCTCGTCGGGATCGGCGCTCATCTTCGGTCTCGTGCTGGCGTTCCTCGTCGGCGCCGTGATCATCGGCGGCATCACCTCGATCGCCCGGGTCACGTCGCGGCTCGTCCCCGCGATGGCGCTGCTCTACCTCGGCACGTGCCTGCTCGTCATCCTCGGCAACCTCGTCAACGTCCCTGCGGCGATCGGCGAGATCATCTCCGGGGCCTTCAACCCCGAGGGCGTCGCCGGCGGCGTGCTGGGTGTCCTCATCATCGGCTTCCAGCGCGCGGCCTTCTCCAACGAGGCCGGTGTCGGCTCCGCGCCCATCGCCCACTCGGCCGTGAAGACCAAGCACCCGGTCAGCGAGGGTTTCGTGGCGCTGCTCGAGCCCTTCATCGACACCGTGGTCATCTGCACCATGACCGCCCTGACGATCGTCATCGCGGACTCCGCCTACTACGACGAGCAGCGAGACGTCGTCGCCTCCGGGGGCCCGACGCCCGACGGCGTGGTGGTCACCTCCCGTGCGTTCGAGACGTTCCTGCCCCAGTTCCCGGTGATCCTCGCGATCGCGGTCGCGCTGTTCGCGTTCTCCACGCTGATCACCTGGTCCTACTACACGATGAAGGCCTGGACCGAGATCTTCGGCCGCTCCAAGCGGAGCGAGGCGATCTTCAAGGTCGTCTTCTGCACCTTCACCGTCATCGGCAGCGTCATCACCTTCACCTCGGTCCTCACCTTCGCCGACTCGATGCTCTTCGTCTGCGCGATCGTCAACCTGCTCGGCTGCTACCTGCTCCTGCCCAAGGTGCGCGAGGAGCTGCGGTCCTTCCGGGAGGGGCGTCGTACGGGCGAGATCGCGGAGGTGCCGGTGGAGGAGCGGGCTACGACCTGACACCGGGCGGCTCGTCGCCGACGCCCATCGGCGCCGACAGCTGGGCGAAGGTGGTGACCGCGAGAGCGGTGACCAGCGCGATGACGGCGAGGACCACTCCGGCGTCGAGGAAGCCCGACCACCCACCACCGGGGCGTACGCCGACCGCGAGGAGGCCGGCGACGGCCAGCACGACGCCGGTGGTTGCGAAGATGCGGTGCGGGCGACCGGGGTCGACACCGGACATGCCGCCTCGCAGGACGCTCCACACGACCAGGACGCCGGTCCCCCACGCCAAGCAGACGAGCACCGCCCCCACGATGTCGGCAGGCCGGTGCCAGCTGGCGACGAGCATCGCGGTCGCCGTGACGGTGATGGCTGCGGAGCCGACGAGCGAGACCGTCGTGCGTGCCTGCCCCGGCACGACGAGGAGCGCAGCCAGCACGAGGGAGACGACCACGGTCGCGTGGCCGCTCGGGTAGCTGCTCACCGTCAGGTAGCCGAAGTCAGGACGCTCCGAGACCGCCTTGAGCGCCTGGGTCGTGAGGTTGGCACCGACCACGAGCGCCGCCGCCGCAGCTGCGGCGGCGTAGCGGTGACGCAGCACGGCGGTCGCGACGAGGAGGATCACGCCAAGCGCGACCGAGCCGAGCGAGACGTTGCCCAGCACCGCGACCAGCTGTCGCGTGGCCGCCTGGTCGCCGACGACGATGTCCATCCCCGCCTGGTCGAGCGCCTGGCCGAGGGGCGTCTGCTGGCTCCGGTCGCCCAGCCAGAGCAGGCCGATGGAGCTCAGCAGGCACACGCCCAGGCAGGCCGCGGTGCTCCGCCACTGAGTCCACTGGTCACGGGCGGGGCGCACCAGCGAGGTGATGCGCTCCGTCGTCATGTCGTCATCGTGGCACGCGGCGTCGTACGAGCCGGTCGGCCGAGCGCAGCGCGGGCAGCCCAAGTCGGAGGCGCGCTGTCGGTGGGGGCGCCTACGCTCGACGGGTGCCCATGGACGAGCTCGACCCGGCCGCGGCCGACCCCGCCGCGCCCCACGTCGAGGCCCACCTGCCGCCGGGGGTGACCCGCGGTCCGGAGACCGTGCGCGCCTTCCGCCAGGTCCTCGGCAACACGCTCGTGGCCAACGTGACCTCGAGCTTCCTCTGGTTCGCGCTGACCTTCTGGGCCTACCTCGAGACGCGCTCGGTGATGGCGACCGCGATCATCGGTGGCGGCTACATGCTCTTCACCGCCGTCTTCGGCACGTTCTTCGGCACCCTCGTCGACCGCCACCGCAAGAAGCAGGTGATGGTCATGTCGTCGACCGTCACGCTGGTCGCCTACGCCGCGTCCGGCGGCCTGTGGCTGCTGCTAGGCGAGGACCGGCTGGCCGACTGGGGCAGCGCGTGGTTCTGGCTGTTCGCCGGCGTGATCCTCGTCGGCGGCGTGGTCGAGAGCCTGCGCAACATCGCGCTGTCGACGACCGTGACCCTCCTCGTGCCCGAGGACGAGCGCGACAAGGCCAACGGCCTCGTCGGCACCGTCCAAGGCATCTCGTTCATGATCACCAGCGTCTTCAGCGGCCTCAGCGTCGGGCTGCTCGGGATGGGGTGGACCCTGGCGATCGCGATCGGCCTCACCGGCGTCGCCCTGCTGCACCTCGTGCCGATCACGGTCCCCGAGGTCGACCCCGACCCGGACGAGGGCGGCCCGCACTTCGACTTCCGCGGTGCGATCTCGGCCATCACGGCGGTGCCCGGCCTCGTCGCGCTCATCCTGTTCACCACGTTCAACAACCTGGTCTCGGGCGTCTACATCGCCCTGATGGACCCTTACGGCCTCACCCTCTTCAGCGTCGAGGCGTGGGGCATCGTCCTCGGCGTCACCGGGCTCGGGTTCGTCGTCGGCGGGGGACTGGTCGCCCGGTTCGGCCTCGGCGCCAACCCGGTCCGCACGCTCCTGCTCGTCAACCTCGCCATCGCCCTGCTGGGGATGACCTTCACCCTGCGCGAGTGGGCCTGGCTCTACGTCCTCGGCATCTTCGCCTTCATGGCGGTCATCCCCGCCGCCGAGTCGGCCGAGCAGACGATCCTCCAGCGGGTCGTCCCGTTCCGCACGCAGGGCAGGGTGTTCGGCTTCGCCCAGAGCGTCGAGCTCGCGGCCAGCCCGATCTCGGCGTTCCTCATCGGCCCCATCGCCGAGTTCGCCCTGATCCCCTACATGGAGTCCGAGGAGGGCCGCGACACGTGGCGCTGGCTGCTCGGCGACGGCGACGCCCGCGGCATCGCGCTGGTGTTCCTGATCGCCGGGGCGATCATGTTCGTCACCGTGCTCGTCGCGCTCGCCTCCCCGCCCTACCGCCGGCTCTCGAGGGCGTACGCCGACGCGCCTCCGCAGCAGCTCGAGGCCGACCCCGCGCCCTGATCTCGCCCGCTCGGCAGGAGATCTCCCCGATCGAACCCCTGTTCAAGCCACCGCATCCCGCTTAGGGTCCCCACAGCAGGAAGTTGTCGTGGCCGATCCCGCCCGCCTTCCTGCCTCTCGGAAAGGAAGTCTCGTGAGATCCACGACCCTTGGGCTGTCCTTGGCCCTCATCACCGGGGCCGGCGCGTTGACCCTCGCACCGGCCACTGCCGCACCGGCAGAGAACCACCGCGGCGTCGGGGAGGCGCACGCGGCGAACTCCGACCACGTGCTGCCCAACCCCGAGGCGGAGAAGCAGGCCGCGCTCCGCCAGCAGGCGTGGGCCGACGTCCTCAGCGGCGAGGCGACGCCGGAGACCATCAACGGCAACTCCGTGCTCAACGTGGGCCAGGAGCCGGCGGCGGGGAAGAGGCGTGCGAATGCGCGCTCGGCCAACCGCAGGTCCAGCACCACGGCGACGCAGGACCAGTACGTCGAGCTGAGCAACGAGCGCACCGACAAGGTCTTCGTGTTCCTCGTCGACTTCGGCACCCAGCGCCACCCGAGCTACCCCGACCGTGACATCGCCCCGAGCATCCCGGGACCGGTCACCTACGAGGGTCCGGGGTTCAACGAGATCCCGAAGCCGGGTCCCGACGACAACTCCACGCAGTGGCGCAAGACGTACACCAAGAAGTACTACCGCGACCTCTACTTCGGTGACGGCGAGCTCGCCGACTCGCTGAAGAGCTACTACGAGCGCCAGTCCTCGGGTCGCTACAGCGTCGAGGGCATGGTCACCGACTTCACCACCGTCCCCTACAACCAGGCGCGCTACGGACGCAGCAACGGGTACCCGTGCGCCGGCAACGTCTGCAGCAACACGTGGAACCTGGTCTCGGACGGCATGACGCAGTGGGTCGCCGACCAGAAGGCCGCCGGTCGGACCGACGAGCAGATCAAGCGCACCGTGTCGCAGTACGACATCCGCGACCGCTACGACTTCGACGGCGACGGCAACTTCGACGAGCCCGACGGCTACATCGACCGCTTCCAGATCATCCACTCCGGCGGCGACCAGGCCGACGGTGACCCGATCTACGGCGAGGACGCCATCTGGAGCCACCGCTGGAAGGCCTTCCAGGGCACCGGTCAGGGCCCGACGGTCGACGGCGTGCCCAACGCCGACGGTGGCACGCAGATCGGCAACACCGGCATCTGGGTGGCCGACTACACCGTGCAGCCCGAGAACGGCGGCATCTCTGTGGTCGCCCACGAGTACGGCCACGACCTCGGCCTGCCCGACCACTACGACACCGCTGCTTCCGGTGACAACCCGGTGAGCTGGTGGACGCTGATGGCCCAGAGCCGTGTCTCGGCTGCCGGCGACCAGGGCATCGGCACCCGTGCCGCCGACCTCGGCGTGTGGGACAAGCTTCAGCTCGGCTGGCTCGACTACGAGACCGTCGTCGCCGGACAGGACCGCACGATCGACCTCGGCCCCCACGAGTACAACTCCGAGAGGGCCCAGGGCGTCGCGGTCGTGCTCCCGGACAAGCAGATCTCCACGACGTTGCCGACACCGCCCGAGGGCAGCCAGCAGTGGTACTCCGGCGCGGGCGACGACTACCGCGCGTCGATGTCCCGCACCGACCTGGCCGTCCCGGCGGGCACGACCACCCTGTCGTTGAAGGCGGCGTGGAACATCGAGGAGGACTACGACTACGGCTACTTCGAGGTGGAGTCGCCGGTCGGTAGCGGCACCTGGACGCCGATCGCCACCACGGCCCTCGACCCCGACACCGACGGGGCAGCCGACACCGGCATCGACGGCGTGAGCAACGGATACGTGCCCGCGTCCTTCGACCTGTCGGCCTACGCCGGCCAGACCATCGGCTTCCGGGCCAGCTACGTCACCGACGGTGCGGTGCAGGGCCAGGACCCGGCGCTGGGCTGGTCGGGCCTGATGGTGGACGACATCGTGGTGACCAACGGGTCGACCACGGTCTTCGCCGACGGCGCCGAGACCTCACCCAACGGCTGGGCGCTCGACGGCTTCCGGGCGGTCGGGGCGAGCTACGACACGGCCTACGACCAGTTCTACCTGGCCAGCAACCGCACCTACACGTCGTACGACCAGTACCTCCAGACCGGTCCCTACAACTTCAGCTTCCCGGACCGGCCCGACTTCGTGGAGAAGTTCCCCTACCAGGACGGCCTGCTGGTGAACTACTGGGACTCGTCGTTCACCGACAACAACACCAGCCAGCACCCTGGTGAGGGACTGGTGCTGCCGATCGACGCCAACCCCGAGGCGCACTACAACCTCCAGGGCCAGGCGTGGCGCGGGCGCATCCAGACCTACGACGCGCCGTTCGGCCTGCAGAAGTCCGACTCGTTCTACCTCACGGCGAACGGGCGGAGGAGCTACATCCGGGGTCGCAACGCCAACCCGCTGTTCGACGACAGCGACCCCAACCGCTACTTCCAGCCGTTCGTCGACGCGGGCCTGCCCCGGGTCGGTGTGAAGACGGCCGGAGCCGGCGTGCAGATCAGGGTCCTCCGCCAGGAGGGCACCGGCATGCGGATCAGGGTGTACTGATCGCCGCTGGTCGGAGCCTGATCGACCCGTGAGACGACCGGACGGGGTCGGGAGCCTGGTGCTCCCGGCCCCGTCCGTCTCTCAGCCGGGAGCGGACCCAGCGACGACCGTGATCCGCGTGGCCTGCACGAGCGGGCCGCCGCAGCCCGTCGCGGTGAGGTCGGGCGTACCGGTCACCGCGACGCGATCGCCCGCGACCAGCTCGCGGGCCCGGTCGCCGGTGATGGTCCAGGTCGTGGCGTTGTCGTCCTCCACGACCACGCAGTCGCCCACCTGGACGACCTCGCCGACGACCCGGACCTTCTGCAGGGCGCCGCTCGGCGGCACCGTCGGCTTGCGTGTGGGCTGGCCCGTCGGGGGGCTGGGTGGCTCCCGGGTCGGGTTGCCGGCACCGTCGGAGGGGCTGTCGGCGGGTCCGCCGGAGTCCTGGGTCCCGCACCCGGTGAGCAGTGCGAGGACCCCGCAGGCGAGGGCGATTCCGAGACGGTGCATGGAGGTGGGACGCACCGGCCGGGTGATCGGCTCCCTCAGGCGGGCATCCGGGCGTCGAGGAACCGGACGGTGCGGTCCATCGCCGCGATGAAGGCCGGCCCGAACGCGTGCCCGTCGTCGTACCACTCCAGCGTCGCGTCGACGCCCGCCTGCGTCATCGCGCGCTGGGTGGCCCGCGCCCACGCGGGCGGGCAGGTGTCGTCGAAGCGGCCGTGCACCATCAGCACCGGCTCGGTGACCTCGTCGAAGAGCGGTCGCGGCGAGACGCCCCGCCAGAACGCCGGGTCCTCGGCGGGGAGCCCGTGCCGTCCGCGGAACTCCGCCTCGAGCTCGGGCAGCGGTGCGTCCGGGCGCTGGAACTGGGCGAAGTTCTCCGCCTCCAGGCTCGAGACCGAGGCCCACCCCACCCCGGCGGCGAAGAGACCGGGCTCGGCGGTGAGCGCCTTCATCATCACACCGCCGCCCATCGACCGCCCGAAGAGGGCGATCCGGTCGGGGTCGACCCGCACGTCGTCGGACCTGCGGAGCGCGTGGTGCGCGGCGATCGCGTCGGCGGCGTAGCCGAGGCGCACCGCCTGCTCGATGCGCGGGTCGTCGCTCGACTCGGCGTGGTTGCGGTAGTCGACGTGCAGCGCGACGTAGCCGCGCTGGGCCAGGAACCCGCGTTCGCGCGTCATGCCCTGGCCGCGGACGTAGACAGCCGGGTCGATGTAGCCGTGGGCCAGCACCACGGCCGGCCATCCCTGACCACCCCGGGGCGCGCGCCCGGTCGGCACGTTGAGCACGCCGCTGATCCGCAGCGGCGCCGTGCCCCGCCCGTTGGTCGTCGAGGCGAAGGTGACGTCGTACGACGTGTAGGCGGGCGTGCGCTCGCGCACCGCGCCCAGCCGCAGGCCGCCGCCGGTCAGGTCGGCCTGTGCGAGGGCAGCCATCGAGACCGGGCGCACCGGCTCGGGCTCCTCGCTCGGCTCCTCGGTGGCGTCCTCCGTGGGCTTCTCGCTGGGCTCCTCGGTCGGCTCGTCCGAGGACTCGCTCGGCTCGGTGGGCGTGGCGGTGCTCGGGCTGCTCGGGGTGTCCGAGGGATCGGAGGGTGCGGCCTCGCCGGTCCCGCTCGAACAGCCGGCGAGCAGCACCAGCACAGCGGCGACGGCGGCGACCGGGCCGGCAGCGCGGGGCCGGGGGGCGGGCATGTCCCCCAGTGTGCGGGACGGCTGGTCACGTCTTCGGCCGCTGGTGCGTCGAGGTGGTCGAGACGACCTGCAGGCGGAAGGGTGGACCCATGGACCTGACGGAGGGTTTCGAGGCCGAACGGCCCCGGTTGCTCGGCATCGCGACACGCGTGCTGGGTGACCACGCCGAGGCGGAGGACGTGGTGCAGCAGGCGTGGCTGCGGCTCGACCGCGCCGTCGCCCGCGACGGCACCGAGATCGAGAACCTCGCGGCCTGGCTGACCACCGTCACGACCCGGCTGTGCCTGGACCGGCTCCGGGCCCGGACGCCGGTCCCGGTGGAGGACCCGCACCTCGACGACGCGGCCGACCCGTGGTCCGACCCGGTGACCGACCCGGCGGACGACGTGGCCCTGGCCGACACGGTCGGCATCGCGCTGCAGGCGGTCATCGACCGGCTGTCCCCCCGCGAGCGGGTTGCCTTCGTCCTGCACGACAGCTTCGGCTTCGACTTCGCCACCATCGGCGCGGTCCTCGACACCTCGCCCGTCGCGGCGCGCAAGCTCGCGTCGCGGGCGCGGGCCAAGGTCGCCCAGCCGGCACCCGAGGACGCGCTGGCCGACTGGGAGGTCGTCGACGCCTTCATGGCTGCGGCGCGCGGCGGCGACCTCGAGCGGCTCCTGCAGCTCCTGGCACCCGATGCGGTGGTCGGCGCGGACCAGGCGGCGGTGCTCACCGGGACGCCCGCCTCCATCGAGGGGCGCGACGAGGTGGCCGCGTTCTTCAACGGGAGTGCGCACGCGGCGATGGCCGTGTTCGTGGGCGACCGCCCGGCATCGGCGTGGTTCCACCGGGGCGCCGCCGCGGTCGTCTTCGACTTCGAGGTCGTCGACGGGAGGGTCCGGGCGATCACGTTCCGCGCCGAGCCGTCCGTCCTCGCCCGGGTCGTACGCCGCGAGGGGCCTTCGGTCCGGTGACCGGTCCGACCCGCGAAGGTGGCGGCACATCGCAGGCCGCGAGCCGGCACAAGCGCAATCTGCCGCCACCCTGCGGCGGCGGACGCAAGCTGGCCTCCAAGGTGGCGGCACATTGCAGCCAGCGCCATGCGTGTCGTGCAATCTGCCGCCACCTACGGGCGGGTGCGAGCACGTGTCACATCCGTGGCCGCCCGCCCGTCACGTAGGTGAAGCCCGTTCGACAAGGAGTACCGAGATGAAGACCATGACCTGCCGCCAGCTCGGCGGCCCGTGCGACCTGGCCCACCGTGGTGAGACCCACGACGACGTGATCAACGCGCAGGACCAGCACCTCAAGCAGGCCGAGAAGGACGGCGATGCCTCCCACCTGCCCGCGCGCAAGGAGATGAAGGGACGCTGGCGTCACCCGAAGAAGTCGCTTGGCTGGTACCGCGACATGCAGGCCGCCTTCGCGGCGCTCCCCGAGGACTGAGGCGTCAGCGGCGGCGGTCGGCCAGCAGCCACGCCGCCCCGGAGGCGACGGCGGTGACGCCGAGGACGGACGGCCAGGTGCCGACCTTCTTCGCCAACGGGTGGGAGACGCCCATGGCGGTCCAGTAGGCGGCCGTGAGGCCCGCGGCCAGCGGCGCGCCGCCGACGGCGTACCACTGCCGCGCAGCGAGGAGGTTGGCGCCGAGCATCGCGGCCCCGCCGAGGGGACGTACGCCGGTCTGCTGGGCGAGCGCGAACCCGCCGACGAGGCCGCCGGCGAGCAGGGGCGCGGTGGGGACGTGGGTCAGGTCAGGCACACCGCGAGCCTAACCGGCACGCGAACGTCCGGAACCTGGCCTAGCGTCGCCGCCATGGGCACAGACGAGAGCACTGAGGAGGCGGCCGGACCCTGGGTCCCGCCGCCGTGGGAGCCGCCGATCGACGGCACCGAGGCCGAGCACCTGACCGGGGCGCTGGGCCGGATGCGCGCCACCCTGCGGTGGAAGGCCGACGGCCTCGACGAGGCCGGGCTCCGGCACCGGGTCCCGTCATCCGCGCTGTCCCTGGGCGGGCTGCTCCTCCACCTGGCGATGGCGGAGGACTACTACCTCACCACCAAGCTGCGCGGCGAGGAGCTCGTCGAGCCGTGGCGCTCGCTCGGCCACGACGGCACGGACGAGTGGGAGTTCACCACCGAGGCGTTCACGGCCGACGAGACGTACGCCGTCTTCGACGAGGCGGTCGTCCGCAACACCCGGCGGATCGAGGCCGCGCTCGCCGAGGGCGGCCTGGACCTGGTGGCCCACGTCGACGACGGCAACGGCAACCACCCGCGCCTGCGCCGGCTGCTGGTCGACCTGCTCGAGGAGTACAGCCGGCACACCGGCCACGCCGACCTGCTCCGCGAGGCCGTCGACGGTCGCGTCGGCGAGGACCCGCCCGAGGACTGGGTCCCGGCGTGGCTCGTGGACGGCTCCTGACCGCCGGCGACTACTCGCTGGGCTCCGGGACGTCGATGTCGATGTCGGCGCAGTCGACCTCCGGGTTGACGCCGACGTAGTTGAGCGGCCCGGCGACGACGGTGAGGGCGATGTCGCCGGCCTCGGAGCAGTTGGTCCTGGTGTCCTCGAAGTAGCCGCGCTGGAAGGCGGCGATGCCGCCGATGACGAGCCAGACCACGAGCAGGATGCCGATCAGTCGTCCCATGGGACCTCCCTCGAACCTCACGGCCGGGTGGCCGTTCGACGCGAGTGTGGCGCCGCCGGCGTACGGCGCGCCACCCTCCCAGGGGTAAGGCGGGCCTAGGGTGCGGGCATGACCGTCCTCGCTGGGGTGCTCGCGGCCGGAGCCGCGTTGCTGCACGTCTACATCTGGGTGCTCGAGTCCTTCCGGTGGACCGAGCCCGCGACCCGCAGGACCTTCGGCGTCTCGGAGCGTGATGCCCCGGTCCTGGCGCCGATGGCCTACAACCAGGGCTTCTACAACCTCTTCCTCGCGATCATCACGATCGTCGGGCTCGCGCTGCTCGGCAGCCAGGAGGACGTCGGCCGGGCGCTCACGCTCGCCGGCACCGGCTCGATGCTCGGCGCCGCGCTGGTGCTCGTGACCCACGACCGCTCGATGGCGCGCGCGGCGATCACCCAGGGCACGCTGCCGGCGTTGGCCGTGCTCTTCCTGCTGCTGTCGATGTAGCCGGATCCGCGCCTACTGGCCGAGCCAGGTGTGGACCGACGACACCACCGACGCACCCTCGCCGGTCGCCGACGCGACCCGCTTCATCGACCCGGCGCGGATGTCGCCGCCGGCGAAGATGCCCGGCACCGTCGTCGCCAGGTCCTCGGGTGGCACGCCGTCTGCCCAGTGCTCGGTCGGGACGTCGCGCCCGGTCAGGACGAACCCGCGCTCGTCGCGCAGCACCTCGTCCGGCAGCCAGCCGCACTCGGGGGCCGCACCGAGGAGCAGGAACAGCCCGCGCGCCTCGACCCGCTCACGCGCGCCGGTGTCGACGTCCTCCATGTCGAGCCAGGCGAGCTGCCCGACGTCGTCCGGACCGCCGTCCACCACGCGGGTGCAGGGCCGCACGGTGATGCGGGGGTTCCACTCGATCTCGTCGATGAGGTACGACGACATGGTGGCGGTCAGGTCGGGCCGGCGCACGACCACCGTGACCGAGGAGGCGAAGCGGGCGGCGTGGATAGCGGCCTGGCCGGCCGAGTTGCCGCCGCCGACCACCACGACGTGGTCACCGGCGAGCTCGCGTGCAGCCGCCATCGCGGCGCCGTAGTAGACCCCGCGACCGACGAGCTCCTCCAGGGACTCCACCCCGAGGCGGCGGTAGTCGACGCCCGTGGAGACCAGCACTGAGCGGGCGTGCACGTCGCCCCCGTCGGTGTGCACGACGTGGTGGTCACCGTGCTCGCACTGCGAGATCCCGGTCGCCGGCCAGCCGGTGAAGAACCGCGTGCCGAAGCGCAGCGCCTGCCCGCGGGCGCGCTGGGCGAGCCGCATGCCGGAGATGCCGCGCGGGAATCCGAGGTAGTTGCGGATCATCGAGCTGGTGCCGGCCTGCCCGCCGATCGCCTCGGCCTCGAGGCAGACCGTGGACAGCCCCTCGCTCGAGGCGTACACGCTCGCGGCGAGGCCGGCCGGGCCCGCGCCGACCACCACGAGGTCCACCACCTCGTCGACGTCGATGTCGTCGGGGCGGCCGTAGAGCTGGTTGGCCAGCGACCGTACGTCGGGGCAGTGGCCGCACCAGCCGGCCAGCGAGGACACGATCGGCCAGCGGCCCTCGTCCTCCGGGCAGCTGGCCATCACCTCGCGCCCGACCTCGCTGTCGGGGTGGTGCACGCCCGCGGGCATCCCGACGCGGGCGAGGTAGTCGAGCAGGTCGCGGGCGAGCGCGTCCTTCTCCGGGGTGATGATGCGGACGTTCTCCACCACCGGTGTGGCAACGGTGGCGTTCCACTCGTTGAGCAGCTCGCCGACGGCGAGGTGGAACTCCTCGTCGCGCGGTCCCTGCGGCATCAGCAGCAGCGCGTCGACCTTGCCGGCAGCGACGGCGTGGCGGAAGGTCTGGTTGTCCTCGCGGAACCGGCTGACGTGGGTGACGATCAGCCGACGGGCGGTCGGGACGGCCTGCCGGGTGCCGCCGATCAGCTTGTAGAGCTTCTCGCGGTCGTGGTCGCTGTCGACGACGAACAGCGCCACCTGGTGCCCGGTGGTGAGCAGCTCCTTGGCGCAGGCCTTGGCGGTGGCCTCGTCGGTGGCCATGCGGACGTCGTACTCCCGCTCGTAGCGGGCGAACGCCTCGCCCAGCTCGGCCGCGTGGTGGGTGGAGGCGATGACGATCGCGGGCGCTCCCATGCTCTCCAGCCTAGTAGCGGGCGGGTCAGCCGGTGAGGTTGTGCACGTAGCACCACCGCCAGGACTCGTCCGGCTCGGCGGACTCGACCACGGGGTGCAGGCTGTCGTGGAAGTGGGCGGTCGCGTGCCGGCCGACGGACGAGTCGCAGCAGCCGACGTTGCCGCAGGTCAGGCACTGCCGCAGCGACACCCAGCGGGTGCCGTCGGCCAGGCAGGTGGCGCAGGCGGGTTCGGGATGCGTGTCGACAGCGGGGTGCTCCTCGAGGTCGTCGCACGTGCGGCCGCCGGCGAAGGCCAGGGTCCCGTCGCGTACGCCGGCGCGCGCCGCGGAGCCGGCGTCGAGCATCGACTCCTCGATGTCCAGCATCCCGAGGACCTGGCTCACCACCTCCGACGGCACGTGGCCCCGGCTGCGCACCTTGAGCACCTTGGCCCGCTCGGCCTCGATCATCTCGCCGCGGATGCGGGCGTAGAGCTCCGACGGCGTCTCCTCGTCGGTCGCCGTGGCCAGCTGCTCCCAGGCGGCGAACGTGCGCTGGTCGACGCGGGCCCGCACCTGCTCGACGACGCCGTGGTGGTCGTCGTACTCCAGCTCGTCGAGGCGGGCGAACCCCGCGTCGGCCGCCTGCTGGAGCAGGCCGGCGCGGGCGAGGGCGTCCTCGGCCGGGTCGGGCGAGGGGACCCCGAGCAGCCGCGTCATCAGCGGCAGGGTGAGGCCCTGCACGAGGAGCGTGCCCGCCACGACGGTGAACGCGACGAGGAGCAGCACCTCGCGGTGCGGCGCGTCCTCGGGGATGACGAACGCGGCCGCGAGGGTGACCACGCCGCGCATCCCGGCCCAACCGATGAGGAAGCTCCACGAGGCCGGGAGCGGGTCACGCCGGCGCAGGAAGCCGGTCGCCTGCATGTAGACGAGGCGTACAACGACGACCGTGAGCAGCGTCGCCAGGCAGACGAGGGCGATGCGGCCGGCGGGAAGGCTCGAGGCCTGGACGTCCTCGAGGATCCAGTCGAGCTGGAGGCCGATGAGGAGGAAGACGGTGTTCTCCAGCACGAAGGCGACCGTGCGCCAGGTGATGCGCTCGGTGATCCGCGACTGCGCGGTCTGGATGATCGGCGCCTTGTGGCCGAGCAGCAGGCCGGCCACGACGACCGAGATGACGCCGGAGGCGTGGATCTCCTCCGCCGCGACGAACGCCGCGAACGGCGTGAGGAACGAGATCGCGGTGTCCATCAGGGGGTCGGTGATGCGCTTGCGCAGCCACGCGACGAGCAGGAAGAACAGGATGCCGATCACCAGGCCGCCGCCGGCCGCGAGGACGAAGTCGCCGGCCACGGCGGCGAAGGTGACGGCACCCGAGAGCGCGGCGATGGCGGTGCGGAGGGTGACGAGGGCGGTGGCGTCGTTGAGCAGCGACTCGCCCTCGAGGATCGTCACCACCCGCCGCGGCAGCCCGATGCGCCGGGCGACCGCGGTGGCCGCGACGGCGTCCGGCGGCGCGACGACCGCCCCGATCGCGATCGCCGCCGCCCACCCGAGGTCGGGCACCAGCCACTCCACGACCACCGCCACCGCCAGCGCGGTGACGACGACGAGCAGCACCGAGAGCCGCAGGATGGTGCCGCGGTTGGCGTTGAAGTCGACCAGGGAGGTCTGGATCGCCGCCGCGTAGAGCAGCGGTGGCAGCAGCCCCAGCAGGACGACCTCGGACTCGAGGTGGATCGTCGGCACCGCGGGGACGTACGCCGCCGCGGCACCGACGACGACCAGCAGGAGCGGCGCCGGGATGCGGAGGCGTTCGCTGACGGCGGTGGCGGCGAGGACGACGGCTGCCATCGAGACGAGCAGCAGGGCGAGTTCCACCGGGTGATTGTTGCCGCTGGGCCGCTTGCCGGTCGAGGGCGTCCGCCCGTCGACCGGCTCGACCAGCGACGGGGCGCTCAGCGAACGACGTCGTAGCGCTGCAGCGTGATGCCGTTGCTGTATGCCGCGTGCTCCACGAGCCGCAGGCTGGTCTTGTCGCCGTCGGCGAAGAGCCGCTTGCCGCTGCCGAGGAGGACCGGGAAGACCAGCAGGTGGTAGCGGTCGACGAGGCCGGCGCCGGCGAGGCCCTGGGCCAGCCGGGCGCTGCCGTGGACGTGGATCTCCCCGCCGTCGGTCTCCTTCAGCGCCGCGACGTCGTCGAGGGAGCGCAGCACGTCGACCGTGCCCTCGCCCCAGGGCGCGGTGTCGCCGGGCAGGGTCGTCGAGACGACGTACTTGGGCATCGCGTTGTAGGTCGCGAACTCCTCCATCGACGGCCACACGGGCGCGAACTCGTCGTAGGACTGCCTGCCGAAGAGCAGCGCGGTGGCGTCGGCCATCTCGCGGCCCTTGATGTCGTAGGCCTCCTCGACGAAGTCGACGTCCTTGAAGGTCCACCCGGCGTGGGGGTGGTCCCCGCCGCCGGGGGAGTCGACGATGCCGTCGGCGGTGATGAACTCGGTGACGACGATGGGTCGCATGTCAGGTCTCTCTTCCGTGGGATCGGCTCGTCAGGCGGCGAGCAGGTCGTCGATCTGGTTGATGGCCAGGCTCGAGCCCTCGACGGCGCCCATGTCGAGCACCTTCTGCAGGGCCTCGGCGCTGGCGTAGGTGCCGACGAAGGTCGCGCGGGTGCCGCCGTCGGTCTCGGTGAAGCTGTAGCTGTTGAGGGCCTCGGGCAGCTCGGGGTTGGGAGCGAAGGTGTCGTCGAGCGCGAAGCCGTCCCTGAAGTCGAAGCGGCTCGGCTGCTGCACCTCGAGCACGTTCCAGTAGGAGTAGTACTTCTCGCCCTCGGGGCTGGTCATGTAGTAGTTCATCCGCCCGCCGGGGACGAGGTCGTGGTCGACGAAGGTGGCGGGGTAGCCGGGAGGGCCCCACACGCGCTCCAGCTGGCGCGGGTCGGCGTACACCTCCCACACGCGGTCGACGGGCGCCGCGAAGTCGGCGGTGATGGTGAGGGTACGGGCGTCGAGGTCGTGCTTGACGTCGGTGACAGGCATGGTTGCGGTCCGTTCTATCCGTTGGTGTGGGGTGGGTCGTGCGGGGTCTGCTGCTGGTCCTGCTGCTGGCGCTGCTCGGCGAACAGCTCGTCCATCCGGGAGATCCGGCCGCGCCAGAGGGCCTCGAGCTCGGTGAGCATCGCCCCCACCGAACGCACGGCTTCGACGTCACCGTTGGCGAGGGCCTCGCGCCCCTGACGGCGCTTCGTCAGCAGGCCCGCGCGCTCGAGCACGGCGACGTGCTTCTGGACGGCGGCGAAGCTCATGTCGTAGCTGCGCGCCAGGCTCGAGACGGAGTGCTCGCCCGCCAGCACGCGCCGCAGGATGTCGCGGCGCGTCCGGTCGGAGAGCGCGTGGAACCAGGCGTCTGCCCGGTCCTCGTCGTTCTCGGTCATGAGACCAACATACAACCAGATGGTTGTACGTTGTCAACGGTTCCACCCCCGTGGGTGGTCGTGGAGCCGGAAAAGGCAGGAATGGATGAAAGTCGGAGTAACCTCGATCGCTGGTGCGCCATCCGCGTGCCTGATTCGAGAGAAGTGGGGCAGCGCCCGATGCACAGGCTCGTGGAAGGACTCCGTCTCGGGGACCGCTACGTCCTGCAGGAGCGCATTGCCTCCGGCGGCATGGCGGACGTCTGGCGTGCCGTCGACGACGTGCTCAAGCGCGACGTCGCGGTCAAGGTCATGCGCGCCGACCCCGACAACGAGGAGATCTTCGCGGAGCGCTTCCGCGACGAGGCCCTCCACTCGGCGGCGCTCCTGCACCCCAACATCACGACCGTCTTCGACTACGGCGAGGACGACCACCGCACCTACCTCGTGATGGAGCTCGTCCAGGGCCTGCCCCTGTCGGCGATCATCCGCGAGCAGGGCGCGATGCAGCCTGAGGCCGTGCGGTCGATCCTCGGCCAGGCCGCCCTCGCGCTCGGCACCGCCCACGATGCCGGGGTCGTCCACCGAGACGTGAAGCCCGCCAACATCCTGCTCCGCGAGGACGGGCTGGTGAAGCTCACCGACTTCGGCATCGCCCGCGCGATCGACACGATCGGTCACACGCGCGTCGGCGAGATGCTCGGTACCCCCAACTACATCAGCCCCGAGCAGGCGATCGGTCAGCCGGCGACCGGCGCGAGCGACCTCTACGCCCTCGGCGTGGTCGCCCACGAGATGCTCACCGGCAAGCGACCCTTCGACCGCGGTACGCCGATCGCGACGGCGCTGTGCCATGTCAACGAGCCGCCCCCGCCGCTCGGCGAGGAGGTCCCGGAGGACCTGCGCGACGTCGTCGCCTCGCTGCTGCAGAAGGACCCCGAGGACCGACCTGACAACGCGCTGGCCGTCGCCGTGTCCCTGGGGGTGGCCCCGGCCGAGCTCGCCGACGTCGACGTCGACCTGGCCTCCGGCGTGCCCAGCGGGTACGTCGTCCTGCCGGTCACGCCGCTGACGCCGTCGACGCCGCTCGAGGCGGTCAAGCCCGCCGACCGCGCCCCCGCCGACCTCCCGACGATGGCCGCCGCGCCCGAGGAGCTCCTGGACTGAGGTCCCGGGGCGCCGGCGGCTGCGTCAGCGCCTCGACGCCTTGTCGATGAGCGCCGCCAGCGCGGCCGGCTGGGTGAACATCGGCCAGTGCCCGGACTCGAGGTCGACGAGCTCGAGCGCCGTCGCGTCGGCCAGCTCGGGCACGTCGCCGGAGTCGATCCACTCCTGCGCCTGGGCAGGGCTGAACTCCGGGCACACCAGCGTGAGCGGCACGCCGTGGCGACGCTCGTCGGTCCAGCGCACCGTGCCCTTCGTGACGCTCACGGGCACCGGGTGCGTGGCCGCCGCCACCTCGGCCTTGAGCTCGGGCGACATGTCGTCGGAGTCCGGCCCCGCGAAGGGCTCCCACCCGGGGAACGGCACCGCGTCGCCGTCGGCGTCGAAGAAGTCGGCGTACGCGTTGCCGTCGGTGGTGGGGAAGCCGCCGATCAGGACGACGCCGGTCACGGCGTCGGGGCGCCGGTCGGCCGCCACCCACGCGAGCGTCGACGCGGCGGAGTGCCCGACGACGAGCGGCGACCCCTCGGCGGCGTCGACGGCGGCGACGACCGCCGCGGCCTGGTCGTCGTACGACGCCGAGGTGGCGCCGTCGCCCTGCGCGGGCAGCGTCACCGGGATGCCGCGGTGGCCGAGCTTCTCCAGCTCGGGCAGCACGTCGTCCCAGGCGGAGCCGTCGAGCCAGAGTCCGGCGATGAGCACGATGTCCATGGGTTCTCCTTCTGATCGGTGTCGTCGACCCTCGGCCTCCACGTTAGGGGCCATTCCGGACGGTCGACGTCCGGAACCGGTGCGACGATGTCGTGATGAGCGAGATCAGCCCGACCGCGCGGGCGTTGCGGGCGTTGGACGTCCTGCAGGCGCGTCCCGGGGTCACCGCCGCCGAGCTGGCCGAGCGCCTCGGCGTGACCGAGCGCGCCGCGCGGCGCTACGTCGCGATCCTGCGCGAGGCCGACATCCCGATCGAGTCGACGCGTGGGCCCTATGGGGGATACACGCTCGGGCGCGGTCTCCGGCTGCCGCCGCTGGTGTTCTCCGCGACCGAGGCCCTCGGCCTGGTGATGGCCGCTCTCGACTCCCACCACGCGGTCGCCGACCCCGACGACCCGGTGGGCTCCGCGCTGGGCAAGATCCTGAGGGTGCTGCCGACCAACGTCGCCCGGCAGGCGGCCGCGGTGCGCGAGACCGCGCGCACGGTGCCGGAGCGGTCGTCGGTCCGGCCCGACCCGGAGGTGGCGAGCGGGCTGGTGGCCGCGGTGGCGGCCCAGCAGCAGGTCCGCATCGGCTACCGCACCGCGGCCGGCAACGCCCGCACGTTCGAGGTGGACCCGTGGTCGGTGGTGGTGCGCTACGGCCGGTGGTACCTGCTGTGCCACTCCCACCACGCCGATGCCCTGCGGACCTTCCGGATCGACCGGATCACCGAGGTCGAGCGCCTCGACGGCACCTTCGACGTACCGGCCGACCTCGACCCCGCAGCCGAGCTCGAGGCCAACCTCGGCAAGGGCTGGGAGCACGAGACCCACGTCGTCTTCGACGTCCCCGTCGAGGAGGTGCGGCCGTGGGTCCGCCCGCCGCTGGGCGAGCTGCGCGAGCTGCCCGACGGTCGGTGCGAGCTGGTCGGCAGCACCAGCAACCCCGAGGCGTACGCCGGCGAGTGGCTCGCCCACGTCCCGCTCCCGTTCACGGTGGTGGGCGGTCCCGAGCTCCGGGCCGCGGTCCGGGTGGTGGCAGACCGGCTCGCTCGCTCGATCGAGTGAGTCGAGTGCCCGGCCCCGTGCCGACTACGACCACTTCCGCACTCGACCTGGTCAGCGGCTGACCGCGACCTCCTTGCCGAGCGTCCAGCCCTCGGAGATCGGCAGGTAGTCGCCGCTCCAGAACTTGCCCGGGTCGTACCAGGTCGCGCGTCGGTCGTCGCGCAGGATGCCCATCTCGATGTAGCAGGTGGCCACGATCTCGGCGCAGAACGCCGCCTCCGGCGTGACCCGCTGCCCGCGCTTGCGGTGGGGGACGTACGCATCGCGGCCCCGCAGCCAGCGCGCGCCGAGCCGGGTGAGGCTGGGGAAGGAGACCCCGTCGAGCCGGGCGATCGCGCGCAGCAGGCCGTCCTCCTCGTCGCGGCCGATCTCCGGGCTGAGCTGGCGCACCCAGGCGTCCTGGTCGTACTCGGTCTGCCAGCGGGCGACCGCGTCGCGCAGGTCGTGGAGCTGGACGCCGCGGTGGTGGGCGCCGGTCCAGACGTCGAGCTGCTTCTTGCCGAGCTCGGCGTGGAAGATCAGCGGCGGCAGGTCGTCGACGACCACCGCCACCCCGACGTGGTTGACCGGCGAGTTGGTGACAGCCCGGATGGCACGGTCCGGCGCCCGGCGGCCGCGGAACAACCAGATGTCGCCGCTGCGGGTCAGGTCCACCGCCTGGTCGAGGGTGAGGGCCGAGGTCATGCGCGCAGTCTGCACGATCGACGCACGCCCCCCGCTAGGCTCGTCGACATGCGCGTGTGGAAGTGGGTCGGCCTGGCCGGCATCCTGGCCGGGGTCGCCACCGGTGCGGCCGTCGCCCGTGACGAGCGGGTGCGCCGCCACTACGAGCCGTCCGAGGTCCGCGAGCGGCTCCACGCCCGGCACGACGAGGCCGTCGCCCGCGAGGCGGCCGACATGACCCGGGCTCCGCAGGACTCCTGACCCGCGCCTCACGCCGGGTGGTGGTTCTCCCGCCAGGAGCGGTCGATCATCTCGGTGAGAACCGCGCGGTCGAGGTCGGCCACGCGCTTGACGTACACGCAGCCCTTGCCGGTGGTGTGCGGGCCGAGCCGCTCGAGCAGGTCCTCGTTGGAGCCGTAGAACGTCAGTCCGTAGAGGGTGAGGGCGGCCTTGCGCGGGGCGAGCCCGACGGCGAACCACTCGCGCTCCTTGCCGTCCGCCGTCGTGTAGGGCTGGCGGCCGAAGCCGATCATCGACGATCCCCAGACCACCGGCTCGGCACCGGTCACCTCGCGCATCAGGTCGAGCACCTCGCGCGCGTCCTCACGCCGCCGCTCGTCGACCGCGGCGTCGATGACCTCCTCGACCGAGGCGTCGTTCGGCTTCGTCTTCCGGTCGCTCATGGGGACATTGTCCGGCCTCGCGAGCTGTCTGAGGACGTTCTGGTAGGTGATTCGGCCACATCGCCTACCAGTTCGTCCTCAGATATCCCTCGAGGGGAGACGGGCGTACGACGATCAGGCGCCGAGCGCGAGCCGTACGGCGATGGCCAGCATCACCAGGCCGATGAGCACGTCGAGCACCTGCCACGCGCGGGGGCTCGCGAGGCGCGGGGCGGCCAGGCGGGCGCCGTACCCGAGACCGGCGAACCACCCGATGCTCGCCACGCAGGCGCCGAGCGCGAACCACCAGCGCCCGGGCGTGCCGTGGGTGCCGGCGATCGACCCGAGCAGGAGCACGGTGTCGAGGTAGACGTGCGGGTTGAGCCAGGTCAGCGCGACGGCGCGCGCGACCACGCCGCGCCGCGACTCGACCGCTCCGTCCCCGGCGTCGAGCACCTGCGGGCGCCGGGCCCGCAGCATCGACGTCACGCCGTACCCGGTCAGGAACGCGACGCCGAGCCAGCGGACCACCTCGACCGCCCACGGCGCGCGGTCGACGAGGACGCCGATGCCGGCGACGCCCGCGAGGATGAGTACGACGTCGGACAGCGCGCAGATCGCGACCACCAGGCCGACGTGGCTGCGGCGCAGTCCCTGCCGGAGCACGAAGGCGTTCTGGGCGCCGATCGCCACGATCAGGGACAGCCCGGTCAGCAGCCCGGCGGCGACGTCTCCCACGCAGGACAACCTAGGGCCAGTGGTCTGGACCCCGGCCCGACCCTGACAGATGTCAGGGTCGGCTGCGGGTGTTATCCCATGGCCGCGCGTCGGAGGCTCCTGCCAGACTTCTCCCCATGACTGAGCAGCCCACGGGAGGGGCGCCGCACGGCGTCGCAGCAAGTGCACGGGACCTGGTGAAGGTCTACGGTTCGGAGGAGGCCCAGGTGCGGGCCCTCGACGGGGTGACCGTCGACCTGATGAAGGGCGAGTTCACCGCCATCATGGGGCCCTCGGGGTCCGGCAAGTCCACGCTGATGCACTGCCTGGCGGCGCTGGACACGCCCACGTCCGGGGAAGCCGTCGTCGACGGCACCTCGCTGGGCAAGCTGAAGGACAAGGCGCTGACCAACCTGCGCCGCGACCGGATCGGCTTCGTCTTCCAGGCGTTCAACCTGGTGCCGACCCTCACGGCGAAGGAGAACATCCTGCTGCCGCTCGACCTGGCGGGGAAGAAGGCCGACCAGGCGTGGTTCGACCAGGTCATCGACGCCGTCGGCCTGCGCCCGCGGCTGGGTCACCGCCCCAGCGAGATGTCGGGCGGCCAGCAGCAGCGCGTGGCCTGCGCTCGCGCGCTGGTCAGCCGTCCCTCGATCGTCTTCGCCGACGAGCCCACCGGCAACCTCGACTCCACGAGCTCCGCGGAGGTGCTGGGCTTCCTGCGCCGCAGCGTCGACGAGTTCGGCCAGACGGTCGTCATGGTCACGCACGACCCCGTCGCAGCGTCGTACAGCGACCGGGTCCTCTTCCTCGCGGACGGCAAGGTCGTCGACGAGCTGCGCGACCCCGACCGCGACGCGATCCTCGAGCGGATGGGCGCCCTGTCCGACGCCGCACGCGCGCCCCGCTCCGACGAGCTGGCGGGCTGAGCGGTGTTCCGACTCACCTGGCGCAACCTGGTGGCGCGCAAGGTCCGCCTGGTCATGAGCACCCTGGCGATCGTGCTCGGCATCGGCTTCCTCGCCGGCGTCCTCACCTTCAGCCACGGCCTCGGCTCGACCTTCGACAACATCATCGAGGGCTCCACCTCCGACGCGCTCGTACGCACCGAGGGCGAGGTGTCGTTCCAGGCCTCGGGGGCCGGCACGACCAAGCTCGTGGAGCCGCAGGTCGTCGACCGCCTGGGCGAGCTGCCCGAGGTCGCCGCCGCCGACGGCTCCGTCGACGGCGTGGGTGCCTATCTCCTCGGCGAGGACGGAAAGCTCGTCGGCGGCACCGGGGCCCCCACGCTGGTCTTCAACTACTACGACGGCGTCAACGTCGCCGGCGACCCGATCCTGATCCTCGAGTCGGGCGAGTGGCCCGACGCGCCCGGCCAGATCAACCTCGACGCCTCGTCCGCCGAGCGCGGCGGCTACGAGATCGGTGACGAGGTCACCCTGCTGCTGCCGGTCGGCGACCTGCGCCAGAGGTTCGAGCTCGTCGGCACCTCCAACTTCAACGGTGGCGGCACCGCCGGCGCCACACTGGCGCTGCTCGAGACCGGCCAGGCCCAGGACGTCTTCCTCGGTGGCGAGGACGCCTACACGACCGTGGCCCTCACGGCTGCCGAGGGCGTCAGCCAGACAGAGCTCGCCGACGCCGCCAAGACCGTTCTCCCCGAGGGCTTCACCGCCGTGACCGGGCAGGAGGTGATCGACGAGTCCGACGAGCAGATCGGCCAGTTCCTCGACGTCATCGGCTACTTCCTGATCGCCTTCGCCGTGATCGCGATCGTCGTGGGCGCCTTCATCATCTTCAACACCTTCTCCATCCTGGTCTCGCAGCGGGTCCGCGAGTCGGCCCTGCTGCGCGCCCTCGGCGCGAGCCGGCGCCAGGTGACCCGGTCGGTCCTGATCGAGGCGTTCCTCATGTCCTTGCTGGGCTCGACGCTCGGGCTCCTGCTCGGGCTCGGCCTCTCCCGAGGCCTGGCCGCGGTGTTCCGCGCGCAGGGCCTCGACATCGCCGGCGAGGTGCTGGTGCTGACGCCCACGACGGTCGTCGCCGCCTACGTCGTCGGCATCAGCGTCACGATGGTCGCGGCGTTCGTGCCGGCCCGGCGTGCCGCCAAGGTGCCGCCGGTCGCCGCCCTCCGCGACGACCTCGTCGTGCAGGAGAAGGCCCTCGGTCGCCGACGGCTCGTCCTCGGCACCCTCGCCCTCCTCGTCGGGGCCGCGCTGATGGCCGCCGGCCTGGTCGGCGCGCCCGGCGCGGATGCAGCGTGGATCGGCGCGGGCTCGGTGATCTGGGTGATCACGGTCGCCGTGATGGCGCCGGTGCTCGGCCGACCGGTGCTGCTGGCCTGCCGGACGGTGTTCGGCAAGCTGTTCGGCACCGCCGGCAAGCTCGCGGGCGAGAACGCGTTGCGCAACCCGCGGCGTACGGGCGCCACCGCCTCGGCCCTGATGATCGGCCTCGCCGTGGTGTCGGCCGTCGGCGTGCTCGCCTCCTCGCTCAGCGCGACCAACGACGAGCTCGTCGACCAGGAGTTCCGCAGCGACTTCCTCGTCCAGTCGCCGAGCTTCCAGGGCTTCCCCACGAAGATCGGCGACGAGATGGCCGAGGTCGACGGCGTCGGCACGATCTCGCGGATGCAGGGCTCGGTGGCGCTGGTCAAGCAGGACCAGAGCTTCGTGACGGGCGTCGACGACGAGTTCGCCGACATCTACGAGCTCGACATGCGACGCGGCACGCAGCAGATGAGCGGCGACCAGACCATCCTGAGCGAGTCGACGGCCGGGGAGCTCGACGCCGACGTCGGTACGTCGCTCCCGGTGGCGTTCCCGGGCGGTCAGACCGTCGACCTCGAGGTCGTCGGCATCTTCGAGGACACCCCCATCACCGGTGGGGTGACGATGCCGATCAGCGTCCTCGAGGACGCCGGGCTGCGGCGCAACGACAGCACGCTCAGCATCAACGTCGCCGAGGGCGCCGATGTCGACGAGGTGCAGGCGGCGCTCGACGAGGTCGTCGCGGACATCCCGGTCGTCACCGTGCAGGACAAGGAGGGTTTCTCCGAGCTGATCAAGCAGCAGGTCAACCAGCTGCTGTTCCTGATCTACGGCCTGCTCGCCCTGGCGGTGATCATCGCGGTCATCGGCATCGTCAACACGCTCGGCCTGAGCGTGATCGAGCGGACCCGCGAGGTGGGGCTGCTCCGGGCGGTCGGCCTGTCGCGAAGCCGCCTGCGGCGGATGATCACCCTGGAGTCGATCGCCATCGCGGTGCTCGGCGCGGTCCTCGGCCTGGCGGTCGGGCTGCTCATCGGCGTCGCGCTGCGCCAGTCGCTCTCGGAGGACCTCACGGTCCTGTCCCTGCCGCTCGGTTCGCTCGTGGTGTTCCTGGTGATCGCCGTCGTGTTCGGCGTCCTCGCCGCGATCGTCCCGGCCGTCCGCGCCTCGCGGATGAAGGTGCTCGACGCCATCGCCACGGAGTAGTGCCACCGTCCCCGGGGCTGACACCCCCGGGGAACGGTGGCACCGTGGCCGGGTGAGCGAGATCGAGCTGTCGAGGGTCTGCTGACGTGCTCGAGGCGCTGGGGTGGGGTGCGCTGGCCGCCAGCTCGCTGGTGGTCGGTGCCGTCCTGGCGCTCGTACGTTCGTGGTCTCCGCTCGTCGTCGGGCTGGTGCTCGGCTTCGGTGCCGGAGCGCTGATCGCCAGCGTCTCGTTCGAGCTGGCCGAGGAGGGCCTGCGGATCGGGAGTGGGTACGCCGTCGCCGGAGGGCTGGCACTCGGCGGGCTGACCTACTTCAGCGCCGACCGTCTGGTCGAGTGGTGGGGCGGGCGATCGGGCGGCTCGTCGGCCGGCGCGCCCCTGGCCGTGGGGGCGTTCCTCGACGGCATCCCGGAGCAGGCGGTGCTGGGCATCGGCATCGCGTCGGGGGACGGTGTCAGCGCCGCGCTGGTGGTCGCGATCTTCGCCTCCAACCTGCCGGAGGCGATCGGCTCGGCTGCCGACATGCGCTCCGCCGGCCGCTCGCGGCGCTCGGTCCTGGTCCTCTGGACGGTGGTGGCAGCGTGCTGCACCCTGGCGACGCTCGGCGGCACCGCGCTCGCCGACGCGGTCACGAGCGACGCACAGGCGTTCGTCGACGGCTTCGCCGCGGGTGCGCTGCTCACGATGCTGATCGACTCGATGGTGCCCGAGGCCAAGGACAAGGCGAGGGACTGGGCGGGCCTGGCGACCGTCGCCGGCTTCGCGCTCGCCACGGGGTTGTCGTTGCTGACCTGAGGCCCGGTCGCGGCCGACGGTGGAGCGCGCGGCCGGACCTACCGGCCGCGGGCTCCACTGTCCGGGTCAGTAACCCCCGTCGGGCGGCACCATCTCGCCGCGCACCCCGAGCAGCCGGACGGGCCGGTCGTCGCCGAGGGCGAGGTAGAGCTCGAAGGCGGTCTGCGCGATCACCTCGACGTCGTACGTCGCCTCGGCGAGCTTGCGGATGCGGGTGAAGGTGAAGAACGGCGCGAACCGGATCTTGAGGTGCACCCGCTGCACCGCCCGCTCCTCCTTGCGCACGTCGTCGACGACCCGCGCGGCGAGCTCGCGCAGGGCAGCGCGTACGTCGTCGGGCGTGGTGAGGTCGGCCTGGAAGGTCGTCTCTCGACCGTGGGCCCGCGCCACCCACGGGGTGTCGTCCGGGCGGGCGCGGCCACCGCCGCGCCCGAGCCGCCCGAGGTGCGGACCGTTGGTCGGCCCGAACGCGGCGACCAGTGCCTCCTCGGCGGCGCCGGCGAGATCGGCGACGGTGCGGATGCCGATCGCCTCGAGGCGTCCGCCGATCCGGTTGCCGACGCCCCACAGCGCGGTCGTCGGCCGCTCGCCCATGACCTCCATCCAGTTGTCGCGGGTCAGCTGGAAGACGCCCTGCGGCTTGCCGAAGTCGGTCGCGATCTTGGCTCGCACCAGGGTGTCGCCGATGCCGACCGAGCAGTGCAGCGCGGTCGCCTCGAGCACCGCAGCCTGCACCTGCCGGGCGGTGGCTACCGGGTCGTCGGCCTCGACGCCGACGAACGCCTCGTCCCAGCCCAGCACCTCGACCACCGCGCCCGGCGTCGCGCGCAGCGTCTCCATCACCCGCGCCGACGCCTCTTCGTAGACCGGGAAGTCGACCGGCAGGAACACCGCGTCGGGCGAGCGCCGCTTGGCGAGCTTGAGCGCCAGCCCGCTGCGGACGCCGTGCGCGCGGGCCTCGTAGGACGCCGTCGACACCACCGCCCGCTCCGTCGGGTCGCCCCGCCCGCCGACCACCACCGGCAGCCCCACCAGCTCCGGCCGGCGCAGCAGCTCGACCGCGACCAGGAACTGGTCCATGTCGACGTGGAGCACCCAGTGCGGCATCCGCCCATTCTGGCCCGGGGTTCCGACATCGGGTCGCACGGAAGACCCTGACAACTTCAGCGATCCCCGGCCAGCCGGCGGTTCCTGAACAGGTCGGCCCGTGCACGGCCTGACAGCTTCGGGAATCCCCGGCCAGCAGGCCTTCCGGGCGGGAGCGGGCGGGCCTCGGCGGTGCGATCTGCCGCCACCCCTGCGGAGGGTCGCGACGGTACGCCGGCGGCGTACGGTCGAGGGCATGACGAGCGACGAGCAGGCCGGGACCGACCCCACCCAGCCCGACCCCTACGCAGAGCACCCCGAGGAGTCCGCGTTCCCGGGCGCGGGCGAGCGGGTCAGCGACGCCGACCGGCAGCGGGCGCTCGACGTCGAGCCAGCGGGCAACGCCACCGTCGGCGACATGGTGGACACCGACGAGCTCGACTCGAGCGCCCACGAGGGCGGCGCCGGTTCGGAGGAGGTCGCCGAGCAGGTCGACGGCGGGCAGATCAGCGAGTGAGCGGGCTCAGCCACCCGCGACGAAGGTGACCGACCTGCGGGCGGCGCGCGCCCGGGTCGCGAGATCGGCGGGCGCGCCGACGTTGTGCCACTCGTCGATGACGACGACCGCGCCGTCGACGTCGAGGACCCAGAAGTCGATGACGACGTCCGGTGCCTCGAGGGCGACGGTGCTGTAGGTGATCCCGCGGGTGCCGCCGGCGGCGTGCGCGACCCGGTAGTAACCGGGACAGGCGACCTGGATGCGCAGGCGCAGGTGGACGGCGGGGAGGCCCGCCAGTCTCGTCCGCCCAGGTTGTCGTAGCACGGTGCTGCGGGGGAGGTCGGCGAGCTGGTCTGCCAGCCCGGTGGGGGTCCTGGCCAGGGGGCCGAGGGTCGGGTCGGTCTCGCACCCGTCGCCCGAGGCCAGGGCCCACGGCTGATAGACGCCGACTCCGGCGTACGTCGTGTCGTGCTCGTCGGACACGACCGGGAAGTCGCCGTGCTTCCAGCCGGGTCCGTCGACCGTCACGTCGACGTCGACCCGTGCGCCGGCCGCGTCGTTCCCCACGAACATCCGGTAGGTGCCCGGCTCTAGGGTCGCCCGACCGTCCTCCGACATCGTCTCGAGATCAGCGCGGGGGGAGGGACTCGGCTTCGACGCGATCTCGCCGCCCGAACGCAGGTCGAGGTTCTCGACGCCCGCCGCGGTGACGGCGACGACCGCGGCGGCGATGCCGGCGACCGCGAGCCGGGTCGCCGTACGCCGTCGCCGGCGGGCGCGACCGCCACGGACCAGACCTGTCACGTCGGGCGGCGGCACGGCCCGGAGCTCTGCCTCCAGAGCGAGGGTCGCGCGCAGCTCCTCGTCGAGACTCATGCCCCACCCGCTCCCTGGACGACGCCCGACGCGGCGAGCGCGCGGCGCAGCGACGCCATGGCTGCCGAGGCCTGCGACTTCACCGTGCCGGGGGCGCACCCCATCGTCTCGGCGATCTGCGCCTCGGACAGGTCCTCGTAGTAGCGGAGCACGATCACCGCACGCTGCCGCTCCGGGAGCGCGCAGACCAGCGGCCAGAGCAGCGACCGGTCGAGCGCCCCGACCTCGCCGGAGTCGTCGCCGGTCTCCGGGAGTCGCTCGGTGGGGTGCTCCCGGTTCCACGCCCGGCGGCGGCTGGACACGAGCGTGGTGGTGATCATCCGGCGCACGTACGCCTCCGGGTACTCCATGGCGCTGATCCGTCCCCACCTCGAGTAGGCCTTCTCGAGAGTCGTCTGCAACAGGTCCTCCGCGCCGGCAGGTGAGGCCGTGAGCAGGTAGGCCAGGCGGTAGAGCGAGGTCCAGCGGGCCCCGACGAACTCGGCGAAGTCCTCGTCGAGATCCATGGGTCACCCCCCTCGCGTCGTGGGTATCGACCCCTCAACGCGATGGTCCTGCCGTTCGGTTCGTCGGCGCCAGAGGAATCAGCCGCAGGTCACGTCCGGATTCCAGTCGGCGAACATCCCGGCAGGGTTCTCCTTCCAGACCCACGCGTGGGTCAGGTAGAACGCCGGCCCGGCGGGCGCCGGGGCGATGATGTGCATCGGCATCCCGAGGACGGACGGCGCGGTGGAGACGCCCGGGGGGTTGGACGTGGCGCTCCGGGCGACCCACTCGACGGCGGCCAGGTGCAGGCGTCCGTCGTCGTCGGGCGCGTAGACCAGGACCTCCGGTCGGAGGAGCTCGACCTCGTCGGTCGCCATCAGATCGGCGTTGAAGTAGTGGTAGCCCATCGCGCCGCCCCCGGCGGCCGCCGGGCGGGCGATGCACGTGTTGACGATCAGCCGGCCCGCGCCGTTGACCCAGCCGAGCCGGTAGCCGGCCTCCTCGGCGGCCTCGACCCGGTGGAACCTCGCGGTTGCCCGGCGGACCCGGGCCAGGTCGTCCTGCAGGCCTGCGGTCATCGACGCGTGGTCGTGCCCGCCGTGGTCGTTCTCGACGGGACCGTCCACGTCGGAGGCGCTGGAGGGAAGCATCGCCACCCCGGCGACCACGGGCCCGACGATCCCGATCCCGAGCCAGGTCCTCCAACCGATCTGCATCCTGGGACGCGTCAGCGTGCGCATCTCGTCACCCTCTTCCGGGCCTCGTCATCGGGAACCGTTCCCGACCTTCAACGTCGCGAGGGGCGCGGTCGGTTCGCTCGGCGACGTGGCGACGATGGACCGATCAGCCGAGGACCTCCGCCAGCCCCTCGAGCAGCCGGTCGACGTCGGCGTCGTCGTTGTAGGCGGCGAGCCCGATCCTCAAGCCCGAGTCGACGGGGAGACCGAGGGCGCGGAAGGTCTCGTGCGCGTAGAACGTACCGGCGGGCACGAGCACGTCGCGCTTGGCGAGGTGCTCGAACACGTCGAGCGGCGAGCGGTCGCGCAGGGTGAGGAAGAGCGTCGAGGTCCGGTCGGCAGCGCGCGAGTGGAGGGTGAGGTGGTCGCCGAACGACGCCAGCCCCGCCTCGATCCGCTCCCGCAGCCGCAGCTCGTGTGCGGCGATCGAGGCAGCAGCGGTCACCAAGCGCGAGCGACGGGTGGCGCCCGACCCGACCGAGGCGATCAGGTCGACGGCCGCAGTCACGCCGGCCAGCAGCTCGTACGGCAACGTGCCGAGCTCGAACCGCTCGGGCACCACGTCGGTCGACGGCAGCAGCTTGTCGGGCCGCAGCGTCTCGAGCAGCGCGGGGTCCGCGACCAGCGAAGCGCAGTGCGGACCGAAGAACTTGTAGGCCGAGCACACCAGGAAGTCCGCGCCCATCCCTCTGATGTCGGGTGCGGCGTGGGCGGTGTGGTGCACCGCGTCGACGTGGACGAGCGCGCCGACCTCGTGCGCCCGCGCCGCGACGGTGGCGACCGGGGGCCGGGTGCCGAGCAGGTTCGACGCGGCGGTGAGGGCCACGAGGCGGGTGCGCGAGCCGATGACGTCGAACGACGACAGGTCGAGCTCGCCGGTCGCCGGGTCGAGGCGCAGCCACCGCACCGTCACCCCGGCGCGCTCCGCGGCCTGGACCCACGGCCGCACGTTGGAGTCGTGGTCGAGCTCGCAGAGGACGATCTCGTCGCCGGGCGACCAGGTGCGCGCCAGCGTGCGGGAGACGTCGTACGTCAACGCGGTGGCGCTGCGGCCGTGGACCACCCCGCCGGGGTCGCCGCCGACCAGGTCGGCCACGGCGGAGCGGTAGCCGGCGACGGCGTCCTCGGCGTTGCGCTGGCTGACGAGCGCCGAGCCGCGCTGCGACAGCGGACCGGTCAGCGTGCGTGCGATCGCGTCCCCGACCACCTGCGGCGTCTGGGTGCCGCCGGGGTTGTCGAAGTGGGCGATGCCGGAATCGAGGGAGGGGAACCCGGCACGGAAGGCAGCGACGTCGAAGGACACGTCCGCACTCAACCAGACGCTCAGCTGGCGATGTGCACCACGGCGTCCCCGGAGTTCACCAGCGGGGCCTCGGTCCGGCCGATCACGATGCCGTCGCGGTTGGAGTAGACGGCGCGCAGCGTCTTGCCGAAGGAGTCGAAGAGGGTGCCGAGCCGCTCGCCGTCGCTGACCTTCTGGCCGAGGTGCGCGTCGAGGTGCAGGATGCCGGTGCGCCGGGCCCACACCCAGCCGCTCGACCGGCACTCCAGGCTCGGCTCGACCGGCGCCTCGTCGACCGGCTCGGTCATGCCGAGCGCGGCCAG